>JBKPMM010000022.1:0-21540 GCA_046732155.1 Chloroflexota bacterium | reverse complement strand
GCTCCTGGGTTACCAGCGAGTGCGCAACTACGACGGCTCCTGGACCGAGTACGGCAGCCTCATCGGTGTGCCGATCGAGAAGCCGGTGGCGGTCGGCGTCGGCGACTGATCCACGGCGACTGAGGTCGCTCCTCTCCGACCTACGACGAACGGGCGCCGCTGGCGCCCGTTCCGTGTTTCTGGCCGTCCGTCGCGTCACAGCTGCGGGACCGTGCCGCGTCCCGGGCATAGCGACCGTCCAGCCACGTCGCTCGCTCCGGTGCTCGAGGCAACCGTCGACCTCTTCAGCCGGGCGCGCGGAGGAGGGGCCGGACGCGACCGCGACCGCTCAGAGCATCCCGGGGCTGGGGAAGATCGTGCGGATGTCGAGCAGGTCGCGGTCGGTGGCACAGAACGTGTCGGTGCCACCGATGCGGACGCCAGCATCGAGCAGGCGTGGGACCGCCTGATTCGGTCCGGGGACCGCGGCGCCGATGCGTCCTCCGGACCCGGCCGCCCGGAGGATCGCGAACGCGACGCGGACGGGATCGGCGTCGGGGGCGATCGACGCGTGGTTCAGCCAGCGGCCCGGGTCAGCGATCTCGCGGCACGCCCAGCCGCTGGCGGCATCCTGACCGTCGAGCGCGATCACGAACCCGGCCGCGTCAGGCAGCGACGCGTAGTGCGTGAAGTCGGCGGTCCGGTCGATGGCCGTCCAGGTTCGTGACAGCCGAGCGGTCTCAGCGACGTCGGCTGACCGCGCTTCCTCACCGGCGACGGCCGACGGCAGCCGCGCGACATCCGCCTCGAGGTAGAGCAGCGGCCACCATGGGTGCATCCCGCTTCTGACATACGCCCCGAGCGCGCGCGGGTCGCTGGACGAAAAGGTCATCCGCTCGGTGGCGCCCTCCATCGCCGCGTCGAGCATCCGGCGGCCGAGCCCTCTCGACTGCCGGCTCGGGTCGACGTAGAGGTCCGTAAGGAAGCGGCGCTCGGGCACGCCGAATTCGATCGTGCCGGCGACGCCGGCGACGCTCCCGTCGAGCTCGCCGACCACCAGACGCAAGCCCGGGCGGGACAGGAGATGCTCGACGTAGGGCGCTCGCTCGACGCCGGGCCAGGTCACCGGTTCGTCGTTGGCCTCGAGGATCTGAGTGATCGCAGCGACATCGTCGCGGGTCGCCGGTCGGACGTTCATCTGCCGGCGGCCCGCATCACCTCCACGAGCCGGTCGTGGGGGATCGCGTGGGCGACGATCCCGTCGCGGCCGACGACGGTCGTCGCGGCGACGAGCGCATTGACGATCGCCTCCTCCGTCGCCTCGATGACGGCGTCGAACAGCTCGTCGACGACGATGTCGCCCACGACGCGAACGTCATAGGTCGACAGGCCGACCGGGTCGAAATCGTCGCCGGTGCCGGCCGGCAGCTCGTTGCCGGTCGAGAACGCGATGAACAGGTCCCCGCTCGTGTGACCGCCGGTCCCGCCGACGCGCGCGATCCCGAGTCCCGCCCGTTGCGCCAATCGCTCGCACTGGTGGGGGAGCACGGGCGCATCCGTCGCGACGACCACGATGATCGAGCCCGATCCGGCCGGGGGCCTGCGTGGCCCCTCCTCCTCATCCCACGGGCTCGGTACTTCGCTCACGGGGATCGCCTCGCCGACCCGGACGCCATCGACCCTGAGCCACGATCGTTTGCCGTAGTTCGCTTGGACGAGGACTCCGACGGCATAGCCACCGGCGGCTTCGCGAAGGACGCGCGACGCGGTCCCGATCCCGCCCTTGAACTCGTGGCAGATCATCCCGGTGCCGCCCCCGACAGCGCCCTCCTCGACCGGGCCGCCGTGCGCATCGCCGAGGGCCGCGTGCAGGTGGGCGCCGGTGACGTGGAAGCCGTTGATGTCGTTCAGCAGCCCGTCGAAGGTCTCGCCGACCACCGGCAGCGACCAGCGCGCGTCGGATCCGTCGACCGACGCCGCGACCAAGGCGTCCCGCACCACACCGACGCTGTGCGTGTTGGTGATCGCGATCGGTGTCGTCAGCAGTCCGGACTCTCGCACCCACTCGAGCCCGGTCAGCTCGCCGTTGCCGTTCAAGCGGTGGCATCCGGCGAAGACGGGACCACCACGGGCGGCGCCGCGAGGGCAGACGACCGTCACCCCGGTTCGGATCGGGCCCTTGCCGACCACGAGTGGGCCGGCGCCGCTGATCAGCGTCGTGTGTCCGACCGTCACACCCGCCACGTCGGTGATCGCATTGAGCGGCCCCGGCGTGCCGAGGCCCAACCGGATACCGAGATCTCGTGCTCGCATCGCGAGAGGGTAGCGGCCCCGTGAGGCCGCCGGGAGCCGAGCGGGCCGTATCATCGCCAGCGTGATCCCGACCCGTACAACCGAGCCTGCTTCGCCGTCCCCGTCGGTGCGCGTCCGTCGCTTGCCCGACCGGGTCGGGGCAGCGAGGGCGATCGACGTCGCTGAAGCGTTCCGCGATCTGCCGGGGCTCGCACTGCTCGAGAGCGCTCGGCCCGGCCGCAATGCGCGTTGGACGTACCTGACCGCCGACCCGGTCGCGGTACTCGAGTCAGCGGCCTCGGGCGGCGATCCGTTCGCCGTCGCCCGTCGGCTCATCGCTCGGCTCGACCCGTCGCCACCAGGTGACCGCGAGGCGCCGCCGTTCCTCGGCGGTCTCGTGGGCTTCCTCGGGTACGACCTCGGCCACGCGTTGGAACGGCTGCCGTCCATCGCGCTCGACGATCAGGGGCTGCCGCCGATGCGCCTCGCGCTCCATGATTGGGTCATCGCGTGGGATCGACGGACGGGCGCGGCATGGCTCGCCGGCCGCGCAGTCGATGGCGACGCGCGCGGCCTCGCGCGGCGGCTCGATGAAGTGCACGCGCGCGTCACATCGGCCACTGTCGCCGCCGCGACCGACGACGGCGACGACGCGCCCCTCCGGTTCCGATCGGGTCTGTCGCGACTGGAGTACGAAGCGGGTGTCGAGACCGTGCGGGGCCACATCGCCGCCGGCGACATCTACCAGGCGAACCTGACGCGTCGCCTCGAGACACCGTTCGGCGGGGACCCGTGGGCTCGCTACCGACGACTGCGGACCGGCGACCCGTCGCTCTTCTCGGCGTACCTCGACCTCGGCCGATCGCCGGAGACCGGCAGACCGCGCGCGGTGCTCTCCTCATCGCCTGAGCCCTTCCTGTCGCTCGACCCGAGCGGCGTCGTCGCCACCGATCCGATCAAGGGAACGCGCCGACGAGGCCGCGACCGAGCCGAGGACCGGGCCCTCGCGCGCGAGCTGCTGACGAGTGCCAAGGACCGCGCCGAGAACGTGATGATCGTCGACGTCCTTCGGAACGACCTCGGTCGGGTGTGTCTGCCCGGCACCGTGCGTGTGCCGCGCTTGTGCCGGCTCGAGCGGACGGCTGCCGTCCAGCACCTCGTGTCGACGGTGACGGGCCAGTTGAAGCCAGGCCGCGATGCCTTCGACCTCCTCGGGGCGAGCTTCCCGGGCGGCTCGATCACGGGCGCGCCAAAGATCCGCGCGATGGAGATCCTCGAGGAGCTAGAGCCCGTTCGGCGTGGTCCGTACACCGGCGCGCTCGGGTGGATCGGCCCCGACGGCGCGATGCAGACCAGCATCCTCATCCGGACGTTCGTCGCGGACGGCCGCCGGCTGACCCTTCACGTGGGCGGCGGTATCACATGGGGCAGCAAACCTGCGGCTGAGTGGGAGGAGACCGTCGCCAAGGCCCGTGGCCCGCTGTCGGCGATCGGTGGCGAGGAGGTCGCGTGACGTCGCACGGGGACGGGCCGGCCGGTCACGTCTGGGTCGACGGCGAGATCCTTCGCGCCGACGACCGCCACTTGTCGGTATTCGACCGAGGATTCCAGCTGGGCGATGGGATCTTCGAGACGCTTCGCGCTCGAGGCGGCGCGCCCGCCGAGCTCGACGCGCACCTCGCGCGACTCCATGGATCCGCCGCCGGTCTCGACATCGCGTTGCCGGCCGACGTCGATCGTCGCCTGGCCGACGGGATCGCGGCGCTCCTGGAAGCTGACGGACTCGACGGTCCAGACGGGGATGCGTCGATCCGTATCACCGTGTCGCGAGGCGTGTTCAAGGCTCGCGGCGTCCTGCCGCCGAGCGGCGGCGCCCGTCCGACGATCGTGATCCAGGCGTGGCCCGTCCTCCCGGCTCCGAGTGACCACCTGGAGCGTGGCCTCCACCTCGTCACGTCGCGGGTGCGTCGCGACCCACAGAACCCCCTCGCGACGCTGAAGACGACATCGCGCGCCGAGTACGTCTACGCTCGGCTCGAGGCCCGTCGTGCCGGTGCCGACGATGCGCTGTTCATGACCGTCAGCGACCATCTGTCAGAAGGGACGTCGGCCAACATCTTCCTCGTCCGCCGCGGGACCGACGGAAAGGAGGAGCTCGCGACCCCGTCGCTCGACTGCGCGATCCTGCCCGGGACGACGCGGTCGTGGCTGCTCGGATGGGCGGGCGGGGTGGGACTGCGCCCTATCGAGTCGCTCCTCGGACGTGGGGACCTCGCGTCGGCGGATGAGGCGTTCCTGTCGTCGAGTGTCGCTGGCGTGCTTCCGGTGACGATGTTCGACGGCGCATCGATCGGCGACGGACGCCCGGGACCGTGGACCCTGCGGGCGCGAGCCGACCGCGAGGCGATGCTCGCCGAGACAGGTGAACGGGCGGCCGCCGACCCCGACCGGCGATGACGCGGGACGAGCTGATCACGCGCACCCGGCAGCTCGTCGATGAGGGCGACCGGCTCATCGCGGACCCGTCGATGGGCGCGCTCCGCGTTTGGCTCCAGCTCTCGGACGACCTCCTGGCGACGGCGTGGGGCAGTATGGATCGCTACCACCTCGCCTGGCTGATGGTCGGCAAGCCGACCGCGATCGTCCGCGGCCGGCCGATGACGGCAGACGAGGAGACCGCGTATGTCCGGGAGGTCGCGAGCCAGAAGACCGCCGCCCTCCGGATGAGCCTCGACGCGGTCGAGCGCCAGGGGATGCCTTTCCTCGGCGAGACCGGGGGGATCGCGCCGGGCGCGGCTGCGGAAGCGACCCCCCGACCGCCCGACCGACCGCCCGATCGGAGCGGGTTGCCGGCCGACCCCACGCTCTCGGAACGGTTGGCGGACGCCCGTCGGAAGGCCGACGAGCATCGCGACCACGGGGAGCGACGCGCGCCTCGCCCCGACAAGATGCAGCGGTGACGGCGCCCGCGGAGCGTGTCCCGGCGCTCGGTGGGACCCGCCTGATCCCCGCTCCTGACGAGATCGCGGCCGACTACCTCCTGCTCGGGCTCCGTTTCGACCAGCACATGCCGGGCATCGTCGATGGGTACTACGGGCCCGCCGATCTCAAGGCGCGTGCCGACATGGAGCAGCAGCGATCGCCCGCGCGGCTGCTCGACGACATCGCGGATCTCTCGGAGCGAGTGGAACGTGATATCGAGGACGCCGACCGACGCGGATGGCTGATCGCCCAGCTCAGGGCGCTCGATGCGCATGCCCTTGCGCTTGCCGGAAAGCCGCTCGATTACCCCGCGTACGTCGAACGCTGCCTCGGCTTCGCGCCGCGGCGACATGCTGATTCTACGTTCGATGCCGCGGCGGCCGAGATCGATGCGCTCCTGCCCGGTCCAGGCTCCATCCCGGATCGTCTTGACGCGTGGGATGCGACGCTCGAGATCCCGACCGAGCGACTCCTTCCGATCGCCGAGTGGCTGCTGGAGCGGTTCCGCGCGCGTGCGAGCGAGCTGTTCGGGTTGCCGGATCGCGAGTCGATCCGGCTGACGACGATCTCGGATCAGCCGTGGATCGCGTACGACCGCTATCTGGGCGATCGCCGGTCACGCGTCGAGCTCAACGTCGACGTGCCGGTCACCGCCCACGACCTGATCGTCACGCTCGGGCATGAGGCATACCCCGGGCACCACCTCGAGGCTGCGTGGCGCGAGACCGATCTCGTCGAGCGCGATCGCCGCCTTGAAGTGTCGATGATCCTGACCGATACGCCTGAAGGCCCTGTCAGTGAGGGGCTGGCGCGCTACGGGACGAGGTTCGCGGCATCGTTCGACGAGCGCCCGGATCTGCTCCTCGAGATCTTCGAGCGTGCGGCGCTGCCGATCGCCGCCGACCCCGCGAAGGCTCGCGACATCGCCGAGCGGACCGTGCGGTTGCACGCGTTGCGTGATCGTCTCGAGGCCGCGACCGACGAAGCAGCACTCCGACGGTACGTGGATGACGCGTCGTCCGAGGAGGTGCTCGACTACCTCCGCGAGGTCGGGCGCTACCGGCCCAAGGTGGCTGCGAAACGGCTCGCCTTCCTGGAGGACCCACTGTCACGTCTGTACGTGTTCGCGTATGAAGGCGGCGAGGCGTTGGTCGCCGACTGGGTCGAGACAGCCGAAGCGCCCGACCAGGTCGGGCGCTTCGGTCGCCTCCTCCACGAACAGGTCACACCGGGTCGACTCCTGGCGGAGTCGCGCTGAGCGCCACAGCGGACCGACCGCTCCCTGGCGTCCGTCCCGACAGCCAGCTCATCGCGAATCCGGCGATCGCGCCTGCCAGCACGGACACGCTGAGCACGGCGAGCAACGGCAGGCCCGGCGTTCCGTCGGAAGCGTCCGCCCGAGTCGCGGACGTATCGCCTTCCTTGGTCAGAGCGCGGACCTGGGCGTTCAGGTCGTCGATGCGGGTCCGGTACCCGTCGGCCTGCCCCTGGAGCCGCTCGAGCGCAGGACCGTATCGGTCGCTGACCTCCGTGATCGCCTCGCTCTTCGCGCGTTGGATCGCGGTCAGCAGCGCCGCCGTGTCGAGCGCGGGCGCGACGCCGGTCTTGCTCAGGACCGTGAACGGCACGGGTGCCTGGCTGGTCGCCAGGTCCTGCAGCGTGACATCCCAAGTCCAGAAGCCCGAGTCGGGGATCTTCGCGGTCGCGACGAAATGACCGTTCGGATCGTCGTTCCTGGCGATGACGTCGAACGTGGCCCCCGTGCTCACGTTCGCGAAATGCACGGTCGCGGTCTCCCACGGCGCCGGCGTCACGCCGTGCTGCATGACCCGGAATCCGATCTCGATGGGCGTTCCGGCACGTGGCGTCGCCGTCTGCCCGTCGGCGACGATGTCGGCCCAGCCACCAGCAATCACGGGCACGACAAGGATGAGCAGCATCGCCATCGCGGCGACGATGGCGGCGATCCTCCGGATCATCGATGACTCCCTTCGGCGAGCGGGTGGACGGCGTCGGTCCTTGTTGCCCATCTACACCGAAGGGGCGCCGCCGGTTCCCGGGGCCACGTCGGGCAGCTAGAGGTCGCGGGTGAACACCGCGCGATCGTCGCCCTCGCCGTCGTAGTCGGCGTAGGCCGGCGTCCCGTACAGGTTCTGCGTCCCGGGGCCGTCATCGACGCGGAAGCCGATCGATGTGTGGAACGCGACACTCTGGCGATTGCCGGGCCACGTGATGGCCTTGACCCGGCGGACGCCGCGAGCCGCGAGGTCGTCGAAGACGTGCTGATAGAGGGCGCGCCCGACGCCACCTCGTCGCCGATTCGGGTCTGCCGCGACCATGTGGATGTAGCCGGTCGTCGGGTCGTCCTGGCTGACGAACGCGACGACGAAGCCTGCCAGCCTGCCCGCCTCGTCTTCGGCGACCCACGAGGTTCCGGTGAAATGCTGGAACCACAGGCGCGGAAGCAGTGCCCGCATCCGGCGCCCCCCCCACCACTCGTCGACGAGCCCGACGATCAAAGCGTGGTCGTCCTCCGTAGGGCGGCGGAACGTAAGAGTTGACCAGTCGTTCATCCCGCCCGCCACCATGCCACGGCTGCGGCGAGCGCGAACTCCGCGGGCACGAGCAAGCCGAAGACGTCGGCGAGATAGTCGATCGGCGCGAGCACGCCACCCTCCTCCCGAGCGATGAGCCATAGACCGAGCTGACCGAGCGCCACCCCGAGCACGGCGATGGCCGCCGCCGTGACGCGCCGCGCCCGCCGCCCCATCGACCGGTTGGTCCCGAGGCCGATCGCCAGCGCGACCGCGACGATCCAGCCGAGGACCGCGGCGACCACGAGCAGGCCCGCCGTGATCGTGAGCCGCCCGCCTGCGACGGCGATCGCGATCCCGCCGACCATCGCCGCGAGGAGCGCGAACGCGATCCCGCGGGCGACGGGCGGTGACGGCACCGGGTCCTCCTCGGCGGTCTCGGTCTCGCGATACCTGTCCGATGGCGCGTGGTCGAGCGTGCGGGTCGGGCGTCGTTCGCCTGGATCGTTCGTCGGGCGGGTGTCGTCCACGACGTCATCCTAGCCACGCACCCGGTCGCCCACGCCTGGCGCGATGTGTGCCGTGTGACGACGGCGTCGGACGGACGGTAGACTCGCGGGCGTGAGCCACCCCAGCCTGGGCCGACCGCCGCGCGACCTCTCCGCCGGTTCGCCGATCGCGGCCGGGGAGATCCGCGCCTCGATGGACCGACTCGCCGCGCGCGCGCTCGAATCCGCAGTCGAGCGCGACCCGACGCTGATGACGCGCTACGACGAGCTGGGCCTCCGCGAACGGCTGCATGACGCCGCGCTGCTCGCGGATCGGATCGCGCTCTCTGTGGCCGCCGGCGACCCGGCACCGGCAAGGGAGTACGCCGATTGGACGGCCCCGGCGTATCGCCGCAAGCGCGTGCCACTCGACGACATCATCAACCTGCTCGAAGGCCTCCGAGCCGCGCTGCCATCGGTGGTCGATGGCCAGGCAGACGTCGATGCCAACGCCGCCATCGATGCCGCCATCGCCGTGTACCGCTGGAATCGGCGGCTCGCGGGCGACGCGCGCAAGCGGAACGCGTTCCTTCAGTTGCTCTACAAGGGCGCCTGACCTCGTGACCATCAAATGGGTCCAGCAGGACCCCCTCGTCATGAACGGGGAGCCGTTCTGCTACGGCTCACGTCTGACCGTCCGGCAGCTCCTCGAGCTACGTTCGAGCGGGTATGACCTGGCACGGATCCTGACGGACCATCCCGAGCTGCGCACGGTCGGTGTGGCCGCGGCCTTCACGTACGCGAGCAACAACCGCGATCGATACGCGGAGTTCTTCGAGGCGGACGGCTCGCTCCGGGGTCCCGGCTACAGCGAAGCGGAAGCCGCCGGCCTCCCGTCGCAGTACCGCGTCCCGGGGATCGTCGTCAAGACCGTCTGAGCGGCACCACCGAAGCGGCAGGCGGCCAGTACCGGCCGCCGCGTTCGGGTCGTCTGGCACTCAGTGCTACGCTGTTCGGAGCCCTTCGGAGATCCACCCGTAGATGACCGACACCCGAACCACCGAACCTACGACCGATGACGCGGCTACCGACGCGACCCAGGAAGGCCCTGC
The DNA here is from genome assembly GCA_046732155.1 of Chloroflexota bacterium. Lineage (GTDB taxonomy): Bacteria > Chloroflexota > Limnocylindria > Limnocylindrales > CSP1-4 > SPCO01. The sequence continues at coordinate 12,153 of JBKPMM010000022.1, read as the reverse complement.
GCCTGCCTTCGATCCTGAGCGGCGTGCGACCGAGCTCGCGATCCTCGACGCGCTGCGCGCCGTCGTCGATCCCGAGATCGGCATGAATGTCGTGGAGCTCGCCCTGATCAAGCAGATCATCCTCGGCACCGATTCGACCGAGATCAAGATGATCCTCACGACACCGTTCTGCCCGTACGCCGGGTCGATGATCAACCAGGTCAAGGAGCAGGTCGAGTCGGTCGTCGACCACGACGTCAAGGTCACGTTGCTGGCCGAGCGCTGGGACCCGCGCGACGCGGGATTGATGTGGTGAGCCCGACGACCGTCGGTGCATGAGGAGCGACCCATCGTGAGCGATCCGCGATCCACCAACCCGTACACGTCACAGACGTCGGCCGTCCCCGGGACGCTGCCGGCTGAACAGCAGCTGAGCGCGCCTGCGATCCCCGATGCGCGGACGCAACAGGCGTTCCTGACGCAGGCCTTCATCTGGATGTTCGTCGGGCTCGCCGTCACGGCGGCGATCGCCTATGTGGTCCAGAGCAACGAGCGCCTGCTCGAGTTCGCAGCGAACAACCTCATCGTCCTGATCATCGCCCAGATCGGGCTCGTGTTCGCGATCGGGCTCGGCATCCGCCGCATCAGCGCGACGGTCGCGCTGGGCCTGTTCTTCGTCTATGCCGCGTCACTCGGCGTCACGATCGGTCTGATCGTGTCGGCCTACACCCAGGCCTCGGTCGTTTCGGCGTTCGTGTCCTCGTCAGCGATGTTCGGCGCGGCCGCGATCTACGGCCACGTGACGAAGCGGTCGCTCGCGCGGATGGGCAGCCTGCTGTTCATGGCGCTGATCGGCTTGCTGGTAGCAATGGTCATCAACCTGTTCCTGCGGAGCGACGCCGCGTCGTTCGTGATCTCGATCATCGGCGTCATCATCTTCACGGGGCTGACGGCGTGGGATGTCCAGCGGATCCAGAACGGCCAGCTGCAGGTCTACACGGGATCGGTCGAGAAGGCAGCGGTCATGGGCGCGCTGACGCTCTACCTCGACTTCATCAACCTGTTCCTGTTCCTGCTCCGCATCTTCGGCGGGCGCAACTAGCCCCTCAGCCGACCCGCCGAAGGTCGCGCGCCCTGACCGTCTTGGAGCGCAGGGCGCGGGCCGCGCGCGGACGATCTCGGAGGAGCGCGAGCGTGCCATCGGCGGGGACCGGCCGGCTGAACAAGTAGCCCTGCCCCAAGTCGCAGCCGAGCTCTCGCAGCTTGTCGGCCTGTGCCTTGGTCTCGATGCCCTCTGCGACGACCCCGATCCCGAGGCCGTGCGCCAGCGCGACGACGGCCTCGACGATCGAGCGGTCCGCCGGGTCCTCGATGCCGGCCACGAACGTCCGGTCGATCTTGATCGTGTCGAGCGGCAGGTGCTTGAGGTACGCGAGCGACGAGTAGCCCGTCCCGAAGTCGTCGAGCACGAGCCGCACACCGAGATCCCGGATCTCGCTGAGCGTCCGGATGCCGGCCTCGGAGTGGTCCATCAGCACGCTTTCGGTGATCTCGAGCTCGAGCGCCTCGGGGTCGAGCCCGGTGCGCGCGAGTGTCCGGCGGATGTCGTCGATGAGGTCGCCCTCCGTGAACTGCCGCGCGGACAGGTTCACCGAGACGAAGGTCCGGTCGCCCTCGGCGGCGAGGTCGGCGTTCAGCGCCGCCGCCTGCCGGCAGGCGGCATCGAGCACCCAACGTCCGAGCGCGATGATCAGGCCGGTCTCCTCGGCCATCGGGATGAATGCCAGCGGCGGGACCAGGCCGCGGGTCGGGTGCTGCCACCGGACGAGCGCCTCGAACCCGACGACGTCGCCGCTGCGCAGGTCGACGAGCGGCTGGTACTGGAGGAGCAGCTCGTCGCGGGTGAGCGCGCGCCGAAGGTCGTTCTCAAGGTCGACGCGCTCGCGGGTCTGATCGCTCATGGACGGCTCAAAGAGGAAGTGGCGATGCGCTGGGTCGCCCTTCGCCCGGACCATCGCGATCTCCGCCTCGCGCATCAACTCATCGGGTGTCGCACGGCCGCCCTGCCCGAGGGCGATGCCGAGCGACGCGCTGAGGAACCAGTCCCGCCCATTGATCGGGAACGGCTCTCCGAGCTCATCGGCGATCCGGTCGGCGATGCGGTGCGCCTCGGCGGCGTCTACCACGGGGTCCAGCACGAGCGCGAACTCATCGCCCCCGAAACGAGCGACGGTGTCGCCCGGCCGGAGGCTGTTGACCAGCCGCTTGCCGACGGCCTGGAGGATCCGGTCGCCGGCGACATGGCCGAGCGTTTCGTTGATCACCTTGAACCGGTCGAGGTCGAGCAAGATCACGGCGATCGCCCCGTCGTCCTCCGGCCGATGCCCGGCGAGGGCGTGGGCGATGCGGTCGGTCAACAGCTCCCGGTTCGGTAGGCCCGTCGTCTGGTCGTACAGGGCACCCTGGCGCGCGACGTCGACGAGGCGCGCGTTCTCGAGCCCGATGGAGGCCAGCCGCGCGAAGCTCGCGAGCGCGAGCTTGTCGCGCTCGCTGAACCGCCGAGCGGTCTGACCAGCGGCGAGTCCGAGGATGCCGACGACATGGCCGGCCGACTTCAGCGGGGCGCCGAGCGTCGCTCCGAGTCCGACTGGGAGGTCGCTCGCCCGCTCGGGCCACGCTTCGTAGTCGTCAACGACGAGCGGCTCACCACTGGCGACGATGGCGCCGGCGATACCGACGGTCGCGTCGACCCACATCCCCTCGAGATCCGCGAACATGCCCGTCCCGACCCGCAACACGAAGCGCGTGCGCTCGGCGTCGAGCAGGTCGATCCAGGCGTGCGGCGTCCCGAGGAGCGCGGTCGCGCGTCCGAGGATCGTCGCGAGGAGGCCGTCCTGGTCGGTGCGATCGAGGAGCGCGAGCGCCGTGTCGTCGAGCGCTCTCAGATACGGATCCGCGAGCGCCGAGTCGAGGAGTCCGCGGTCAGGCTTGACCAGATAGAGCGCGCGATCGGCGACCGCGACGAGCTCGTCCTTGGTGCGCCCGTCCTCGGGGTAGCAGGCAACGCCGGCACTGATCGACACGGACGGGCCGTCGCTCGGCGAGCCCGCTCCGGCGCGCTCGCGCACGGCACGCCGGATGCGATCTGCCACGTCGTGCGCGATCACACGATCGGCGCCGGGGAGCAGCGCCGCGAACTCGTCGCCGCCGTAGCGGTACAACCGGTCGGTGTCGCGGGTCGCGTGCGCCATCACCGACGCGATGTCGACGAGCATCGCGTCGCCGGCGGGATGGCCCTTGGTGTCGTTGAAGCGCTTGAAATCGTCGAGGTCGAGCATCAGCAGCGCGAAGGGCCGACCGCCATCGACGGCGGCGCCGAGCTCCCGTTGGAACGTTCCATGGTTACGAAGCCCCGTCAGCGCGTCCTGATCGGCCCGGGTGCGGACCTCGCGGTGGGTCTGCGCGTTCTGCATCGCGATCGACGCCTGCCCCGCGAACAGCTTCGTCAGCTCGAATTCGTTCCTGGTGAAATGCGCCTCGGCGCCCCCGAGCCGGCCGACGTTGAGTGTCCCGACCGCATCGCCGTCGACGAGGAGCGGAACGACCATCATCGATTCCGGTTCGAACGGGGTGTTCGGCACCTGGATCGTGCGGTCATCAAGGTGCGCGTCGTTGGCGAGGACCGCCTCCCGGTGCTCCAGCACCCAGCCGGTGAGGCCATCGAAGATCGGGCCTTCGTGCGCGAGGATCTCGTCGGCGAACCGGTCGCGCGCGACGACGGCGCGACGCGTGCCACGCTCTTCATCCGCCTGGTAGACGGTCAGCGAGTCGTACGGGACGATCGCCTTGAGCGAGTCGGCGATGAGGTCAAGGACACCGCCGGGCTCGAGCGTCGAGAGCAAGCGCTCGTTGACGTCGAGAAGCCGACGCTGGCCTTCGAGCTGGAGCTCCATCTCGGCCTGCTGGCGGCGCAGGCGGCTGAGGTTCTCGGCGTTGATGAGCGCCTGGACCGCGGCCGACGCGAAGATCGACAGCGTCACCTCGTCCTCGTTGTCGAAGCGGCCCACGCCAGCGGCAGACACGACGATCACGCCGCGAACGACCTCCTCCTGGACCATCGGGACGAGGAGCATCGACTCCGGTCGGCGCTCACCGAGGATGAGCACGCGCGGGTCGTTCAGCGCGTCATCGAGACGGAGCGCTTGCCCGTGCTCCGCGACCCACCCGGTAAGACCAGTCCCGATCGGCATCGCGAGCGTGCGCAGGTCCGGGTCGGTCGGGTGGAGCAGCTCGCCTTCGAATGCGATCGGCTGACACATCCGCGTCGCGTGGTCCACGCGGTAGACCCGGATCGTGTCGTGCTCGATGATGCGCTTCGCTTCCTCGACGATCGCGGCGGCGATGGATGCCTGATCGTGAAGGCGGCTGAGACGGCCGGCGAGATCGGCGATCGACGAGAGTCGCTCCGCGAGGCTCCGGCGGGCTTCGGCGAGCCGGATCGTCCCGACGGCCGTCGCCATGTTGTCGCCGAACGCGCGTGCGAGTGCGCGCTCGGAACGGGTCCAGTCGTAGGTCCCGCGGTGGTAGAGCACGAGCAGACCGAGCGACTCGTCCCCGTACACGAGCGGCACGAAGCAGATGGAGCCGACGCCCATCGAGCGGTAGACCTCGCGGAGCGACGGGATCGTCGCGCGCATCGCATGGCCGAGCACGCGGACCCGACGAGTCTTGAGTGCGTCCATCCCCGCGGTCCGCGCGTCCGGAGTCAGCGATGAGATCGCGTCGAGGATGATCGGGGGCAGGCCGCGCTGCGCAGCGAGGGTCAATGGGTGTTCGGCCGTCGCGTCATACACCCATAGACCGGCGCGGTCCACGCCGAACAGCCCGAACGCTTCGTCGATGATGTCGTCGAAGAGGCTGGCGAGGTCGCGCCGGCCACTCACCTTCGCGGCGATACGACCCAGCGCCTCGGCGCGGGTGGGATCGGCGGGTGCTGCTGCGGACGCCCGGGCTGGGGTCTGGGCGTCAGGGGCTGGGCGCGGCTCCGGGTCGGCCCGGCCTACGACATCGGACATACCTCGCGAAGGTACGGTGAGGGGTGTTCCGGAGCGATAGCCCATCGGTACCGTGTGGCGGAGCCGACTTCGCGAGCATCCGACTCAGTCGACCAGCGCCTCGACGGAATCGATCACCACGTCGGCGATCGCCAGATCATCCTCGGAGCCGATCCCGCCGCGCACGCCGATCACGAGGCCGACGTCGGCCTCGCGCCCCATCGCAAGGTCGGCCGGCGTGTCACCGACGACCGCGACGCGCGACGGAGCCGTCCGGAACGCCTGGCAGACGGCGACGACGGCGTCGGGCGCGGGCTTCACCGCGAAACCGTCGTCGCCGCAGACGATCGCCTCGACGTACGCGCGGATGCCGAGCGCACGGAGCGTTGCGTCGGTCGGGATCCGATCGTCGGTCGTTATCACCGCGAGCCGCCGTCCATCCCCGCGCAAACGCCGAAAGACCGCCGACAGATCGCCGCGCGGGACCGCCAGGGCCGCAGGGTCCGGCACGAGCCACGCCGCACCCGTCGCGCGCCGTGCGGCGGCGATGCTGGGACACCAACGGCGAAGGACGCGAGCGACCGTCTCCTGGATCCCAGCCATCGTGCCCGTCGCGAGCAGGCCAGCCGGTGCCACGTGTCCGGTCGTCGGGTCGAAGCCGATCGTTGCGAAGACATCGGGCGACACCGGCCGGCCGACCACCGCATCGAGACGGGCGCCGAACTGACGTGCCCAGGCACCCCACATCTTGTCGAAGTCGATGAGGGTGCCGTCCTTATCGAAGATGACCGCTTCGATGCCCGTCAGATCGACCGGCCCGCCGCTCAGGGCTACAGCATCGCCTCCGCGGCGGCGAGCGCGTCAGTCTCATCCGGGACGGCGTCGCGCGCGAGCACTAGGCAGGCTTCCGGCGGGAAGCGCAGCGTCACCGGTGTGCCGGCCGCCGGAACGGCCAGGCTCGGGTTGTTGAACGTGTCGACCGATACCGAGGAGCCGTCGCTGAGCGTCGTCCGGACTCGGACGACCGCGCCGAGGAACGCCACGTCGTTGACGGTGGCCGCGAGGCGGTTGTGCCCGTCGCCCCCGCCCGTCCCATCGAACGAGATCATCTCTGGCCGGATCGCCACCGTCACGGCCTCGCCAGCCCCGCCCCGCACGTCCGACGCCGTCGTGATGTCGGATCCCGCCAGTGATAGCCGCCTACTGCCGCCCTCCGCGATCCGTGCCTCGACCGCGTTGAGAGTCCCGACGAACGATGCGACGAAGGCCGTGGCCGGGAAGTTGTAGATCTCGAACGGCGTGCCGACCTGCTCGATGCGGCCTGAGTTCATGACGACGATCCGATCCGATAGCTCGAGGGCCTCCTCCTGGTCGTGGGTGACGTACACCGTCGTGATCCCGAGCTGGCGCTGGATCGTGCGGATCTCGTGCCGCAGCGCGACGCGGATCTTCGCGTCGAGCGCGGACAGCGGCTCGTCGAGGAGGAGCACCTGCGGCTCGATCGCGAGGGCGCGGGCCAGCGCGACACGCTGCTGCTGGCCACCGGACAACTGGTACGGATATCGGTCCGCCTTCTCGGGCATGTTGATCAGGTCGAGCAGCTCACCGACACGCTTCTGGATCGCTGCCTTTGGCTGCCTCTTGATGCGCATCCCGAAGCCGACGTTGTCGGCGACCGTCATGTTCGGGAACAGGGCGTAGGCCTGGAACACCATGCCGACGTTGCGCCTGTTCGGCGGGAGCCCGGTGATTTCCCTCCCGTCGACCTTGATGCTGCCCGAGTCGGGAAATTCGAAGCCGGCGATCATCCGAAGGGTCGTCGTCTTGCCGCAGCCCGAGGGGCCGAGGAACGACACGAACTCGCCGCGATGGGCGGCGAGCTCGAAGTCCTCGACGGCAGTGAACGTGCCGAACCGCTTCTGGACGTGGGAGAGCTCGAGGAAGCCGGCTCCCGTATCGCTCATCAGCGTGCCCCTCCGATCTGGACTCGAACCCGGGTCCCACGGCCGATGACAGCGATGGCGATCATCGCCAGCCACGTCAGGCCGAAGCTGATCAGCGAGACAGCCGCGGGTTCATATGCCTTGGACTGGCTCAACAGGTTGAGGTACGGGCCGAACGCCGGCCGCGCCAGGAACGTGGCGATCGTGAACTCGCCGAGGACGATGGCGAGCGTCAGGAACGCGCCGCTCAAGAGCGCGACGCGGATGTTGGGCAATATGATCCGGACGAGGATCGTGAACCACCCGGCGCCCATGCTCTGGGCCGCCTCCGTCAGGCTCCGGATGTCGATCGAGCGCAAGCCCGTGTCGACCGCGCGGTACATGTACGGCAGCGACAGGACGACGTAGCCGAACGCAAGCAGCGCGCTGCTGCCGAGATCGGTATGCGTCAGCGGAAGCGGCGGGCGGCTGTACACGCGGATGAGTCCGAAGACGAGCACGACGGCTGGGATGACGAATGGGAGCAGCGTCACGAATTCGACCGGAGTTCGGGCGCGTGGTACGCGGAGCTGTACCCAGTACGCCGTCGGGACGATGAGCGCCAGGCTCGCGACGATCGTGACGATCCCGATCACGAACGAGTAGATCAGGCTCGCGAAGAACTTCGGATCCCCGATCGCGTTCGCGTAGGCGGCGCCGAACGGTTTCGCGTTCAGCGAAAACTGGAGCGTCGCGAACAAGGGCAGGAAGAAATAGAGGAACCCGAGCAGGAAGATCAGCCACCAGGCGACCCCGCCACGCCGACGTCTCATCGGCGCCACCGCTCCGCGCGGCGCTGGAGGATCGTGTAGACGATGATCGACAGGGCCATGATGATCACCATCCCCATGGCCATCGCATAGCCGAGGCCTGGGTTGTGCAGCACGTCGCCGCTGATCTGCTGGCCGATCACGACTGGCACGAGCGGGATCGTTCCGGACGTCAGCTGATAGGCGGTCGCCTGCGCGCCGAAGGCGTTCCCGAAGAGCAGGATCATCGTCCCGAGGATCGTCGGGAAGAGGATCGGTAGCGCGACGCGTCGCCAGTACTGCGCGGAGCTCGCGCCCATGTTCTCCGCTGCTTCTCGCCATTCAGGGCGGAGTCCGTCGATGGCTGGCGCGATGATCAGCACCATCAGCGGGAACTGGAAATACAAGTAGACCAGTTCGAGACCGATCTTCGTGAAGATGAAGTTCGGCGGATAGGCTTGGATCCCGAGCCCCTTCAGCCATACGGTGATGAGCCCCAACGGGCCGACGGTGAAGATGAATGCAAGAGCGAGTGGTACGCCGGCGAAGTTCGATGCGACGCCGCTGAACGTGAACATCGCGTCGCGCAGGACACGTGGGAGTCCACCGAGGATGACCGCGTAGGCAAGCAGGAACCCGAAGATCCCGCCGACGATCGCGGTCACCAGGCTAACCTCGATGCTGGTCGTGAACGCCGTCGCGATGCTCGGCGTGGTGAGGTCAGCGTAGTTCTGGAGGGTGGTCTCGCCCTGGGCGTTCTGGAAGCTGCCGACCACCAGGTATATGACCGGCGCGATGATGAACAGGAACGCGAACAGGAAGAACGGGACTACTCCAAGCCATGCCCACGACGTGCGTCGAGCGGGCCGCACCTTGGGCACGTCCCGCTCGACGACGGTGGTCATGACCTGTCGGTCGACCTACTGCGTTCCGGTGTCGCTCAGCCGCCCGGAGGGGCGACCACGTTGACGCCGACCGTCTTGTCCCACCCCTTGGTGATGAGATCGGTCGCCGTCTTCAGCTGGGCCGGCGTCGGGAAGACCGCGCCGGTCGTGTCGGGGAGCTTGGCCGCGAGGTCCTGCGGGACCACATTCCGCGTGACCATGTCTTCATAGCGGATCGGGTTGCAATACCCCTTCAGCCAGGTCAGCTGTCCCTCGTCGGAATACAGGTATTCCATCCAGAGCTTTGCCGCGTTCGGGTGCGGCGCGTACTTGCTGATCGCCTGGACATAGACGCCACCGAACCGGCCGCTCGCCGGGACGGTGACATCGATGGTCGGATTACCGGCCGACTCGTCGCGATGCGACAGCCCGTTGTACGACCACCGGAGCGCGACCGGGGTCGTGCCCTGCGTGATCGTCCCGGGGTTCGCATCGACCGGCACGAAGTTGCCAGCGTCGACGATCTTCTTCCAGAAGTCGAGGCCGGGCTGAGCGTTGTCCAGCGAGCCGCCGTTGGCGAGGGCCGAGGCGTACACCGCCTGGATCGCCTGGTTCGACGTCCGCGGATCGCCGTCGAGGGCGATCTGACCCTTGTACTCGGGCTTGAGCAGATCCGACCAATCCTTGGGCGGGTTCGGCTGGATGGCGGTGTTGGTCGTGAACGACATCACGCCGTAGTAGTCGCCATACCAGATGCCGTCGGCCGACTTCGCGGCGTCAGGGATGGTGTCCCAGGTCGCGACCTTGTAGGGCTCGAACAGGTCCTTGTTGTCCTCGCCGAACGAGAAGCCGACGTCGACGACGTCAGGCGCCTGCGGCCCGGGATTGCTCTGATTGGCCTTGATCGCTTCGATCTCGTCGCCGGAGCTGCCGCCCGGGTTGAGCTCGTTGATCGCGATGCCGTACTTCGTCTTGAAGCGGTCGAGCATCTCGCCGTAATTACACCAGTCGTGCGGCAGGGCGATGGTCGTGAGATTGCCTTCGGCCTTCGCGGCGTCGATCAGCTCCTGTGACGGGCCCGCCGCGGCCGAGGCCGATGCCGAGGCGGAAGCACTCGCGCTCTCCGACGGGGCGGCGGCGCTTTCTGAGGGCGCGGCCGAGGGCGCGGACGTCGCGGCGCCACCGCCAGACGAACACGCCGCGAACACGATGGCCGACGTGGCCAGCAGACCCGCCCAGCGAGTCAGGTCTCGTTTCATGGTCAACCGTGCCTCCTCCAAAGTCCGATCGTGACGGTCGCGGACGGAGCCGCGGACCCGAGGTCTCCTCTCAGCCCTCGAGCATCGGCGGGCGGCCCTGGGCGCCGCTCTCCGGTGTCGGTGCATTGGACCTCCCGCGCCCCCGGGAGTCAATACCATCCGAGGGGTTTGTTAACGCGACTTGACCGCTTCGATAGCGTCGCGCGGTGCCGGTCCGCGCCGGTCAGCTCCTGAGCCGACGCATCTCCGGGTCGAAGAGCGGTTCATCCGCGACGCTCGCTGGGATGTCCTCGCCGAAGTAGCGGATCGTCACCGAGTTGCCGGTTTGTGCCGCCGTCGCCGGCAGCCACGCGTAGGCGATCGCTGACCCGATCGTGTACCCGAATCCGGCGCTCGTGACGTAGCCGGCGGGTCGTCCGTCGACGTGTACCGGTTCCTTGCCCATGACGACCGCCTGCGGATCGCTGATGAGGAGCGGCACCAGTCGCCGCTCGACGGTCTTCGCGCTCTTCCCGACGAGCGCGTCGCGCCCCACGAAATCGGCCTTGTCCATACGGACCGCGAACCCGAGCCCCGCCTCGTACGGGTCGTGCTCGGTCGTCATGTCGACACCGGAGAAGCGGTAGCCCTTCTCGAGCCGCAGCGAGCCGAATGCGCCACGGCCGGCAGCGATGAGGCCGTGCTCGCGGCCGGCGGCCCACAACGTGTCCCAGAGCCGAAGCCCCATCTCGGCCGGCGTATAGAGCTCCCAGCCGAGCTCACCGACGTATGACAGCCGCAGCGCCGTGACCGGCACGGTCCCGACCCAGATGTCCCTCGCCTGGAAATAGCGGAACGCGTCGTTCGACAGATCCGCGTCCGTCACAGCGGAAAGGACGTCGCGGGCGCGCGGCCCCCACAGGCCGATGCAGCACGTCGCGCTGGTGATATCGCGGACCGACGCGCTGCCGTCGCGCGGTGCCTGACGCTGGAGCAGGTCCAGATCGAGCGGGCCATTCGCGCCGACCTGGAAGCGGTCCTGCGCGAGCCGGGCGATCGTCAGGTCGCTCCGAACTCCGCCGCGCTCGTCGAGCAGCAGGCTGTAGACGACGGTCCCGACAGGGCGGTCGACGCGGTTCGTCGTCATCCTGTCGAGGAACTCGGCAGCCCCGTCACCTTCGACGGCGATCCGCTTGAGCGGCGTGATGTCGTATAGGGCGACGCCGTCGCGGGTAGCGCGCGCTTCGGCGCCGACGATCGGGTGCCAGTACCTTGCCGCCCACGGGTTTCGTCCCGGGATGTCGTACCGCCCGAGCAGGGACTCGTTCACCCCGTACCAGTGCGGCCGTTCCCAGCCGCCGCCCTCCAGGAAGTACGCCCCGAGCTCGCCTTCGCGCTCGTAGAACGGCGACGTACGGAGCGGCCGCGGCTCTTCCATCGGCTGGAGCGGATGGATGATGTCGTAGACCTCGACGTAGTTCTGGATCCCGCGGTCATGGATGAACGACGGCGAGAGCTGATGCGCCTCGAAACGGTTGAGGTCACTTTCGTGGAGGTCTGACGCCGAGCCACCGTCGACCAGCCACTCCGCCATCGCGCGACCCACGCCGAGTGCATGGGTCACCCACACGGCCTCGGCGACCCAGAAACCGCGGACGTCACGCGACTCGCCCATCAACGGGAACCCGTCCGGCGTGAACGAGAAGATCCCGTTGATCCCGCGTTCGATCCGGGCTTCCGGCGCACGCAGCGCTGGGACCAGGTCTTCCGCCCACGACCACGTCTCGGCGAACGTGTCCGGCGTGAACTCGAGGACCGATGGCATCACCGGCGCCTCGGTCGGATGGAGGAGATCGTTCGAGTCGACCGGGAGCGGCACGTGACCGTAGCCGCCGACGGCCAGGCGGTCCGGGTACTCGCGGAGATACATGTCGCGGTCCTGGACGCGGATGTTCGGGTGGATCGCCTCGCGGTCGGGCGGGATCCCGAACGCCTGGACCTCGGGAAGCGGCGTCGTCCACGTGAGCTGATGGGCGAGCGGCTGGAGCGCCGTCGTCATGCCGACCAGCGCGCCGATCCGTGGGCCCCAGATCCCGGCAGCCGCGACGACGATGTCGGCGCGGAGCTCGCCACGGTCCGTGATCACGCCCCGGACGCGGCCGTCATCCGTGCGGATACCGGTGACCGTATGCGCGCCGAGGAAGCGCGCGCCGCCCTCGGTCGCCCGCCGGGCCTGGGCTTCCGAAACCCGCACAGCGTCGGTGAGG
>JBKPMM010000021.1:0-9658 GCA_046732155.1 Chloroflexota bacterium | reverse complement strand
CCGGCCGCTCGATCCGATGCTCCACGGCCGAGCGCGTCGTCGAGCACGGCATCGTCCATGCGGACCGTCTCCTTGTCCCCGGGGAAGTCGCCAGCGGCGACCTCGGCGGCGTAGGCGCGCGCCGCCTCGCCGATCGTCTGGCGAAGGTTCGCGTACGGCCGCGCGTGACGCGGCATGAAATCGCCGAGCCCGAGCAGGTCCGTCACGACCTGGACCTGGCCGCTGCACAGCGGGCCGGCGCCGATGCCGATGGTCGGGATACGAAGCCGGTCCGTGATGGCGCCGGCGAGCTGGGCCGGCATCAGCTCCAGGACGATCGAGAACGCACCCGCCTCCTGGACCGCGAGAGCGTCGGCCAGGAGTGCCCGGGCCTGGGACCGGTCCTTGCCCTGCACCTTGACCTTGCCACCGAGCCCGTGCTGGGCTTGGGGGGTCCAGCCGATGTGGCCCATCACGGGGATCCCCGCCTTCACGAGCGCCTCGATGATCCGCGCGGAGCGCACCCCGCCCTCGATCTTGACCGCCTGCGCACCCGCTTCCTGCAGGAAGCGACCGGCGTTCTCGAGTGCCTCGTCGACCGACGCGTAGCTCAGGAACGGCATGTCGCCGATGACGAGCGCCTGCCGCGACCCGCGCACGACTGCTTTCGTGTGGTGGAGCATCTCGGTCATCGTGACGCGCACCGTCGACTCGTATCCGAGCAGCACCTGACCGAGCGAATCGCCGACGAGCAGCAACGGGATCCCGGCCTCGTCGAGGATCTGCGCCGTCGGGTAGTCGTACGCAGTAAGCATCGCGAGACGCTCGCCGTCGCTGTAGCGCTTGGCGATGTCAGCGACCGTGAGACGGCGCGGCGAGTCAGAGGAGACGCTCATGTCAGGCAGTCTGCGCTGCGGCGTCACGGTCGTCCAGCGCTCGGGCGACGCGGTCGAGGATCTCGTCGGCGACGGCACGTTTCGACATCAGCGGCAGCTCGGTACGGCCGCCATCCGCGTCGAGGATCGTCACCCGGTTCGTGTCGGTACCGAAGCCCGAGCCGGGTTCCGAAACGTCGTTGGCCACCAGGAGGTCGAGCGATTTGCGGCGGAGCTTGTCGGCCACGCGGTCCAGCGAGCCAGTCTCCGCCGCGAACCCGACGAGGAACGGTCGCGGCGCCAGCGGCTCGTAGGTGACCGCGCCCTCACGGTCGGTGCCGCGGGCGATCCGGGCGATCTGGGCGAGGATGTCCGGCGTCGCTTCGAGCTCGAGCGTCATGGGGCCCCCGCGCTCGAGCTTGCGGCCCGTGGCGCTCGTCGGTCGGAAGTCGCTCACCGCGGCGGCCATGACGAGCGCATCGAAGCCGGCGCGCCCGTCATCGGCGTGCGTCAGCTTGTGCAGCGTGGCGCGCATCTCGGCTGCCGACTCGACCGCGAGCGTGGTGGCCTCCGGTGGCGGAGCGACATCGAGGTTGGCGGCAACCAGCGTCACCCTCGCCCCGCGCGCCAGTGCCGCCTCGGCGATCGCGACGCCCATCTTCCCGGTCGACCGATTGCCGATGAAGCGGACGGGGTCGATCGACTCACGTGTCCCGCCCGCGCTGACGACGACATGTCGACCCGTGAGGTCAGCCTCACGGACGGGTTCGACGAGCGGCGGACGCGCGGTCGCATCCGAGACACGGACCGGTCGCGAGCCGATCGCCGCGACGACCGCGTCCACGATCGTCGCCAGGTCTGCCAGCCGGCCCGTCCCGGACTGTCCCGACGCGAGCTCGCCGGCCTCGGGCTCGACGATGGTGTAGCCGAACGCGTCCCGCAGTCTCGCGACGTTGTCGCGCGTCGCCGGGTGGGTCCACATGTCCCCATCCATCGCTGGGGCGACGACCACTGGCGCACTGGACGCGAGCGTCGTCGCCGTCACCACGTCGCCGGACAGCCCGCTCGCCATCGCGCTCAACCAGTGCGCGGTCGCCGGAGCGACGACGATCGCGTCCGCCGTGTCCGCGACGACGATGTGGCCGATCCGGCCGTCGGGGAGGAGCGCGAGCACGTCGGTCTCGACGGCATGCCGGGACAGGGCCTGGAACGTCAACGGGCCGACGAACGCCGTTGCAGCCGGCGTCAGCATCGCGACCACGTCGGCGCCCTCGCCTCGAAGCAACCGGAGGAGCTCGACCGCCTTATACGCGGCGATCGAGCCGGTGACACCGAGCGCGATCAGCCGCCCGTCGAGACGGCCGGTCACGGCAGCCCGAGCTCCAGCGGCTCGCCGCCGGCGACCTCCGCGTGGAGGATCGCGAGGCCCTTGAGGGTGAGGTCCGGATCGATCGCATCGATGCCATCGAGGTCGCCAGCCCACGGTGCCGCGGACAGCCCGCCCGTCAGGATCGTTCGCACGTCTCGCGGGTCCGTCCCGGTCTGGTCCGCCAGCTCGCGTCTGATGCGCGTCAGGAGCCCGGCGACGAGCCCCTGGTACCCGAACACCGTCCCGGCCTGCATCGCGCTCACCGTGTCACGGCCGATCGCTCGGTCGGGTGCGCGAAGCTCGATCCGCGGCAGCTTGGCGGTCCGTGCCGCGAGCGCTTCGAGCCCGAGCTCGAGACCAGGGGCGATGGCACCGCCCACATACGCGCCGTCGGCAGCGACGCAATCGAACGTCGTTGCGGTCCCGAAGTCGACGACGATCGCTGGCGTGCCATACAGGCGACCGGCTGCCAGCGCGTTCACGAGCCGGTCGGCTCCGACCTCGCCGGGACGCTCGGTGCGGATCGCCAGTGGGACCGTTCCGGCGAGCGCCAGGGTCAGTGGCCGCTCCCGCCGACCCGCGATCGTCTCGACATGCGCCGTGAGAGCCGGGACGACCGAGGCGCACGAGATCGCATCGACGTCGCCGAACGAGGCTCCATCGAGATGCAGCAGCTCGTCGAGCAGGACCTCGAGCTCATCGGCGGTCGCACGCGCTGCTGTCGCCGCGCGGCGCGTTGCGATCAGCGCGCCGTTCCGTAATAGCCCGACGGTGACGTTGGTGTTGCCGATATCGAGGGCCAGCAGCATGGCGGCGATGATACGCGGCGGCATCCTCCGCCTCGGGCGGGGTCGATCGATGCGACGCCCCCTGGAGGCGTTCCCGCGCCGTGGTTCGTGCGGTACCATCGCGTTCGTCCCGGAGGCGCCCCCAGCCATGGACCCGCAGGAGACGAACGTGTCGACGTCGCCGCCCGCCAAGTTCTTCGTGAACCAGGGGGTCGTCGCCTCTCCGACCGACATGCTCCACCTGCTCAAGCCGCTGCTGAAGCAGACGATCTCCTACCGCTACATCCGCGGCCGCGACGTCGTCGCGCATGGCACGGGCTGGGTGGAGCGGATCGTCACCGACGCCCCGGAGACGTCGACCTACTTCACACCGCTGGCGATCACCCTGAACATCGATTCCTTCGAGCATCTCGAGTTCGAGACGCGGCCGGACCAGCTGCTCGTCTACACGCTCGTCCAGGGCGATGAACGCGTCATCGTCGAATTCGCCCCGATCGGGGCGGACGCGGAGAGCGGGTCGCCGTTCGCGCCGCGCCAGCTCGAGTTCGACACGTCCGAGTACGTCCAGATGGAGCTGCTCGGGCTCGAGTCGTCGGAGGACGAGTAGGGGCCTGGCGCGCTAGGCGCCGCGTTCTCCGCGGACGTATGGGATCCCGAGCGCGGCCGGAGCCCCGACCCGCCGTCGGAGCGCCTCGCGCGAGCCGATGATCACGACCACCACGACGAACAAGTACGGCAGCATCTCGAGGAAGAATGTCGCGGACCGTCCGGCCTGGAACGGGTTGTCGAAGCCGAGGATGGTCTTGACGCCCTGCAGGTCGATGATGAACCGGAAGATCGCGCCGAAGAGATAGGCGCCGATCGCGGCCCGGATCGGGCTCCACTGCGCGAAGATCACGAGACCGACCGCGATCCAGCCGCGTCCCGCCACGGTCTGGTCGCCGAACCAACCCGGCGAGATCGCCAGGGTGATGGTCGCTCCGGCGAGCCCGGCTAGCAGTCCTCCGACCAGGACGTACGCGTAGCGGACGCGGATGACATCGATGCCTTGTGCGTCGGCCGCGGCCGGGCGCTCGCCGACGGCGCGGAGGTTGAGCCCCGGTCGTGTGCGGTCGATCCAGTACCAGGCGACGGGGACCAGCACGAACCCGACGTAGGTCATGATGCTCTGTTCCCGGAACAGGATCGGCCCGACGAGCGGGATCTGGGACAGCAACGGCACGGTGATCCGCGGCAGCGTCTCGATCGCGCCGGCCTTCGATAGCCCGTCGCCGAGGACCCGTGCGAGGCCCGAACCAAGGAATGTCAGTGCGAGCCCGGAAATGACCTGCTCGGCGCGGAGATGGATCGTCACGACCGCGTGGATGAGGCTCAGCGCGGCGCCGGCGAGCATCGCGATGACGACGCCGATCCACGGGTTCCCGGTCGACGCCGCCACCGAGAACCCGGCGACCGCGCCCATGAGCATCATCCCCTCGACGCCGAGGTTCAGGACGCCCGCACGCTCGGCGAAGATCTCGCCGACCGCCGCGAAGAGCAGGATCGTCCCGCTCGCGACACCTGCCGCGAGGACGAGCGTGAAGTCGATCACGTGGTCGCCGCCGCTCGACGCGCGATGACGAGGCGATACCGCGTGAAGACGTCCGCCACGATGAGGCAGAACAGGATGATCCCCTGGATCATCGCGGGGACACCCGAGGGCTGGATCTCGCGCCCGGCGAGGATCAGCGCCCCGAACAGGATCGACGCGACGACCACGCGCCACGGCCCCAGATGCGCAAGGAAGGCGATGATGATCGCGGTGAAGCCGTAGCCGGGTGAGATGCGGTCCTGCAATCGGTGGACGGACCCGGCGACCTCGCTCATGCCGGCGAGCCCGGCGAGGGCGCCCGAGATCGCGAAGACGACGACGATGTAGCGCCGGATGTCGATGCCGGCGTAGCGCGCCGCCCGCGCGTTGTCGCCGATGAGCCGCATCTCATAGCCCCAGCGCGTGCGAGAGACGGCGAACCAGACGATCGCCGTGGCGATGAGCGCGAACACCATCCCGAGGTGGGTCGTCAGCCCGGAGAACAGCGGGATCTCCTTGCCGAAGTCGGTCAGGCGGGGGAGCCACGCTTCCTTCGGGAACGTCGCGGTCTGCTGGAAGCCACCTTCGCTCCACGGACCGAAGACCCAGAACTGGACCCACGCCAGGGCGACGTAGTTGAGCATCAGCGTCGTGATGATCTCGTTGACGCCGAGCCGGGCGCGCAGGAGACCCGGCACGATGCCCCACACCGCGCCGGCAAGCGCCCCCGCCAGCATCATGGCCGGGATCAGGACGATCGCCGGCGTACCCGCGGGCAGACCGAGACCCAGCACGACGAAGCTCGCGCCCCACGCGCCGAGGAGGAACTGCCCCTCCGCACCGATGTTCCAGAGCCGCATCCGGAACGCGAGTGCACAGGCGAGACCGGTCAGGATCAGTGGCGTCGCCTTGACCAGCGTGTCGGACAGGACGCCGATGTCGCCGAATGCCGCCTTGACGATGTGGAGATACGACTTGACCGGGTCGCCGCCGACCAACGCGAGCACGATCGCGCCGATGAGGAGCGCGACGGCCACCGCGGTGACCGTCAGCACCGGTGACAGCCAGCGCGGAGGCTGACCGCGAGGCTCGAGGCGAGCCATCATGCGTCGGTGCTCCCGGTGTCACCGCCGCTCGCCGAGGACGGTCCACTTCCCCCCTCTTCGCCGCCCGTCATCCCGAGACCGATCGCATCGATATCCGCACCGGACGGCGTGTCGAAGCTCGCGGCGATACGTCCCTCGTACATGACGAGGATCCGATCGGCGAGCGCGAGTAGCTCCTCGAGCTCTTCGGAGATCAGCAGGATGCCGGTCCCCTTCTCGCGCAGGTCGAGCAGCATCTGGTGGACGCCCTCGATGGCGCCAACGTCCAGACCGCGAGTCGGCTGGACCGCGACGAGCACCTTCGGCGCGGAATCGATCTCGCGCGCGAGGATGAGCCGCTGGAGATTGCCGCCCGACAGGATCCGGACCGGCGCATCGAGCGTCGGGGCCGAGATCGCGTAGGCCTCGCGTAGCCCGCCGGCCATATCGCGTGCCGCGCGCTCGTCGAGCAACGGGCCGCGCGCGAGCGGCGGTCGCCGGAACGCGCGGAGGATCAGGTTGTCGACCAGCGAGAGGTTCGGCGCGCTGCCGACACCCGACCGATCCTCCGGCACGTGCGCGACTCCCGCAGCGATCGATTCGCGTGCCGGCCGTGCGGCGATGTCGCGGTCCTCGATCATCACGCGCCCGGTGCACGTCCGAAGACCCGTGATGACCTGTGCCAGCTCCGACTGGCCGTTACCGGCGACCGCGGCGATCCCGACGATCTCCCCGGCCCGGACTTCGAGGGATGCGCCGCGGAGCGCCGGGACGCCACGGTCGTTGTCGGTGTGGACGTCGTCGACCTGAAGCACGACACGCCCTGGATCGACCTCGGTCCGCTCGAGCTGCTCGAGGACAGGGCGCCCGACCATCAACCGCGCGAGATCCGCACGCGTGACGCCCTTCGGATCGATCCCAGCCGCCGTCACTCGGCCCCCGCGCATGACGGTGATGCGGTCGGCGATCGAGAGGACCTCGCCGAGCTTGTGGCTGATGAACACGACACTCGTGCCCGTCGAGACCATCGATCGCAACGTCGTGAAGAGGTCGGCGATCTCCTGGGGCGCCAGGACGGCCGTCGGCTCATCGAGGATGAGCACCTGCGCGCCCTGGATCAGCAGCTTGATGATCTCGACGCGCTGCTGTTCGCCGACCGACAGTTGCCAGATCCGCGCGCGCGCATCGACCTTCAGCCCGACGTCCCGCGCGACGCGATCGACCTCCGCCTCGGTGCGCTTCAGATCGAGCCGGAACCGCGGCCGGTCAAGACCGAGGAGCACGTTCTCGGCGACCGTCTGCGAGGGCACCAGCGTGAAATGCTGATGGACCATGCCGATGCCGGCGGCGATCGCGTCGCGCGGCGAACGGAAGTCGATCGCGCGCCCATCGACCCGGACGACGCCCTCATCGGGGCGATATAGCCCGGCGAGGACGTTCATGAGCGTGCTCTTGCCGGCGCCGTTCTCGCCGAGGAGTGCGTGGATCTCGCCCGGGCGCAGATCGAAGTCGACGTGGTCGTTCGCGAGCACGCCCGGGAACGACTTGACGATACCGACCGCCTCCAGGGCGTTCGGGGACGACGCGGCCTGGGGCGCGAGTGGCTCGGTCGCCGTCATCGGTCTGAGGTGGATCTCGGCGGGCGCCGGTGACCCGGCGCCCACCGTTCAGGTCGGTCTAGGAGAGCTTCGGCAGCTCCACGGTGATCCCCTCGTTCCACCAGTACATGCAGGTCTTGCACTCCGAGCCGGGGGCTCCTGGCGGGAACTGGTCGAGATCCGACTGCTCGAGCTTCTGCCCGGCGGGTAGGAGCTCCTTGCCGGTGTTGTCCTTGATCGGGCCATTGAAGACGATGTCGAAGCGAGCGGTGCTGCTTTCCAGCATCGTCGCGAGGGTCTCCTTGACCTTCGTCACGTCCTCGGCCGGCAGGTCGGCGACGCCGGGCTGCGGCGTCTCGCCGTCCATGAAGCCGAACAGCCCCATCGCCTTCGAGTTCGCGTCGAAGTATTCGTAGCCAGCCTTGTAGGTCTTGGCCTTCACCTGCTCGGCGATCCGGGCGTACTCCGGACCCCAGATCCAGTACGGAGCGGTGAGGCACTTCTCGACATGGCACGAGCTCGGGTGGTCGTACGTGACGCCCCACTTGCCCTTCTCCTGCGCGACATCGGCTGCCGCCGGCGTGTCGGCGCCGGTGAAGACGACCTGCGCGCCGGCGTCGAACAGCGACGCGGCGCCGTCACGCTCCTTGACCGGATCGTGCCAGGTGTTGATGAACCGGATGTCCATCGTGCACTCGGGGCACGTGACCTTCGCGCCGCGCATGATCGCGTTGCCGAGCCGGAGCTCCTCGGGGATCGGGAAGGTCGCCATGTAGCCGAGCTTCGGGTTGCCGTCCTTCTTCGCGCGCGATCCGGCCAGCATGCCGGCGAGGTACTTGAAGTCCTCCATCGCCCCGAAGAAGTTGCCGAAGTTCTTACCGTTCGACTTGTAGCCGGTCAGGTGCAGGAACGTGATGTCGGGGAATTCCTCAGCGACGGTGGCCATCGGGTCCATGTAGCCGAACGATGTCCCGATGATGAAGTTGAAGCCCTTGCGCGCGAGGCTGCGGAAGACCTGCTCGGAGTCCGCGCCTTCCGGCACGAGCTCGATGTATGCGACGTGCGTATCCGGCACGTTCTGGCACACGTACTGGAGGCCCTCGTAATGGGCCTGGCTCCAGCCGCCATCGTCATGTGGCCCGATCAGGACCATCGCGACGTTGAACTTGCCTTCTTCGACATCGGGGATCTGGAGGTCGGCGCCAGCCTGGGCACCTGTTCCGGCGCAGTCAGCCGATGCGGGCGAGCCGCCGGCGCTAGCAGATGGAGCGGTCGAGCCCGATGCGGACGCCTCGACCGATGCGGCGGCGGACGGCGCGGTCGTGGCCGTCCCGCCACTCGAACACGCTCCGGCGATGACGGCCACGGTCATCAGGACCGTCAGCCACGAGAGTCGACGGGTCATAACAGGACTCCTCCTCCACCGGCACGCGACCGGGCCTCCTCAGGACGGGACCGAGCGGGTCCGGGCACAGGATAGCGGGGTCGGGCCGCAGTCATCTGGCGGTCCGAGGGCGTCGCCGGCCGCCCGGCGGTCGCGCGGGGACCTTCCTGTACCATCCGTCGCGATGTTCGAGCGGACCGCGCTGGCCGAGGGGCCGCGCGTCATCAGTTCCCGGGTGCCCGGGGCGCGTTCGGTCTCCATCGCAGCGTATGTCCTGGCCGGTTCGCGCCTGGAGAGCGCGGACGAGGCCGGCGTCGCCCACTTCATGGAGCACCTCACCTTCAAGGGCACCAAGGCGTACCCGACGACCCGTGCGATCAGTGAGGCGATCGAGGGTGCGGGCGGCTCGTTCAATGCCGCGACCGACCGCGAGTCGACCGTCTACTGGGTCCGCGTCCCGCACCGGGAGGCGCGGCTCGGGATGGATGTCGTCGGAGAGCTGATCGTCCGCCCGACGCTGAGTACCGAGGAGATCCAGGGCGAGCGGAGCGTGATCGTCGAGGAGATCCGCGGCTACCAGGACGACCCGACCGAGTACGCCCAGATCCTGTTCCAGACCGCGATGTTCGGCGACGGGCCGCTGGGTCGCGAGATCTGTGGCGAGGAGGCCGGGATCCGGGCCCTCCCCGACGAGACGATCCGCGACTTCTGGCGCACGACCTACCGACCGGCCAATACGGTCGTGGCCGTAGCCGGCGACCTCGACCATGAGGCCGCCGTCGAGCTCGCCGCGAACGCGTTCGGCACGGGCAACGGTGCCGTACCGGGCTTCGCGCCCGCGCCCGCGTTGCCGGCCGGGGAGCGAGTCCTTGTCGGCAAGCGACCTACCGCGCAGGCACAGCTCGTGGTCGGCCTGCCGGCGCTCCGCCGCGACCATCCCGACGCGTGGGCGCTATCGCTGCTCAATGCGGTCCTCGGCGACGGGATGAGCAGCCGTCTCTTCCAATCGG
>JBKPMM010000020.1:0-28780 GCA_046732155.1 Chloroflexota bacterium | reverse complement strand
GCACGGCCGCAAGCACACGACGCATCGCAAGGAACGCGCCGTCGGCATCGACGCCCGGCATCAGTACGGCGAACTCGTCGCCGCCGATCCGGAAGACCTCGTCGCTTCGACGAAGGCCGGCAGCGATCACCCCTGCCACGCCGACCAGGACCCGGTCGCCTCCGGCGTGTCCTTCAGCCTCGTTGACCTTGCCGAAGTCGTCGAGATCGACGATCGCCAGCGCCAGCCGTGTGTGGTAGCGCGCCGAGCTCGCCCACTGACGCTCGAGCTCTTCCTGGAACGACCGGTGGTTACCCAGGCCCGTCAGGGCGTCGCGGAGCGACTCGGCTCGGGCGCGCGTGTAGGCATCCTCGAGGACGACACGTGCCCGGTCGAGGCGTTCCGCCGGCTCGAGGATCCGCTTGGCCATGAAGATCGTGAGGCCGCCCAGCGCAAGGGTCAGCGCCGCGATCGCGAGCGTCGGAAGGAGGACGTGACGCCCATCGCCACTCGCGAGGGCGTAGATGACGGGGGTGGCGAGCGCGACCGGGATCACGAACATCGTGATGAGCGCGAGGACGAGCCGGAGCCGCACGACGCGCAGGTCGGTCGAGCCGTCGAAGATGGGCTCGTTCGACTCGTGGGCGTGCGCGCGCAGCGGGTTGACGTTGCTCGTGGCTGTTCTCCGCTCCGACCGTTGGGCTCCCAGGGGTCGCCGTTATACGACGCGAGCCGCGGTGTCGACCATACGCACCGTCGTACCGTCCCGGGTAGGACCTCCGGCACCCTCTGCTACCCTGTCCGGCCGAGCCAGCCCCCGCGACGAACTCCGGAGAACGCGCCCGTCATGACACAACCGCGCACGATCGTCGACAAGATCTGGGACGAGCACGTCGTCGTCCAGGACCCGGGTGCCCCAGCCGTCCTCGCGGTCGATCTCCACCTCGTCCATGAGGTGACCTCCCCGCAGGCGTTCAGCGGGCTTCGTGAGCGCGGGCTCACGGTCCGCCGACCCGGGCAGACGGTCGCGACGGCAGACCATTCGATCCCGACCACCCCACGCAACTTGCCGATGCTCGATGCACAAGCGGCGGCGCAGATCAGCCAGCTCGAGCGCAACTGCGCCGACTTCGGGATCCCGCTCCACGGCATCGGATCGCCGTCACAGGGGATCGTCCACGTCATCGGCCCACAGCTGGGACTCACGCAGCCGGGGATGACCATCGTGTGCGGCGACTCGCACACCTCGACGCACGGCGCGTTCGGCGCGCTCGCCTTCGGGATCGGCACGAGCGAGGTCGAGATGGTCCTCGCGACACAGACGCTGCTCCAGCGCCACCCGAACACCTACGAGGTCCGGGTCGACGGTCGTCTCGCTCCCGGCGTGTCCGCGAAGGACATCATCCTGGCGCTCATCGCGCGCATCGGTGTCGGCGGCGGGACGGGTCACGTCTTCGAGTACCGCGGCGATGCGATCCGCGCCTTGACGATGGAACAGCGGATGACCATCTGCAACATGAGCATCGAAGGCGGCGCGCGCGCCGGATTGATCGCGCCGGACGACACGACCTTCGAATATGTCCATGGTCGACCACACGCCCCGGCTGGTGCCCACTGGGACGCGGCGGTGGCGCGCTGGCG
The DNA here is from genome assembly GCA_046732155.1 of Chloroflexota bacterium. Classification (GTDB taxonomy): domain Bacteria; phylum Chloroflexota; class Limnocylindria; order Limnocylindrales; family CSP1-4; genus SPCO01. The sequence continues at coordinate 27,160 of JBKPMM010000020.1, read as the reverse complement.
TGAGCTGCCGACCGATGAAGGCGCCACGTTCGACAAGTCGATCACCATCGACGCGAACGCCCTCGAGCCGATGATCACCTACGGCACCAACCCAGGCATGGGCATCCCGATCACGTCGCGCGTCCCCTCCCCCAGTGACGAGACGGATCCCGCCGCCCGCCGCGCGCTCGAGCATGCGCTGTCGTACATGGATCTGCAGCCGGGCCAGCCGATCCTCGGCCAGAAGGTCGACGTCGTCTTCGTCGGATCGTGCACGAACGGGCGGATCAGCGACCTCCGGCTCGCCGCGGCCGCGCTGAAGGACCGCCGCGTCGCCGACGGGGTCATGTTGATGGTCACCCCCGGCAGTGACGAAGTGAAGCGAGAGGCCGAGCGCGAAGGCCTGGCCGACATCTTCAAGGCCGCCGGCGCCGATTGGCGCGAGTCTGGCTGCTCGATGTGCATCGCGATGAACGGTGACCAACTGTCGCCGGGTCAGTACGCGGTCAGCACGTCCAATCGCAACTTCGAGGGTCGCCAGGGCAAGGGAGGCCGCACGTTCCTGGCCTCGCCGCTCACTGCCGCCGCCTCGGCCGTGATGGGGGTCGTGACGGACCCGCGCACGCTGCCCGGCATCGAGTCGCTCGCCGCCGTGGGGGGCCGCTGACATGGCGCGGCCGATCGGCGTCTTCACGAGCAAGGTCATCCCGATCGACAAGGAGAACGTCGATACCGACCAGATCGTCCCTGCCCGCTACCTCAAGGTGACCGACAAGGACGGACTCGCGGATGCGCTGTTCCGCGACTGGCGCTTCGAGGAGGACGGCTCGCTCAAGGACCCGCCGTTCATCCTGGACCAGCCCGGGATGGCGGGACGAAGCATCCTCCTCGTCGGCGACAACTTCGGTGCCGGCTCCTCCCGCGAGCACGCGCCGTGGGCGCTCACGTCGTGGGGCGTCCGGGCGATCCTCTCCACGGGCTTCGCTGACATCTTCCGCAGCAACAGCCTCAAGAACGGGCTGCTGCCGATCGTCGTCCCGGCCGATGTCCACGCCAAGCTCCGCGACATCATCGAGCGGGATTCGGATGCCGACCTCACTGTCGACTTGTCGGAGCAGGGCGTCCTGCTCCCGGACGGCTCGACCGTCGACTTCGACATCGATCCCTTCGCCAAGCGGATGCTCCTCGCCGGGACCGACGAGCTCGGCTATCTGCTGTCGAAGGAAGTCGACATCGCCGCCTGGGAAGCTGCGCACCCGCCACGCATCGAGACACGCGCGAGCGCTTGAGGCGTCGTCATGGGTCGCCTGACCGTCGACGCCATCAATCCAGTGCTCGACGAATCGTGGCCGCGCGCACTGTCCGCGATGGGTTTCGTGCGCTGGGAGGTCACGTGCGGCTTCTGCCGCACACGGTTCGGCAGCGCGGGTCGTTCGTGGCGCGATCTCGTCGTCTGTCCGCTGTGCGGGACGCGGAACCTGCTCCTCTATCGGCCCGGGCCGTCCGAACCAGAGCGCTGACCCGCAGCTAGCTCGCGCTCGAGGCGGAAGGCGCGGCCGACGCTGCCCAACGCGGCTTGATGGGCCGCATCGCCGTGACGCGAGCACAGACTGCACAACCCAGGTACGGCGTCGGGCCGTGCTGGCGATGCGCGTCGACGGCGGCGCGGAGGACGCGGAAGGGACGGGTGGCGGCGTGCGGAGCGGGTCGCTTCATGGGATCGGACCTCTCAGGGTGCGGGTAAGAGGGCAGCTGATACACGGAGGTTCGACTATCACGTGCGGTGGTCCCACCGACGGACGCCACGTTGTGCGATGGACGTTCGACGATGCAGGTCACGGAACCACTGGCGGCGGTCCGCCGTCTCCCGCGCCATGGATGCGATCCCTCGCCACGCCCGTCTCGTCGCCGCGCTGTTGACCCTCGCCCTGGCCCTCGCCGCCGCAGCGTGCTCCGTCGGCCCAGCGGCGTCGAGCGCGCCTTCGGTCGCGCCGTCGACCTCGGCACCACCCGATACGCCCGTCACAGCGCCACCGAGCGACCCCTCGGCCGATCCATCGATCGAACCGCCGGTCGGCGCGAAGCCGATCGTGCCCAAGCCCGGTCAGGCGATCAACGTGCACCCGGTCAGCGCCGAGAGCTTGTCGGCCCGCGTCGATGGGTCGACGATCAACGTCACGGCGACTTGGTGGAGCGGCGTCGAGCCATGCACGATCCTGGACTCGATCGTCGTGGATAAGGGCGACGGGACGTACACGGTGACCCTTCGCGAAGGGAGCAGCCCCCAGGAGATCGCGTGTATCGCGCTCGCCGAGCAGCACACCACCGAGTTCGAGATCCCGAACGTGCCCGCCGGGACGTGGAAGATCCTCGACTCCGGGGGCGTCGCACCGCCGGTCGAGGTGACGGTCGGCTGACACGCCGGGTCCGATAGCGACGTCGGCGGGGGCGTCCCCTCGGAGGGCCTCGCGCACTCTCAGGACCCCTGTGCGACGATCGAGCCGTGAACCCGCTCGACCTCGTCGCGATCCTGCTCGTCGCTCTGGCCGTCATCCTCGGGTTCCAATCCGGCGCGCTGCCGCAGGTCGGCGGCCTCCTAGGGGCGCTCGCCGGCGGGGCGGTCGCGGTCCTCGCTCTGCCCCATCTCGTCGAGCCACTCAACGCGGTACCGATCGGCATCCGCCCATACGTCGTGCTCGCCGGGCTGCTCATGGCCGTGGGGATCGGCGAGTCCGTCGGGTCCGCCATCGGCCGGACGGGCGCGAGGTCGCTTGGGACCGGGTTCCTCGGTGCCGCGGACCGGCTGGCCGGGAGTGTGACGGGCGCGGCTCAGGCCCTCCTGGTGATCTGGTTGGCTGGCGGTCTGCTGGCGCTTGGTCCGGTCCCCAAGCTCAGCGAGGCCGCGCAGACGTCGACGGCCGTGAGGACCCTCAACGCCGTACTGCCGCCGCCGACGGAGATCGCCGGAGACCTCGGCCAGCTCATCGGCGATTCCGGGCTTCCCGACGTCTTCGTCGGGTTCGAGCCGCTGCCGCGTCCCCCGGTCGACCGCCCGACCGATCGCGCCGCGAATGAGATCGCGGCACGCGCCGAGCCAAGCACCGTCCGGGTGCGGGCCGCGGTGTGCGGCGCGCAGGCGTCAGGCAGCGGCGTGGTGGTCAGTAACGGCTACGTTGTGACGAACGCGCATGTCGTGGCGGGCGCGCGAGACGGGGCAATCGCGGTCGACACCGTGAACGGCGACGCCGCTCACGCGCGGGTCGTGCTGTTCGATCCGTCGCTGGATGTCGCCCTCCTGTGGGCGCCGGATCTGCAGGCCCGGGCACTTCGGTTCGCGGCCGCGGATCCTGCCCGCGGCGCCGTCGGTGCGGCGCTCGGCTACCCGGGCGGCGGCGCGTTGACGATCGTGCCAGCGGCGGTCACCGGTTCGTACCGCGCGACCGGCCGCGATATCTACGACGGAGCGCGGGTCGATCGCGACATCCTCGAGCTCCGCGCGCAGATCGACCGGGGCGACAGCGGCGGCCCGTTCGTCCTCCAGGACGGCAGCATCGGCGGCTTGGTATTCGCCGAGGCCCGCTCCGATCCGGAGGTCGGCTATGCCCTCACGCCGACATCGGTCGCGGTGAGGATCGCCCCGGCCATCGGTCGACACGAGGCGGTGTCGACCGGCAACTGCCTCCAGTAGCCCGGGGGAGCGTCTTGCGCCTCCCCTATTGCGTGGGCGTCGGGGAGTTCTGTGAGATCCACATCGCGACCTCGCGCAGGACCTTGTCGCGGATCTCGGGTCGATCGGCCAGGAGGGTCGCGAATTCGCGATGGCCGAGGACCAGTAGCCTCGCGGGCGTCGAAGCGGTCGCCGTGGCCGTCCGCGGCACTTGGGCGATCATCGCGAGCTCGCCGAAATGATCTCCGGCGGCGAGGTCGCGAATGTGCTTGTCACCCTTCGAGATCGCGACGGTGCCGTCAAGGATCACGAAGAACTCGTGACCGGGCGCACCTTCCTTGGCAAGGACCTTGCCCTCGCGGACATCGACTTCGTCGACGAGCCGCCCGATCTCTTCGAGGTCGCGCGAGCTCAGCCCCGCGAACAGCGGCACCTTCGCGAGCATCGTCAGCTTCTGGTCCATCGCGTCGATCGTCCCTCCTCGCCCGCGACCATGGGATCTCGGTCGCGGCAGCATACGCGCTGACCACCTCGGCGGGAAGGTCGGAGGCTATGCTCCGCTGATGGCGTCCGGGCTGACGAACCGGCTAGATCCGGCGGTCGGCGCGCTCCGGACCGCCCTCGCCGAGCCCGCCATCCGCCGGCTCATCGTCGCGTGGGCCGCGAGCAATGCCGGCCAGTACGCCGTCCTCGTCATCAACCTCGTCATCGCGTACGACCTGGGTGGCGCCGTCGCCCTCGGCGTGTTCGGCATCGCGCGGTACCTGGCACCCGCGATCCTGGCCCCGTTCGTCGGCCTTCCCGCCGGCCGTTGGCCCGCCGAGGCCGTCCTCCGCGGCACGAACAGCCTTCGCGCGATCGCGGTGGTCGGCCTGATCGGCGTGGTGCTCACCGACGCGCCGCTATGGCTGATGATGCTGCTCGTCGCGATCGAGGCGAGCGCGGGCGCGTTCACCCGTCCGCTCCACATGGCGCTGCTTCCTGCGGTGGCCCAGACACCGGCCCAGCTCATCGGTGCGAATGTCACGTCCGGGGCTGCCGAAGGCCTCGGCACGTTCGTCGGACCCGCACTTGCGAGCGTGCTGCTCGTGACGACGGGGCCGGCCGGCGCACTCGGCGCGGTCGTCGTGATCGACCTGATCAGCGTCGCGAGCATCGCCCGCCTCCACGTTCCGACCGTGGGCCGACGCGACGGCCCGCGCGACGCGCGCGCCGCGCTCGCGGACCTGTCGGCTGGCGCGCGGGCCGTGGCGACGATGCCGGACGTACGCCTTGTCATCGCGTCGCTCGGCTTGCAGACGTTCGTCCGTGGTCTGCTCACGGTCTTGATCGTGGTCACGGCCATCGAGCTGCTGGGCCTCGGGGATGCGGGCGTCGGGACCCTCAACGCGGTCATGGGTCTCGGCGGTCTCTTCGGGTCGATCGCGGCGATCACGCTTGCAGGCCGCGAGCGTCTGGGTCCACCGTTCGCCGTCGCGCTCGCGGGGTGGGGTGCTCCGATCGCGGTGCTGGGTCTGATCGTCAACCCGGTCGTTGCCTTCGCCGCGATGGCGGCGGTCGGTATCAGCAACGCGGTCCTCGACGTCGCCGGTTTCACGCTGGTCCAGCGGATGACGCCGAACGCGATGCGCGTGTCCGCGCTCGGCCTGATCGACAGCGCCGCGAACGCCGGTCCGGCCCTCGGTGGACTCGTCGCGCCGGCCCTCATCGCGGGGATCGGCACGCAGGGTGCCCTCGTCGTGTCGGGAGCCATCCTGCCGATCGCCGCGCTCCTTGCGTGGCCACGTCTCCGCCGGCTGGACGAAGGTGGCCCCGCAGCGGCACGCAGGGTCGAGCTGCTCCGGGCACAGCCACTCTTCGCGCCGCTCTCGCTCGCGACGATCGAGCACCTTGCCGGCTCGCTGCAGCCGGTCACATACGCACCGAACGCCTGGCTCATGCGGGAAGGCGACCCCGGGGACCGCTACCTTCTGATCGACCGCGGCGAGGCGGAGGTCACCCGTCTCGGGGAGGTCATCGGCCGTCTCGGTCCGATGGAGGGAGCCGGTGAGATCGCCCTGGTCAACGACATCCCACGGACCGCGTCGGTCCGCACGATCTCGGAAGTCGACGCGTTCGCCCTCGACCGGCGCGACTTCCTGGAAGCCGTGACCGGCCACGCTGCGAGCGAAGCGCGGGCGCATCACCTCGTCGACGAGCGGCTCGCGGCAGATCAGGCGCGCGAAGCGTGATGGCCGCCGCGTAGCCCGCGTGCCGGTCTGCCGCGCCGCCTCCCCGCGAGCATCGCCCGCCTACACTTCGGGTATGCCCGAGACCGTCACCCCAGCACCGTCTAACCCCGTCCCCGCGAGTGATCGCGCCAAGCGCCATTCCAGTGCGCTGACCGACGGGCCCGACCGCGCCGGTGCCCGTGCCATGCTCAAGGCGATCGGGTTCACCGATGAGGATCTGGCGAAGCCGCTCATCGGCGTCGCTACGACGTGGATCGAGACGATGCCGTGCAACTTCAACCAGCGCCGGCTGGCGGAGTTCGTCAAGGCGGGCATCCGCGCGTCGGGGGGCACGCCGATGGAGTTCAACACCGTCTCCGTCAGCGACGGCGTGTCGATGGGCACAGAGGGCATGAAGGCATCGCTCGTCAGCCGTGAGGTCATCGCCGACTCCATCGAACTCGTGGTCCGCGGCCATCTGCTCGACGGACTCGTGTGTCTGGTCGGCTGCGACAAGACCATCCCGGCCGCGGCGATGGCGATGGGCCGTCTCGACGTGCCGTCCGTCGCGCTGTACAACGGCACGATCTACCCGGGGGTCTACAAGGGCCAGAACGTCGACGTCGTCAGCGTCTATGAAGCGATCGGCGCCTACCGGGCCGGCAAGATCGGACTCGACGAGCTCCAGGGCATCGAGGACGTCGCGTGCCCAGGCGCCGGCGCCTGTGGTGGCCAATATACGGCCAACACGATGAGCATGGTGCTCGAGTTCCTCGGCCTGTCGCCGGGCGGTCTCAACGGCATCCCTGCAGAGGACCCGAAGAAGGACGAGGCGGCTCGGCGTTGTGGCGAGATCGTCATGGACCTCGTCCGCCGCGACGTGCGACCGTCGTCGATCGTGGACCGAACGGCGTTGGAGAACGCGATCGCGTCCGTGGCCGCGACCGGCGGATCCACGAACGGGGTGCTCCATCTGCTGGCGATCGCTCATGAGTTCGGGATCGCCCTCGACATCGACGAATTCGGAGCGATCGCGGATCGAACCCCGATCGTCGCCGACATGAAGCCCGGCGGCCGCTACTCAGCCGCGGAGCTGTACGAAGCAGGCGGAGTCGGGCTCGTGATGCGCGAGCTGCTCAAGCGCGATCTGCTGGACGGCGGCGCAGCGACGGTCGACGGGCGGACGCTCTCCGAAGTCGCGCGAGACGTCGTCGAGACGCCGGGACAGGCGGTGGTCGTCCCGATCGAGACGCCCCTGAAGCCGACTGGTGGGCTCGCGATCCTGCGTGGCAGCCTGGCCCCGGAAGGCTGCGTGGTAAAGCTCGCGGGGCACGAGCGGCGGCTGCACCGCGGCCCGGCCCGGGTCTTCGACTCGGAGGCCGCGTGCTATGACGCTGTTCGCGCCCAGCAGATCGTCCCGGGCGACGTCGTCGTGATCCGGTACGAGGGACCCGTCGGTGGGCCTGGCATGCAGGAGATGCTCAGCGTGACCGCGGCACTCGTTGGCGAGGGTCTGGGTGACGTCGTCGCGCTGATCACCGACGGCCGGTTCTCCGGCGGGACCCACGGGCTGATGCTCGGCCACATCGCGCCGGAGGCAGCGCTCGGCGGCCCGATCGCCGTCGTCCAGGAAGGCGACGAGATCGTGATCGACGTCGACCATAAGCGTCTCGACCTCGCCGTCCCGGAGGAGGAGGTCGAACGGCGGCTCGCGGCATGGACGCCGCGCCCGGCCAACTACACGACCGGCGTGCTCGCGAAGTACGCCGCACTCGTGGGCTCGGCCTCGACGGGCGCCGTCACGACCGGGCCACGCATGACCGCGAACCTGGCGGCTGCCCGCGTCCCTGCATGACCCGCCACATCCCGATCGGGATCAAGACCTCTCCGCAGGCGGTCGACTGGGCGACCCTGGATGCGATGTGGGCGCGGATCGGCGCCCACGACGTGTTCGAGTCGGTCTGGATGAACGATCACCTGACGGACATCGCATCCGATCGGCATGGCCCGAGTCTTGAGGCACTCACAACGGCCGTCGCGCTACTCCATCACGTGCCCGGCCGCTCGATCGGGTTCGCGGTGCTGTCGAACACGTTCCGACACCCGGCGGTCCTCGCCAAGGCCGCGACCGTCCTCGACCACGCGACCGGTGGCCGCCTCATCGTCGGGCTCGGCGCCGGCTGGCACGAGGGCGAGCACCTCTCGCTCGGCATCCCGCTACCGCCGATGCGCGAGCACTTCGACCGGTTCGAATCCGCCGTCCACGTGCTGCGGGCGTTGTGGTCGCCCGAGGCGGCGTCACCGCCGGGGGTGACCCGACCTGACCCGTTCTATCCGCTCCTCGAGGCGACGAACGAACCACCGCCGACGCCGGGCCGCGGGCCGCGGCTGTGGCTGGGCGCGGGCAAGCGGCGGGGCATCGCGCTGACGGCGGCGCTGGCCGATGGATGGGTCATGCCCGCGGTCGATGTCCTGTCCGGCCGCGCGACCGACCTCGACGACTTCAGCCGGGGCCGGGACGCCATCCTCGCGCAGCTCGAGGCCATCGGGCGCGACCCCGCCACGTTCGACTTCGGGGCGCAGGTGCCGACCGGCGAGACCGCCGACGACCGCGCCAAAGCGCTCGACGCCGCCGACGATGCACTCCGGCGCGGAGCCACGCACCTCATCCTCAACGTGCGGCCACGGGTCGGGCCCGATGGCGTCGATGTCGTCGCGGAAGAGGTGGCGGTCGCGTTGCGTCGGGCGATCGGATGAGCGCGCATCATGGCCTCATGACTTCGCAGGAGCCGCGGTCCGGCCACCGGACGAGCCCGGACCCCGAGCTGTACGACTCGCCGCGGGCCCATCGAGCGCGCGAGAAGGGGCTGCCTGGGCCGTACATCACGGGCGGCGAGGCTCCGGACGAGAAGGAGGCGCTCGCCGAAGAGCGACGGCTGGGCCGCTGGCTGGTGCTGATGGTCGCGGTGATCGTCGCAGCCGGGTTCGTGCTCGGTCTCATCGCCGCGCTTCTCGGGATCGCAGTCGCGCAGTGACGGCGCGTTCGTCCGGCCGTCCATCGGACGCGGTGGCGGGGAGAGACTGGGATCGCGCGCACGCCGGCGTCGTCGAGTCGCTGCGCGATCTGATCCGCATCCCATCGATCAACCCGCCGGACCCGGGCCTGCCCGACGGCGAGACGCGCGCTGCGACCTACATCGCCGACCGCCTCGCCGCAGCCGGGCTCGTCCCGGAGGTCGTCGAGCCCGTTCCCGGTCGCGGCTCGGTCCACGTCCGACTGCGTGGCGAGGGCACCGGTGACGATGCCCTCCTGCTGATGTCTCATCTCGACGTCGTGCCGGCACCGGCTGAACGCTGGTCGCACGACCCGTTCGCGGCGGACATCGACGGTGGCTGGATCTATGGTCGCGGAACGGTCGACATGAAGGGGATGGTGGCGCTCCAACTCGGGCTGATCGAGCGCCTCGCCGCTGAAGCCCGAGCCGCCGGCCGCGATCCCGCATCCGACCCGATCCCCGGCCTCACGCGCGACGTGCTATTCACGTGCGCCGCCGACGAGGAGGCGGGCGCGACCGACGGGGCCCGGTGGCTGGCACTCCATCGACCGGACTGGCTCCGAGCGGCGGGTGCCCTCAACGAGTGCGGTGGCGTGACCGTCCACATCGCGGGCGTGCGCTTCTACCCGATCATGGTGGCCGAGAAGGGCTTCGCCCCGTACCGGATCCATGTCAGCGGTGTGTGGGGGCACGGCTCGATGCCGCGACCGGAGAACGCCGCAGTCATCGCCGCTCAGATCGTCGCGCGGATCGCGATCCCCGGTCCGATCCGGATGACACCGCTGATCACACGCATGCTCGAGACCGCCGCCGACGCTCTCCCCGCCGCCACCGGCTCGAAACTACGGAAGATCGCGGCTGCGGAGCTCGACTCCGAAGCTGCCGACCGCGAGATCGATCGCCTGTGCGACCCCGTGTGGTCGCGCGCGATCCGGGCCCTGATCCGTGACACGTACAGCCCGAACATCATCCAGGCGGGCGTGAAATACAACGTGATCCCGGGTGATGCCGTGGTCGACGTGGATTGCCGGCTCCTGCCAGGCTCGACGGACGGCGACATCGTCGCCGAGCTCGAACGGCGCATCGGCCCCGATCTCTTGCCGGCCTGCCGGTTCGAACGCCTCGCGCTCGGCGAGCCGGTCGAGGCGCCCGCCGAAGGTCCGCTGTGGGACACGCTCGTCGGCGCGCTGCTCGATCACGATCCAGCCGCGGTGCCGCTACCGGTGATGGCGCCGTTCGCGACGGATGCCAAGGCCAGCGCGATGGTCGGGACGCCGACATACGGCTTCGCGCCGTTCGGCCTCGAGTCCGGCGAGCCGTTCCTGGAGCTGTGGCACGGGGTGGACGAGCGGATCTCGCTCGGCGCCCTGCGCTTCGGGCTACCCGTCCTCTACGACGTGGTGCGCCGTTTTTGCGGCTGACTCGACCCGCGCCGTTCAGCCGGCGTTCGATGCGCTCGGATCCGCTTCGGCCGGGCTGATCGCGATCGTCTCCTGGCATTCCCTGCAGACGTACACATGGCCGCGTTGCCAGTCGCGCTCCTCGTCAAGGCCGGCGGCGTCGTGCGCATCGCGCGGCTCCATCTCCGCCCACGAGCCGTCATCGTGATGGTGCTTGATGTCCAAACCCCCGGCCACGACCCCGTACTGGAACATCGTCAACCTCCTCGCACGAAGGATCCGCGCGCTCTATCAGCCACCTTTGCCCGGATCCTGCTCGTGCGGCGCCGGACCGATGACTCGGACCCGTTCCTCGCACGACGTGCAGATATACACGTGGCCGCGATCCCATTCACGCTCGGGGTCGGCTCCGGCGGCGTCGTGGACGTCTGTCCCCGCGGGCTCGAGCGTCGACCACGTCCCATCGCTGTGCTGGTGCTCGATCTGGAACAGCGCGGCCGCGGGGTTGCCGTAATACATCGAGACCTCCTGCGTGCGTAGCGTACGCGCCGCGCGCGGCTACGTGCCGGGCTCTCGGGTCGCGCGGATCAAGCGGCCGCGGCGGTTGATCGCATGGGTCGCGAGAGCAGCGACGCCCATGGCGACGATCGAACGTTCCGCGGTCGGTAGCGGGCGGACTGCCGCGAGGAACTGCTCGGCACGCCCTCGGTCTACCACGCGCAGGATCGCGTGACCCCGCGGCGTCAGACGCAGGACCTTCTGGCGGCGATCCTCCTCCTCGCTACGCCGCTCCACGAGTCGGCGCTTGACGAGGCCATCGATGAGCCGGCTGGTCGCGGATGGCGAACGGTTGATCGACTCCGCGAGCTCGCCGATGGTGAGCGTGCTGCCATCGGCCAGGACATAGAGGGCCGCGAGCTGCGTGAAGCCGAGCCGGAGCTCGCCGAGCTGGCTCGCGAACCCGATGACGAGCTCGCGCCAGAGGGCGCGGCCCATCGCGACCCGCTCGCTGATCTGACGCACGTTCGGAAGGCGCGTGCCGGCGGCGAGCACGGACGCGGATAGGTCGGTTTCGAACCGCTGCGCGATCTCGCGGCGCGGGGCGGGGCGGGTCGTGGGGCGCACCCGTGTCTCAGTCATCCATGCAAGCATGCACGCGAATCCGGGTCTGGAGCAACCGCGCCCCGTACGCTCGGGGCCGATGACTTCCCTCGCATTCGTCTTTCCCGGCCAGGGCTCGCAATCGGTGGGCATGGGCCGGGATCTCGCCGCGTCCTCGCCCGCGGCTGCCGCCGTGTGGAAAGAGGCTGATGCCGCCCTCGGCGAACCGATCAGCTCGCTCGCGTGGGATGGTCCTGCCGAGAAGCTCGACCTGACCGAGAACGCCCAGCCCGCGCTCCTTGCCGCCTCGATCGCGATCCTCGAGGCACTCCGCGAACGATGGACTTCCGCCGGCGTCCCCGAGCCGCGACCGGCCTTCGCCGCCGGCCATTCCATGGGCCAGTACTCGGCGTTCGTCGCCGCGGGCGTGCTCTCGCTCGACGATGGGGTCCGTCTCGTGCGACGGCGCGGTGAGCTGATGCAGGCATCGGGGCAGGGCCGTGATGGCGCGATGGCGGCGCTCATCGGACTCGACGACGCGCGGCTCCCCGAACTGATCGCCGAAGCCTCCGAACATGGCACGTTCGTCGTCGCCAACCGCAATGCTCCCGGTCAGGTCGTCGTGTCGGGCGAGCGCGCCGCGATCGAGGCCGGCGCGGAGATCGCGAAGACGCTCGGCGCGAAGCGGGCGATCGTCCTTCCGGTGAGCGTCGCGGCCCACTCCCCGCTCATGGCCGAGGCGGCCGACCGGATGCGCGAGACGCTCGCCGGTATCGCCTTCGCCGACCCCACGACGACCTTGCTCGCCAACGCGGACGCACGTCCCATCACGACCGGCGAGGAAGCACGAGCGGAGCTCGTCGAGCACCTGACCGCCGGCGTCGACTGGGTCACGGCCGTCCGGCGGATGACGTCCGCTGGGGTCACGACCTTCGTCGAGGTCGGGCCCGGCAAGGTCCTCACGGGCCTCATCAAGCGCATCGCGCCGGACGCGGACATCCTATCCGCCGACGATCCGGCTACCCACGACCGACTCATCGATCCGGCCGGCGTCACGGCCTGATCACCGAACCGTCTGGAGGATCCGAACCACATGCGTCGTCCCGACTACGACCGCCGCGTCGTCGTCACTGGTGTCGGGGTCGTCAGCCCCGTCGGCAATGACAAGGACACCGCCTGGTCCAATCTCGTGAACGGCGTGTCCGGGCTCGGGCCGATCACGTATTTCGACACCGAGCCCTATGAGGCGAAAGTCGCCGGTGAGGTCCAGGGCTTCGACGCCAAGGAGTGGATGGACCCGAAGGCTGCTCGCAGAAGCGAGTCGAGCCTCCATTTCGGCGTCGCCGCCGGGAAGCAGGCCCTCGCCGACTCGGGCTTCGAGCTCACCGACGAAAACCGGACGGAGGTCGGCGTGATCTTCGGCTCGGGCGCCGGTGGCCAACAGCTGATGATCGATAACTACGTGTCGCTCCGCGAGCGCGGCAGCCGGACGGTGGCGCCAACCTTCATCGCCAACGCCCTGGTCGACAGCCCGTCCGGGATGATCGCGATCGAGACCGGAGCCATCGGGCACAACGTATGCATGGTGTCTGCATGTGCGACTGGCACCCACAACGTCGGCGAGGCCGCGGAGGCGATCCGACGCGGTGACTGCATCGCCGTCATCAGCGGCTCGACCGAGGCGCCGCTCCTCGAGGTCGCGCACGCCGGCTTCTCGAACATGCGCGGGATGGGTCTGCCGCGCGCCGGGGAAGATCCGCAGACCGTGTCACGTCCATTCGATGCCACGCGTGACGGGTTCGTCCTCGGCGAGGGGGCGGGGTCGCTGTTCCTCGAGGACCTCGAGCTTGCGAAGGAGCGTGGCGCGAAGATCTACGCTGAGGTCGTCGGTTACGGCTCCGCCGCGGATGGCTGGGACATGATCCAGCCGATCGACGCGGGCATCGGCTCGGCCCGGGCCATGAAGATGGCCCTCGAGCGACGTGGTGTGCCCGCTGACGAGGTCGACCTGATCAACCCGCACGGCACGTCGACGCCGCTCGGTGACAAGCGAGAGGCCGAGGCGATCTGGACGACGTTCGGGTCGCGCGCCTCGCGTGACTCCCGCTCGATCGCGATCAGCGCGACCAAATCCATGACCGGTCACATGATGGGCGCTGCGGGTGCCTTCGAAGCGTTCGCGACCGTCATGTCCGTTTCCGAGCAGTGCGCACCCGGGACGTTGAACTACCGCGACTACGATCCCGAGTGCGACCTGTGGGTCCCGGCGGAGACCGTCCCGATGGAGATCCGCTACGCGCTGTCGAACAACATCGGCCTCGGCGGCCACAACGGCGCCGTCATATTCAAGAGGTACGACGGCGACTGACGGGCCTCGTGTGCGGCGCCTGGCGTCGTTGGAGCGTCGCAGCCTCGCTCACGCACTCCCAAGTGCGCTCGCGTCGCCTGCTCCGCACCGCCTAGCCATCCATCCGCCCACTCGGCCCGTTATCAGGGTCCCTACAATCCGAGCCGATGCCTGAGAAGGATCCTGCCCGTCGCGCGGTCGTGACCGGTCTCGGTGCGGTCATGCCGATCGGCAACGACTTCCCGACGTACTGGTCGAATCTCAAGGCCGGCGTGACCGGCACCCGGACGATCCGCAGCTTCGATGCGTCCAACCACGAGGTTCGCATCGCGGCGGAGGTCCTCGACTTCGATCCGGCGAAGGTCATGGATCCGAAGATGGCCCGGCGGATGAGTCGGTTCATCCACCTGGCGATGGGTGCCGGCAAGGAGGCGGTCGCCGACTCCGGCATCGACTTCGCCGCGATGACCCAGGACGAGCGGGACCGCGTCGGAGTCGTCGTCAACACGGGCGGCGGAGGTATCGAGCAGATCATCGACGGGACCCATGTCCACGACCAGAAGGGACCGCGCTTCGTGTCGCCGTTCGCCGTTCCCGCACTCTCCGGTTCGATGGCGGCAGCGTTGCTCTCGATGGAATGGGGCCTCACAGGGCCGGTGATCACCCAGGTCGCCGCCTGTGCGACGTCCGTCATCGCGTTCCAGGACGCCCTCCGGCTGATCCGCGACGGGGACTGCGACGTGGTCGTGACCGGCGGGACCGAGGCGCCGATCTGGCCGATGGGCGTGGCCGCGCTCGCCAACATGACCGCGCTCTCGAAGCGCAACGACGAGCCCGAAAGCGCGTCGCGGCCGTTCGATCTCACGCGTGATGGGTTCGTCCTCGGGGAGGGCGCCGGGATCACGGTCGTCGAGTCGCTCGAGCACGCACTCGAACGTGGCGCGACGCCGATCGCGGAGATCATCGGCGGGGCGCTGACCGCGGACGCGTTCCACATCAGCGCCCCGGAACCGACCGGCCGAGGCCAGGCCCGATCGATGACCAACGCGATGCGCCACGCCGGGATCGCGCCCGACGAGGTCGATTACATCGTGGCCCACGGCACGGCCACGCCCCTCAACGACGTGACGGAGACGCGTGCGATCAAGACGGCATACGGCGAGCACGCCTATAGGGTCCCGATCAGCTCACCGAAGTCGATGATCGGCCACCTCGTCGGCGCTGCCGGCATCGCGAGCGCGCTCGCGGCGCTCGGCGCGATCCGCGACAACGTGATCCCGCCGACGGCCAACCTGCGCACACCGGATCCCGATTGCGACCTCGACTACGTGCCGTTGACCGCCCGGCAGAAGCAGATCGATACGGTCGCCGTCGACGGCTTCGGTTTCGGCGGTCAGAACGCGGTGACGATCTTCCGGCGCGTGGTCGACTAGCGCGGGCACCCGCCACCCGCGCCGGTCACCGGAGCGGGTGACCCTCGAACGCCTCCATCGCTTCGACGAATCGGTCATCGAGCTCAGAGGCACGGCCGACCGTGTAGTCGTAACGGACGAGGACCGACTCGCTGATCGCCACGAGGCGAGGGTGCCCACCCGGCTCAGACGCCGTGAGCCGGTGCTCGAGCACGAAGCTCGAGCGGCCGATGCGCGTCGCGCGCGACTCGACGGTCACGACATCCGTGTGGAAGACCTGCGCGCGATACGTGATCCGCGCCTCGGCGAGGATCAGGCTCTCGGCGCCGTGATGTCGCGCTGCAAGCGGCTCGCCCGTCACATCGGACCAATACCGGATCCGGGCCATCTCGCAATACGTGAGATAGACGGCGTTGTTGACATGGCCCATCGCGTCCGTGTCGGCGAAACGGACGTCGATCGAGACGCGATGCGAGAAGTCGCCCGGCAGGTCTCGCCGGTCGGGCGGCGTGTCGATGCGGCCGACGGTCATGGCCGGCTCAGTCTGCGGGCTCGACGACGAGCGTGCCCGCCATCCCCGCCTCGGCGTGACCCGGCACGGTGCAGACGATCGGATAGGAACCGGGGTCGTCGATGCGGAAGCGGATCCGCTGCGTCTGGCCAGGTCGCGCGCCGGCGTCGACGTTCGCGAGACCCTGCACCTCCCAGTCGTGGAAGACGGGGTCCTCGTTCGTGAAGGACAGGACGACCGTCTGACCTGCCTCGACGCGTACGTCGGCGGGCGTGAAGCGGGCGTCCCGGGCGACGACCGCGACGTGCGTCGCGCCCCGCTCGATCCAGCGATCGGCGGCCATCACACCACCGGCGACACCGAGCGCCGCGAGCGCCATCGCGCCCAGGAATACGGCTTCGCGGAGTCGATGGACGGATCCTCGTCGCATCCGGTGCGGCGCCTCCGGACGCGCGTCGTACGATCGCAAGCGCAAGGCATTCGCGACGACGGTGACGGATGAGAGGGCCATCGCTGCGGCCGCCAACGCCGGCGACAGGGCGATGCCGAACGACGGCACGAGCACGCCCATCGCGATCGGGATGAGCACGATGTTGTAGGCGAACGCCCAGAACAGGTTCTGGCGGACCGTCGTCATCGTCGCCCGTGACAGGCCGATCGCGGCCGCGACCCCACGCGGATCGGCCCCGAGAAGCGTGATCGGCGCGGCTTCGATGGCGACATCCGTGCCAGTCCCGATGGCGATCCCGACATCCGCCTTGGCGAGCGCGGGTGCGTCGTTGATCCCGTCGCCGACCATCGCAACCGTCCGACCCCGATCCTGCAGACGCGCGATGATGTCCGCCTTCCCCTCGGGACGGACCTCGGCAACGACCCGATGGGCCGGGATGCCGACCTGTGCACCGATCGCGTTCGCTGCGCCTCGAGCATCTCCCGTGACGAGCCACGTCTCGATGCCGGCTTCGGTCAGCTCGCGGATCGCCACGGTGGATTCGGCCCGCAGAGGATCGGCGATGGCGACGACCCCGACGGCACGCCCGTCCACGGCGGCCGCGACGAGAGTTCTGCCTCCCCCGCCGCTGGTCTCGATCAGGTCGCCGATCGGTGCGACATCGACCCCGGCCTCGGCGAGCCACCGCGGATTGCCGACGGCGACCGTCCGAACGCGGCCCGCGTCCTCGACCCGACCGCGGACACCGCCGCCGACGACCGCCTCGAACGCATCGACGGTCCGGAACCCCAGCTCGCGAGCGTTCGCGTATTCGACGATCGCACCGCCGAGCAGGTGCTCGCTCGCGCGCTCGAGCGATGCCACCAGGTCGATCAGCGTGGTCACGTCGAACCCGCGCGCCGCCACGACATCGACCACCGAGGGCCGCCCGAGCGTGAGCGTGCCGGTCTTGTCGAACACGACGGTGTCGATCCCCTCGGCGCGCTCGAGCGCCTCGCCGCCGCGGATGAGGATGCCCGCCTCGGCTCCCCGACCCGTGCCCACCATGACGGCGGCCGGCGTCGCCAGACCCATCGCGCACGGGCAGGCGATAACGACGACGCTGATGAATGCCGACAACGCGAGCGTGAAGCGCGGCTCGGGCCCCGCGACGAACCAGATGGCGAACGTCGCCGCCGCAAGGATCAGGACGAGCGGCACGAAGGCCTCGGCGATCCGGTCGGCCAGTCGCTGGATGGGTGCCTTGCTGCCCTGGGCACGCCTGACGGCCTCGACGATCCGGGCGAGCGCGGTGTCGCGCCCGACCCTCGTCGCGCGCATCACGAACGTCCCAGTGCGGTTCATCGTCCCGCCGACGACCTCCGTCCCCGGGATGACTTCGACAGGGACCGGCTCTCCGGTGAGCATGCTGACGTCGATGCTCGAGGCGCCCTCGACGACGACGCCGTCGACCGGGACCTTGTCGCCAGGCCTGACGCGGAGCCGGTCGTCGACCGCCACGCGTGCGAGCGGGACGTCCGTCTCGCCGTCATGGGTCAGGAGTCGAGCCGTGGCAGGCTGCAGCCCGATCAACCGCCGGATCGCACCGGCGGTACTGGCCTTGGCCCGCCCCTCGAGCCATCGCCCGAGGAGCACGAGGCCGATGATGATCGTCGACGCATCGAAGTAGGTCTCGGGGTGGAGGCCGGCCTCGTGGATCGCCTCGGGGAATAGCGTCACGCCGACGCTGTACAGCCAGGCGGCACTCGTCCCGACCGCGATGAGCGTGTCCATGTTCGCCGTCCTGTGGCGGAGAGCGCGCCACGCCGCACGGTAGAATCGTCCGCCCGCGACGAACTGGATCACGGTCGCGGGGACGAGGGCGATCCAGTTCAGAGTCTCCATGGAGATGCGCGTCTGCGGGACGAACATCACGACCATGATCGCGACCGCGACGACGATCGACGTGATGGCCTGGCGGAGAAGGACGGTGGCCTCTCGGTCGCGCCGCGCGTCGTCACGAGCGGCCTCCTCGACGAGCGACCAGCCGGTCGCATCCGTGGTGTCGGCGGGGCCGACGTCATCCCGTTCCGGCTCGGCCTGCCGGACGTCGTAGCCGGCGGCTTCCACGGCCGCCACAAGACGGTCCTTGTCGGCGACGTCCGGGAGGTAGCGGATCGTCGCCATCTCGGTCGCCAGATTGACGTTGGCTTCCTCCACCCCGTCCGTGGCGCGGAGGAATCGCTCGATGCGGTTCACGCAGGAACCGCACGTCATGCCTTCGATCGGGAGCTGGATCTCCGCGGTGGAGGTGCGCGTGCTCATACTCCCTAGGAGTATACCGCCACCCTGGCGGGCGACTCCTCCCGCAGACTTGGACGATGCCTCGGCTCGTCGTCACAGCGACCCTCGACGGTGGGGGCGCGCCGTTCCGCGTGGCGGCAACGGAGCGCGGCATCGCGGCGGCCGGCTGGGATCCGGATGAGGACGCGTTCCAAGCCGAGGTCGCAAAGCGATTCGATGCGACGGTCGTGCGACTGGCGGACGCACGCCGGGACGAGCCGGCCGCGGTCGTGCTCCGCGCCGCCCTCGCGACGATCGACGCGCTCATTCGCGGTCTTCCGGCCGAGGACGCGACGCTCCCGGTCGACCTGTCCGATCGACCGGAGTGGGATCGGCGAGTCCTCGCCGAGGTCCGTCGCGTCGGTCCGGGCACGACGGCCAGCTACGGCGATATCGCGAGACGGGTGGGCGCTCCGCGCGCGGCGCGTGCCGTCGGCGGAGCCCTAGGGCGTAACCCGATCTCGCTGGTCGTCCCGTGTCACCGGATCATCGCGGGAGACGGGACCTTGGGCGGATACGGCGGCACGGGCTGGATCGACCGCGATCGGCAGCTCTCGCGGAAAGAAGCGCTGTTGCTGCGCGAAGGCGTCGCAGTCCCCCGTCGCGGCGGCTAGACTCCCGGCCAACGGCCGCGGTCTTGGGGTCGATCGGGTCGACCGGGGTCACCGAGTGAGGGTTCGGCGCGCGACGCGCCGCTGGAGGTCCGATGACGGCAGAGGCCGTGCCCGCCGCCCCGTCGATGTTCGCTGTCTTCCGAAAGCGCGACTTCTCGCTGCTCTGGACGGCGCAACTCATCTCGACAGCCGGTTCCGCGCTGACCGACCTTGCGGCAGGGATCTATGTCTTCCGCGTGACGGGATCCGCGCTCGCGGTCGGCGTGACGCTGATGGTGACCGCCATCCCCAGCCTCGTCGTCGGGCTGCTCGCCGGTGTCTTCGTCGATCGGCACGATCGGAAGAAGATCATGATCGCCACCTGCCTTGTCCAGGCGGTGGCTGTCGGACTGATCGCCGTCGTCCTCGGGATCGAAGCGATCGCCGTGCCGGGCCTCTACCTGCTGTTGTTGTTCAACGCGGGCGTCAAACAGTTCTTCGATCCCGCGCATGACAGCCTTATCCCAGAGCTCGCGACGGATGACGAGCTCGCCGCAGCGAACTCCTTCCTGTCGATCGCCTCATTCGGCTCGACGGCCATCGGGTTCGCCGGCGCCGGGCTCCTCGCGACCATCGACCTTCGACTCGCGTTCGTGATCGACTCGGTCTCGTTCGTCGTTGCGGCGCTGCTCATCGCCCTGATGGGGCGATACACGCTGCCGATCCCCGAAGAGGAGGCGTCGGTCCAAGTGATCGTCTCGAACCTGAAGTCAGGTATCGGGACGCTGTTGGGGACGCCGGTCCTGCGTTCGCTCCTGGTCGTCGGCTCGATCGTCTTCTTCTCGTTCGGCCTCTGGAACGTCCTCCTCCTGCCGATGTCGCTGCGCGAGCTGCACGCGACCGAGTTCGAGTACGGGCTGCAGGAGGGCCTGACATCGGTCGGGTTCGTGCTCGGGTCGCTGTTCATGGCGCGTTTCTCGCGGCTCCTGCCCGAGCCGTTGTGGATCACCCTCGGACTCGCGGCCATGGGCGTCGCGGGGATCGGCTATGCGACCGCAACCTCGATCCCGATCGCGATCCTGCTGGTCATGATCTCCGGCTTCTGGAATTCCCCGACCGCCGTGGCGCGGTCCGTGCTTCTCCAGCGCAACACGCCGCGCGAGATGCGCGGCCGCGTCTTCTCCGCGTTCTACGTCAGCCGCGACGTGATCTTCCTGTTCGGCATGGCTGGGGCGGGCCTCGCGGACATCATCAACGTGCGCCTCATGATCGTGTTCGCGTCGGTGCTGTTGATCGGGGCCGCGGGCATCGCGCTCATCGCGCCAGGGATCGGTATCGCGTCGCTGCGTGCGGCCCGGGCACGACTCGCCGCGAGCGGTCCGGCACTCGCCGGAACGCCGTTCCGGCCCGCGACCCTTGCCGACTTCGACATGCTGGTCGGCAAGCTCCCGACGTATGCGCGCCTGTCCGAGTCGCAGCGGCGCGCGTTCGTCAAGGACGCCGTCGTTCGCGAGGTCCCGGCCGGGACCCGGATCGTCGAGCACGGCGACACGGCGACCGCCGCGTATTTCATCCTCGATGGCGAGGCGACCGCGGGCATCCCCGCGGAGGGCGGCTACCGCGGCCTGTCGACGATGGGCGAGGGCGACTTCTTCGGCGAGATCGCGGCCCTGACCGGGAGCCCGCGAACGGCCGACGTCGTCGCGGACACCGACACGACGCTTCTCGAGGTCCCATCCGACGGCCTGCGGGCGACGATGGCCGTGCCGGAGATCCAGAAGCTCGTTTTCTCGACGCTCACCTCGCGCCTGATGCGCACCGAAGCCGCCGACCTGCCGCGCCTCGCCGGCCCGGACCAGGAGGCGTTGCGCGACCTGCGGACGCCGAGGCCGAGCGTCGAGGCGTTGCCGCGGTCCTACACGGGCGAGCCGGCATCGTGATCGGTGTCGTCTAGCCGACACCGACTCGGTCAGGCCGCATGTCCTTGTAGTCGCCAGGTAACGGCGTACAGTGGGACCGAACACATCAGACCGTCAGCGACAGGAAGGAACGGTTCGATGAAGAAGATCAATCTCCCGAAGGACTCGCTGGTCGAGCCCGAGGAGGGGCAGTCGGGAACCGATGGCTTCATCGACGAAGGTGATGTCGAGGGGCACGGCCTCCCGGTCACAGCGCCGCCGAGCATCGGTCAGCGCCTGCCGGGTCACGGCGGGGAGCTCGCGCCCCATGGCGGCGAGCTGACACCGACCGACGTCGAGGGCGACGGAAAGGTCGAATAGACCTTCAGTCCAGAGCGCGCAATCACGAAGGACCGCCCGGCACCGCCGGGCGGTCGACGTTTGTCCAGGCGAACGCGGGGGCCAAAAACCTACGCCGGCGCTGATGCGGTCGCGGCGAGCAGTGCCTTGATCTCGAACGGCGTGGCACTGGGGTAGCGAGACCGGAGCCGGGCCGCCTGGCCCGCCAGATGCGGCGCAGCGAACGAGTTGCCCGTCGCGCGGATCCTTCCGCCGCCTCGCCACGCGACGTCGACGTCCACCCCGTATGCCCCGAACTCGACCGGCGGTGACGGGTTGTAGAACCAGGTATCGGGGTCCGGAACGTCGTGGGCCGCGACCGACACGACACTCGCGAAGAGTGATGGGTACGAGGGACCAGGAACGTTGTTCGCAGCGCACACGAGCAGCGTGTTGGCGAAGTAGGACCGGTCGGCGATGTCGTGGAACGCCGCGTACATGTGCTCGCTGCGGGACGATAGGCTGAGGTTCACGACCTCGATCCGCTGGCTGACGGTCCACTCGATGGCCGCGGCGAGGGCACGGCCCTTGCCGCGGTTGTCGGCGCCGAGCATCCGGAGCGAGACGATCCGCGCCGCCGGCGCGATCGACGCGATGATCCCCGCGCATGCCGTCCCGTGGCCGACCAGGTCGTGGCCCTCGGGATCGTCGACGACCACCGCGTCGTCCCCGCTCACATCGACCCTCAGCTGCTCGATGAGATGGCCCGCGAGGACCGGGTGATCCGCTTCGACCCCTGAATCGACGATCGCCACCGTCACGCCGCGACCGTCGGCGTCCCCGAAGACCGTCGCTCGGTCGAGCCGGCCGAACGGCGCATCGTCACGGGCCAGTGCCGCACGCAGATCCGAAGAGAAGGCATCACCCCAGGCGGGCAGCGGAAGCGTCACGTCGGGCCGCGCTGCGTCCCGTCCCCGCGATGGCGGAGGAGTACGTCGAGCCAGTCGATCGCGAGCGCGACCGAGTCAGGATCGAGACTTCGGAGACGAGCGATCCGATCGGCGAGGGCCCACGTCGGGTCGTCATCACTCGCGAGATCCGCCGTCGCGCGGGCGACAAGGTCATCGACGGCCCCATCGTCGCCGGCGCCGCCGACCAGATCTCGAAGCGATGCCGCGAGCACAGTAGAGGCGTCGTGCGCGAGCTGCTGCCTCGTCACCGCCGCTGCGACCGCGGCCGCGATCGCCGTAGCGATATCGATGTCGTGGAGGGAGAAGGCGCCCCGCCGACCGTCCAGCGCTTCGAGAACGCCGATCGTGTCGACCGGTCCGACGATCGGCACGGCCAGCAACGACGACGGCAAGTAGCCCGATGCCTCGGCGACGGCCCGCTCGAAGCGAGGGTCTGCGGCAACGTCGGCGACGGCGAGCGGCTGACCCGTCGTGAAGGCGTACCCGGCGAGGCCGGTCTGGGGATCGATCGACACCCCCACGATATCGCCGGCGGCAGGGCCCGCCGCGGCGCGGAAGACGAGTCGCTGGCCGGGCGCGTCGAACAGCGCGATCGAGGCAGCCTGTGACTCGAGTGCGGCGACCGCCGCACCGGCGAGCGCGATCAGTAGGTCGTCTTCGGTGTCAGGCGTGAGCCGATCGGCGGCCGCGATGCGGCCGGCGATCGCTGCGAGGACCGCATCCGTTCGGTCAGGGTCGAGCGTCATCGCCGCGCCGCGAGCGCGAGGCGTGCGGCGTCGGGGATCACGAGGTCATCGTCCTCGAAGCGAACGAGCCCCTCGTCGACGAGGTCCGCGAGAAGGCGGTTCACGGATTGCCGCGAACCGCCGATCATCCCGGCCAGCTCCGACTGCGTGTATGGCCAAGGGAGCCGGTGCTCGCCGGTCAGCTCGTCTGTGGTCGCAGGGTCGAGGCCCTCGCGGCTCACGATCGTCCGCAGCAGGTGGCGGGCCAGCCTACCGGGCAGGTCGAAGAAATGGAGGTCCTCGACCTGGGCGGTCAGCCGCCTGATCTCCCCGGCGAGCGTGACGAGCAGCATGTGACGGAGCAGCGGCTGGTTGTCGACGAGCATGTCGAAGGCATCGCGTCGCAGGATCTGGGTCTCGGTCGATTCGAGCGCGACCGCGGTCGCCGATCGAGCCGCGCCGTCGAGGAGTGACAGCTCCCCGAAGAAACCACCCGGCCCGATGGTGGTGAGGATGGCCGGCTCGGAGCCGTCGTCGGGCGGGATCGTGATCTTCACAGCGCCGCTGGTCACGAGAAAGAGCGAGTCGCCAGGATCACCCGCGTGGAAGACTGTCTCTCCCTTCCGGAAGCGGCGCGGCCGAAGCGCCGCCGCGCACAGCCCCAGTGAGACTTCGTCGAGGTCAGCGAACAGGCGACAGGCACGAAGCGCCTGTCGCGACGTATCCGACGAGCTGGGCGTCCCGACCATGGCCTCAATCGTACGCGGCGAGAGCCGCTGGCCGCCGGTTCGAATTCGGTGCGCGGTCGCACCAGATACCGAGAACGTCGGCTGGCTGACACCCCTGCTCTGTTATGCGAATGTACTATTCGCTTCTGTCGTCTACTATCGCGGACTACACCTAACGGCCCGGAGAGGATCAAGCTGATGTTATCGAGCGCGCGCCGCCCATCGCGGGCCGGTCGAAATTCCATCGTCGCGGTCCTGGCCGCGCTGATGCTGACCGCCGCATTCAGCACTGCAGCCACTGCCGGGCCGGGAACTCCGTGTCCGAATAACTCATGCCTCCTCGTATTCGTGAACCAGCCGAATACCACGGAGACGAATCTCTTGATCACTGACGGGTACGACAGCGGCGGCAGTCCAATCAGCGTGAAGATCACCGACCGCAACAGTGGCGCGACGGTCGATACGAACGCGACGGTCACGCTGTCCCTTGCGTACAACCCGGCGGGAGGCTCAATCAGCGCTGGAACTGGATCTGTCGCGGCGGAGTCCGGTGTGGCGACGTTCTCGTCCCTCAAGATCGGGAAGGCAGGACCGTACAAGCTGCGTGCAAGCAGCGCGGTGGCATCGAACAGTCCCGTCACTGATCAATTCATGGTGTCGGATAAGGTCGAGGAATGCGCGGAACCCGGATGCAGTTTCAAGGAGACTCAAGCCGGGAACAGCTACACACTGACCCCGAAGACGGGTAAGGCCGGCGATGACTACGTCGCGACACTCAATCTGTCGGGGCTCAACGTCTCGTGCAACTTCGCTCCGTACAACTACCCGGCCGAGCGCCAGCCCAATACGGTCTGGTACATCTACGGCGGCACTTCGGCGAAGACGAACGTGATCGTCATCGACAAGGCGGTCGTGCAGATCACGCCGGAGAACGGCACCTCGAAGTACAGGGTGTGCTATGCCTCACCCGAGACGTTCAAGGATCGCTTCGGTAACGATGCCCCCGCCGACGCATCTTCCAACGGTCCGAGCTCGTACTTCGGGACCACCTGGTACATGGGGCTCCTACCCGATTGCGCCAAGAAAAATCCGGTACCGCCGTGCGTGGTGAGCTGGGTCGCCAATAGCGCAGGCCAGCGAGTCGGCACCTTCCTGACACCAACAGGAGATCCGTCCTACCGCTAGCGATCTTCGAGCCCGTTCTCGACTGCCCCGGCAACGCCGGGGCAGTCCTGCGTCTCACGGGTGACGAGACCTCACGCCACTGTGCGTAGACTCTGCAGATGGCGGTCTGCCTGGCCTGCGGCACCGACAACGTCGAGGACGAAAGCCTCTGCGTCGACTGCGGCACGCCGCTCGCTATCGATCACGTCCGCGAGATCCGCCGATTCGCGACCGTGGTCAATTCCGACCTCAAGGGATCGACCGCCCTCGGGGAGAAGCTTGACCCGGAATCGCTGCGCGAGCTCCTGACCAGGTACTTCGATGAGATGCGATTCGTCTACGAGTCGCATGGCGGGACGATCGAGAAGATCATCGGCGACGCTGTGGTCGCGGTGTTCGGGCTGCCCCAACCTCGTACTGACGACGCGATCCGAGCGGTCGAGGCGGCCGCGGAGAGTCTCTCCGTCCTTGCGGATCTCAACGACGAATTCGAGCGAATGTGGGGTGTCCGGCTCGTCGTGCGAACCGGCGTCGCGACCGGGGATGTCGTCGTCGGGGAGGCATTGGCCGGGCAACACGTCCTGACCGGCGACACGATGCGCATCTCGTCGGCGATGGAGCAGAACGCGCCCCCGTTGGAACTTCTCGTCGCCGACTCGACCTATGCCCTCGTCCAGGATCAGATCGACGTCGAGCCTATCGATCCGGTGACCCCCAAAGGAATGGATGTCGCGATCCCGGCGTATCGGGTCGTGGCGGTGCATCCAAGGGAGGCCGACAAAGACGCCGGCATCGGTGGCGAAGCGACAAAGCGCTCGTCCGCGCGAGAGAGTCGAAAGACTGTCACGCTCGTCTTCGCAGACCCGAAGCCCACGTCGCTGACCAACGAGCCGCCATCGGCCGAGGCCCTGCGCGACGTGATGACGCGGTATTTCGATGTGATGCGCGTCGCGCTCGAGAAGCATGGCGGAACGGTCGAGAAGTTCATCGGCGACGCGGTGATGGCCGTGTACGGCCTGCCGGTCCGCCACGAGGACGACGCGCTCCGGGCTGTCCGTGCCGCTGCCGACATGCAGGAGGCACTCCCCGAGCTCAACCGGGCCTTCCGGGCCGAGTGGCAGCTCGAGCTCCACAACCACATCGGCGTCAACACGGGCGAGGTCATCGCGGGCGATGCATCGACCGGCCAGCGTCTGGTCACGGGGGATGCCGTGAATACCGCCGCTCGGCTCGAACAGGCAGCCGGTGCCGGCGAGATCATCCTCGGCGACCTTACCTATCGCCTGGCTCGCGACGAGATCGAGGTCGAGGAGATCGCCCCGCTGACGCTCAAGGGCAAGGCCGAACCGGTGCCAGCCTATCGACTCAAGAGCGTTCGCGAGGTGGCAGCGGCCCGAACGACCGACAGCGCGCCGTTCGTCGGTCGCGAGGAGGAGATGACCCGGCTCGCATCGACCCTCCACCGGCTCGAAGGCGCATCCGGCGCAGCGCTACTGACCGTCGTAGGGGATGCGGGCGTCGGCAAGTCGCGACTCATCCGCGAGTTCGCAGTATCGGTCTCACGCGACGCCCACGTCGTTCGTGGCCGCTGCCTGCCATATGGCGACGGCATCACGTTCTGGCCTGTCGCCGAGATCGTCCGTGGCGTCGCGGAGATCACCTCAGACGACACGGTGGAGGCGGCCATCGCCAAGGTCAGCCTCCTGGTGGACGAACTGGGCGTCGAGGAGAAGGATCGCGCTGCCGTGGTCGAGCGTGTCGCGGCGGCGATGGGACTCGCTCGAAGTCAGTTCCCGGTCGCGGAGCTCTTCTGGGGCTCACGCAAGCTGCTCGAAGCGCTGGCTCGCGAGCAGCCGCTCGTCATGATCGTCGACGACATCCACGCCGCGGAGGCGACGCTGCTCGACCTGCTCGACCACATCGTCGAGACGGTCGACACGGTGCCGATCCTGATCGTTTGCTCGGCACGCCATGAGTTGCTCGACCGGCATCCCGAATGGTCCGAAGGCCATCAAGACACGCTGATCATGCTGCAGCCCCTGTCCGCCGGAGATACGGGGAAGATGATCGATGAGCTTCTCGGTCGGACGGGGCTCGAAGAGGACATCGTCGGGCGGATCGTCGGCGCAGCCGAAGGCAATCCGCTATTCGTCGAGCAGATGGTGTCGATGCTCATCGACAACGGCACCCTCCACCGTGACGGTGAAACGTGGGTCCTCGCCGATCCGAGCGCCGATCTCGTCGTCCCACCGGGAATCCATGCGTTGCTTGCGGCCCGCCTCGACG
>JBKPMM010000019.1:0-18086 GCA_046732155.1 Chloroflexota bacterium | reverse complement strand
ACGTCGGCCACGACTCGCTGGTCGAGCACGTGCCGATCCTCGAGGCGGCACTCAGCGACTTCTATCGCGCCACCGAGCCCGTCGCGCGCGCTCGTGCGCGCGACCCATCGACCACGGAGGCCCGCTGATGTCCACGTTGCTCGCCCTGTATCGCCGGCCCGACGGTGGTTCGGATGCGCTTGCGGAGTTCGAGCGGCGCTACGCCGCCGAGCACCTGCCCCTCGTCGCAGGAACGCCTGGCCTTCGCTCGACCGAGGTCCGTCGCGTGTCGGAGGCCCTCGGCACCGAGACCGACCTCGTGCTCATCACCGCGATGCGCTTCGACGACCGGGCATCGCTCGATGCCGGACTCGCGTCCGACGCCATGCGGGCGGCGGGCCGGAACCTGCGCGAGATCGCCCCTGGACTCGCAACCCTGCTCGTCCTCGAGGACGCGGACGACCTTCTCGCCTGATCGGCTGTCGTCAGCGCAAGGGTTGCGGCGGAGCCTTCCCTCGTCGTCCATACTTCCCCGAACGAGCCGCGAGGGAGCCCGTGTGACCGACGCTATGCCGACCACTCGCCTCATCCGCGTCGATGCCCCCGTCGAGGGGCACGAAGGCGTCGCGCTCGTCACGATCGATCGTCCCCAGGCCCTGAACGCTCTGAGCTTCGAGCTCCTCGCCGAGCTCGCCGATGCGCTCGAGACCCTCGACACGGATGGTCGGACCCGCGCTGCGATCATCACGGGCGCGGGTGAGCGAGCCTTCGCCGCCGGCGCGGACATCGTCGAGCTGGCGGACCAGACGCCGGAGCGGCTACGGGCCGAGGGCCAGTTCGGGTCGTGGGATCGGATCGGTGCCATCGGCATCCCCTTGATCGCCGCGGTCCGCGGGTTCGCCCTCGGCGGAGGCTGCGAGCTGGCGATGACGTGCGACATGATCATCGCCGGTGAAGACGCCCGTTTCGGGCAGCCGGAGATCAAGATCGGCGTCATGCCCGGAGCCGGCGGGACCCAGCGGCTGACACGAGCCATCGGAGTGGCTCGGGCGATGGAGCTGGTGCTCACCGGGCGGATGATCGACGCATCCGAAGCGTTCGCTGCGGGGCTCGTCACGATGGTCGCGCCGCCTGCCGACGTCCTCAGCAGTGCCCTGAAGCTGGCCGACACGATCGCGTCGATGCCGCCGCTCGCCGTACGTGCCGCCAAACGTTCCGTGCTGGCGGCGGCGGAGCTTCCACTGAGCGCCGGTCTGCGCGCCGAGCGCGAAGCGTTCTTCGATCTCTTTGCGACCGACGACCAGCGCGAGGGCATGCGTGCGTTCCAGGAGAAGCGGGCGCCGACGTGGACGGGCCGGTGACCCGACCGATGCCGCACCATGACGAGGCCGTGCACCTAGGGAGGATGACCACAGATGGAGCGTGACCCGAACGAGGGCGGGACCGACACCGGGCGTGACTTCGTGCGCGATCTCGCGGACGAGCCCGTGGCCGCGATCCGCGACACGCCGCCCGACATCCTCTCGCCGATCGACGCGTCCGCTCCCGTCAGCGGCCACGTACCGGCGCCCGAACCGGCTGGTTCACCGGCTGATGCTCCCGAGCACGACTGGAGCATCGCGCAGGCCCTCGTACGCCCGGCGTTCCGTCCGGTCGGGACGACCGGCCTTCCGCTCGAGACCGTGGACCGCGAGACGCTCGCGCAGCATTCGATGCAGAGCCACTCCCAGCCGTTGCTCGACGAGGGGCCGGCGGGCATCCCGGTCGTCTACGCGATGGCCGCTGGAGGGTTCGACATCCTCGTGAACGGCGACCACTTGCTGTCGTGGGGCATCGAGCCTTCGGAGTTGCAGTCGGCCGCGGTCGCGAACCTGCGCGCCTGGGCCGCGACGGCGCCCTGGACCGACGAGACCGAGGGCGACCGCCGCCTCATCAGCTCGGACACCGGCGACGGCATGGACGCCGCCCGGATCATCCTGCCGGAGACGCTCGACTACCTGCAGCGCGAGCTGGGACCCCACGGACGCGTGCTCGTCGGCATCCCGGAGCGCCACCTGTTGGCGGCGGCGCCGTTGCGGCCGGACGACGCCGGCTTCGCGGCGATGTTCGCCGAGTTCGTCATCGAGCAGTCGGGCGGTGCCGACGAACCCGTCGATCGACGGCTCTTCGAGATCGTCGACGGCCGTCTGGTCGAATTCAGCTGAGCGCCCCGGCGGCATCTCCAGCGTGACCGACGGGCTCAGGGTCGAGGTCGACGGTGCCGTCGCCACGCTGACGCTCGACAGACCAGAGGCGCTCAACGCGCTGACCGTGCCGGTCAAGGTCGCGCTCCGCCAGGCGTTCGAGTCGCTCTCCGCCGACCGAGCCGTTCGGGCCGTGATCCTCACCGGGGCCGGGCGTGCGTTCTGCGCCGGCCAGGACCTTGCGGAGCGCGAACAGCCGGATGCCGCCCCGCTCGAGGCCGAGGTGCGCGACCGCTACAACCCGATCATCCGCGCCATCCGGTCGATGGGCCAGCCGGTCATGGCCGCCGTCAACGGCGTGGCCGCCGGGGCCGGCGCATCGCTCGCGCTCGCGTGCGACCTGCGCATCTGTGCCGAAGAGGCTCGTTTCGTGCTGGCGTTCGGGCGGATCGGGCTCGTCCCCGACAGCGGCGCGACGTGGTTCCTGCCGCGGATCGTCGGTCCGGCGAAGGCAGCCGAGCTGGCACTCGTCGGCGATCAGGTCGATGCGACAGAGGCGCTCAGGCTCGGACTCGTTTCGCATGTCGTCCCCGCCGATCGACTATTGGTCGAGGCGCGCGCCCTTGCCGAGCGGATCGCCGAGGGCGCTCCGCTGGCGATGGCCCTGACGAAGGAGGCGCTCCAGCGATCCGCGACGATCACGCTGGATGAGGCGCTCGAGGGCGAGGCGAAGCTGCAGGGCATCGCCGGGGCCTCGAGGGACCACGCCGAGGGGCTCGCCGCGTTCCGCGAGAAGCGTCCGCCGCGGTTCACGGGTTCCTGACGCCACCGCGGATGAGGCGTAGGCTGGCGTCATGACCGATCCGCTCGCGCTCGACCCGGTGCTTTCGCCGACCGAACGGTCCGGCGGCGCGGCGCCTGCTCGCAAGCACGATGAGGCGTATGCGGCGTGGTTCGAGCGGTTCGAGGCGCATGTCATGGACGGCGGCAAGGTCGAGGCCGTCGACCCGATGCCCGACGAATACCGGACCGCGGTCCTGCGGTTCGTCGAGATGCACGCCAACTCGGAACTGATGGGCGTGCTGCCTGAGCGCGAATGGCTCATGCGCGCCCCCACGCTGCGCCGAAAGCTTGCGCTCACGGCGAAGGTCCAGGACGAAGTCGGCCACGCACAGCTGCTGTACAGGGTGGCGGAGGACCTCGGGAAGTCGCGCGAGGCGATGTTCGATGACCTGCTCGCCGGCAAGACCAAGTTCCACAACGTCTTCCATTACCCGACGGTCGGGTGGGCCGACGTCGGGATGATCGCGTGGCTCGTCGATGCCGCGGCGATCGTCGCGCAGCAGGCGCTGCGTGACTCGAGCTACGCCCCGTACGCCCGGACGATGCGCAAGATCTGCTGGGAGGAATCCGTCCACATCATGCATGGGCGTGACGTCGTCGTGACGATGGTCACCGGCACGCCGTCGCAGCGGGCGGCGATCCAGGACGCCCTCGACCGGTGGTGGGGCCCGCTGATGCAGATGCACGGACCGCGTAGCCCGCGCGAGAAGGACATGGATCTCCGCTGGCGGATCAAGGCCAAGTCGTCCGAGGAGCTCCGCCAGGAGTTCTTGACGATCTATGTGCCCCGGATCCGCGAGCTCGGCCTGGTCATCCCGGATCCCGAGCTTCGCTTCGACGAAGCGGCGGGCGAGTGGCGCTACACCGAGCCCGATTGGAACGAGCTCCGCACGGTCGTGACGAACCACGGCCCGATGTCCGAGCAACGTCTCGAGTTCCGACGACTGGCACGAGATGAGACCCGCTGGGTGCGCGAGACGATCCTGGGCGTGCCGGCCGCGGCATGACGGACGGGGCGGGGAGCGACGTCCCGGCGCTCGAGCCCTGGGAGGTCTTCCGGCAGGAGAAGGACGGCGACCCGATGCGCCACGGCGGGAGCGTCATGGCGCCCGACGCCGAGTTGGCTACGCATTACGCGCGCGAGATGTTCGGGCGACGCCAGGAAAGCGTCCGCCTGTGGGTCGTCCGCCGGGCCGACATCGTCGACCTTGCGGATCCCGACCTGCTCCAGCCGCCCCTGGACCGCTCGTTCAAGAAGCCGGGCGGCTACGTGATGCGCGAGAAGCTTGCGGCGGCCCGCGAGGCCGCCGGTCAGGACAAGCCGAAGGCCCGTTCTCGATGACGGCCGCAGCACCGCCGGTCACGGGCCTCGACGAGCTGCTCCTGACGACGGCCGACGACGAATTCGTCATCGGCTTCAGCGACTCGGAGTGGACGGGCATCGCGCCGATGCTCGAAGAGGACGTCGCGATGAGCTCGCTGTCGCAAGACGAGCTCGGGCACGCCGCGGCTCTGTACGGATTGCTCGGCGAGGTGACCGCACAGGATCCCGACGCGATCGCCTACGACCGTGAACCCGACGACTACCGTCACGCCCGCCTCCTCGATCATGGCCGCGGCGACTGGGCGATGACGATCGCGCGCCGGTATCTCTACGAGACCGCCGACGCGGTCCGGCTCGAAGCCCTTGCCGATGGGTCATGGCAGCCGCTCGCCGATCTCGTCGGCAAGCTCAGGCGAGAAGAGCGTTACCACCTGATGCATGTCGGGGCGTGGCTCGAGCGCCTCGCATCGGACCAGGGCGAAGCTCGCGATCGCCTGGTCGCCGCCCTCGAGACCCTCGGGCCGCACGCGGGGACCGTCTTCACGCCACTCCAAGGCGAAGGGTCGCTCGTCGAGGCCGGCGTCCTCGCCCGACCGATGGCGGAGCTCGAGAAGGAATGGCGCTCACGTGTCCGTGACACGTTCGAGCCACTCGGGCTCCCTCTCGCGCCCGCTACGCCGGATCCGTGGCTCGGTCGGACCGAGCACGGCGAACCGTTTCGCTGGCTGTGGGGGGAGTTCACGTCGGTGCGCCGAAGCGATCCGGCCGCGACATGGTGATGGGCACCGAAACGACCGAAGGTGACGTCCGTGCCGTGCTGGCGACCGTGCCCGATCCCGAGATCCCGGTGCTATCGGTGATCGACCTCGGGATCATCCACCGAGTCGCCGTCCACCCCGAGAGGATCGACGTTGCCATCCTTCCGACGTTCGTCGGCTGCCCCGCGCTCGACGTGATCCGCGGCACCATCGCCGAGCGGCTCGAGGCGCGGTTCGAGCGCGACGTCCGTGTCGAAACGACGTTCGAGGTGCCATGGACGTCGGAACGCATCACGCCCTCGGGGCGCGCCGCGCTCCGTGCGGCGGGCATCGCTCCGCCGGCCGACCCATCCGACATGCGCTGCCCGTTCTGCGACGGCGCAGACGTCGTGATGGACAGCGCATTCGGCCCGACGCAGTGTCGCTCGCTGTTCTATTGCCGGGGGTGCCGTCAGCCGTTCGAGGCGCTGAAGTCAGTGTGACGAGCGTCGGGATCGTCGGCGCGGGGGTGATGGGTGCCGGCATCGCCCAGGTCGCGCTCGAAGCCGGCTGGGAGGTCGTGCTCAACGATGTCGACCTCGACGCGATCGAGCGCGCGACGGCGCGCGTCCGAGATGGGCTCGCACGACGAGCCGCGCGCCTCGATCTCGACGCCGACTCGATCGACGAATGGGTGGACGGGCGGTTGTCGAACCTTCGCCACGCGCACCTCCTGGACGGGCTCGCGAGCGAGGCGACGGTGATCGTCGAGGCAGCCGCGGAGGACCTCGAGCTGAAGCGGACGATCTTCCGGGCGCTCGACGCGGAAGCCGGGCGGGATGTGATCCTCGCCACGAATACGAGTGCACTCCCGATCGGCCGGATCGCGGAAGCGGCGGCGGGCCATCCGGAACGGGTGATCGGTCTGCATTTCTTCAACCCCGTGCCGCTCATGCCCCTGGTCGAGGTCGTTCCGGGCGCAGCCACATCCGAGGTCGTCGTGGAGCGTTCAGAAGCGATCGTTCGCGAATGGGGCAAGACGCCGGTCCGCAGCGCCGATCGGCCGGGGTTCATCGTGAATCGCGTCAACAGGCCCTACACGATCGAGGCACTCCGCGTCCTCGAGGAGGGTGCAGCGAGCGTCGAGGCGATCGACTCGGCGATGCGCGAAGGCGGCTTCCCGATGGGTCCGTTCGAGCTCATGGACCTCGCCGGGCTCGATGTGAACCTCGCGGCGGCGCGTGGGGTCTGGGACGGACTCGGACGCCCGGACCGGCTTCGGCCCTCGCCGGTCCAGGAGCGACTCGTCGCCGCGGGAAGGCTCGGCCGGAAGACAGGCGGCGGGTTCTATCGATACGAGGAGGGCCGTCGAGGTCCGGTGGACCCAGAGTTCGCCGAGGGCCCGTCCCGTGACATGCGCTCGGACCGCATCCGCGAGCGGATCGAGGCGGCCATCGCCGACGAGGCGCGCATCGCGATCGACGAGGGCGTCGCCGGACACGACGACGTCGTGGTCGCCCTCCGACTCGGCGCGGCCCATCCGGATCGGTTCCTTGCGGCGCTCTGAGCTCGGTCCTGGGATGATCGTCGTGCTGCTCGTGGGGGCGTGTACGGCTCCGGCTGCGTCGCCATCGCCGGTGCCCAGTTCATCGATGGCGGCCGTCACGCCATCGCCGGCGGCAGCCCCGACGGCGACGCCGCGTCCTCCGGCGACCGCGGCCGTGAGCCCCACCCACTCGTTCATCCTGCCGAGCCCGGCCTCGAGCCCGTTCGCGCCTGATCTCGAAGCACGCTTGCCGACCGAGCTTCGCGGGATCCCGCTCATCCGCGGAAGCGCGCCCCTATCGATCTTCGCGGGCGGCAGCGACATGTGCATCATCTTCTGCGCGGACGAGCCGAAACGGCTCGAGGCCGCCTCGGGCGTGGATCTCGACAAGATACGGTTCGCCATGGCGGTCCCGCCCGATGACTCTGGGCTCGCTGTCCAGATCATCGCCCTGCAGTTCCCGGGTCTCGCCACCAAGAAGCTCATCCCGTCCCGTCTGAAGGCCGGTGGTCATTCCGATCATCGACCCGTCCCGCCCGACGTAAGAGCGCTCAGGGCGGGCGACGAAGAGGTGACGTGGGTGCAGTGGATGCCGCTCTTCCCGGAGGCCAACCAGGTCGAGTACCTGTTCGCCCGTGACGACGTCCTCTACATCATCAACGGCCTGCTCCCGGAAGGGGATGTGGCGCCAGCCGATGTGACGCTCGCCGTCGAAGCCCTCGCGCGACTCTGATCACCGCCGACCTGGCGCCGAGCCGCTACGATCGGGCGCGATGACACGAGATCCCGACCGCCCCGTACGCGAGGCATGGATCGTCGATGCCGTGCGGACGCCCATCGGCCGCTACGGTGGCGCGCTGGCCTCGGTTCGCCCGGACGACCTCGCAGCGCTCGTCATCCGCGCGGTGGTCGACCGCTCCGGCATCGACCCGGCCGTCATCGAGGACGTGATCCTCGGTTGTGCGAATCAGGCCGGAGAGGACAACCGGAACGTCGCGCGGATGGCCGCACTTCTCGCGCGCCTGCCTGTCGAGGTGGCCGGACAGACCGTCAATCGGCTGTGTGGCTCCGGCTTGCAGGCGATCAACGCGGCCGCCCACGCGATCGCGGTGGGCGACGGCGACGTGTTCATCGCGGGCGGCGTGGAGTCGATGACGCGCGCGCCGTACGTGATGGCCAAGCCCGAGAACGCCTGGGACCGCGGATCGCGCGAGCTCCAGGACACGACCCTCGGCTGGCGCTTCATCAATCCGAAGCTCGCCGAGATGCACTACCCGTATTCGATGGGCGAGACCGCCGAGAACGTCGCCGAGCGCTGGGGCGTCAGCCGTGAGCGACAGGACGCCTTCGCCCTCGAGAGCCACTGCCGGTCGGTGGCCGCGATCGAAGCCGGCCGGTTCGTCGACCAGATCGTCCCGGTCGAGGTCCAGGGCCGGAAGGGCGACGTCACAGTCGTGGATCGCGACGAACATCCGCGAGCTGATACGTCGACCGAGGCGCTCGGCAAGCTCCGACCGGCGTTCAAGCGCGATGGCGGGTCGGTCACCGCGGGAAACAGCTCCGGGATCAATGACGGTTCGTCTGCGG
The DNA here is from genome assembly GCA_046732155.1 of Chloroflexota bacterium. GTDB lineage: Bacteria > Chloroflexota > Limnocylindria > Limnocylindrales > CSP1-4 > SPCO01. Next base: position 9,887 of record JBKPMM010000019.1, on the reverse strand, counting down.
TGCTCGTCGTCGAGGCCGAGCGAGCGCGGGCACTCGGCCTGCGACCGATGGCACGCGTCGTGTCGACCGCCGTCGCCGGCGTGGATCCCGCCGTGATGGGCGTGGGTCCCGTGCCGGCCAGCCGCAAGGCGCTCGAACGCGCCGGGATCGCCGTCGAAGACCTCGACCTCATCGAGCTCAACGAGGCGTTCGCGTCGCAGTCCCTCGTCTGTATCGATGAGCTCGGGCTCGATCCGGCAAAGGTGAACGTCAATGGCGGTGCGATCGCGCTCGGTCACCCGCTCGGGATGAGCGGGGGACGCCTCATCACGATGCTCACGCATGAGCTGCGCCGGACCGGCGGCCGCTACGGCCTCGCGACGATGTGCATCGGCGTGGGGCAGGGGATCGCGACGGTCGTCGAACGCATCGACGAGTAGGGAAAGACCGCAACACACCTGTCGCTCACAGGACCATCGGATTTCGGCGGGCACGCTTGTCGAAACCCGTTGCCGTGCGTACGATGTCGTCACTCGCCGCTTCGGCGGCAACTTGACCCGCGCATCCCCGTCCAAGGAGGACGAACCGACCGATGATCGACCAGCAGCCACAGGTCGTCGCCCTGACCGACGCCGCGGTCACGAAGCTCCGCGAGTTGACGAAGGAAGAGACCAACCCGGATATCGGGCTGCGGGTGTACGTCTATTCCGGCGGGTGCTCGGGCTTCCGGTACGGGATGATGCTAGAGGACGCCCCCACTCCCGAGGACAATGTCCTCGACGCGAGCGGCATCAAGGTGTACGTCGATGGTCAGAGCATCTCGCTCCTGCAGGGCTCTGAGATCGACTACGTCGACACGCTGATGGGGGCCGGCTTCACGGTGAACAACCCCAACGCTGTCGCCGCCTGCGGGTGTGGTTCCAGCTTCCGAACCGCCGATGACGGCGGCGCACCACGGGGCTGCGCGCACTGACAAACACCTGACCGGTCACACAAAGCCGCCGGGCGACCGGCGGCTTTTCGATTCCGGGCTGCGTCGACACCCCGGACCGATGGCGCGGTGTCGCCGACACCATCGCGCCGCGGCCTTCGCCTGGGAACCGGGCTAGACTCGGGCGGCGATGGAGATACCGCTCTTCCCGCTGCATCAGGTCCTCTGCCCGGGCATCGTCTTGCCGCTCCATATCTTCGAGGACCGCTACCAGGCGATGACCCGCCACTGTCTGGACACGGGCCAGCCCTTCGGCGTCGTCCTGATCCGTGACGGGCGGGAGATCGGTACGAAGGGTGTCGCGACGCTCGCCGGTGTCGGAGCATTCGCGGAGATCCGTGAGGCCGGGCGATATCCGGACGGCCGGTACGACCTGCTCGCGGCGGCCACCGGCCGGTTCGCGATCGATTCGGTCGATGCGCAGAAGGAGCCGTACCTCGTCGCGGACGTGACGCCACTCGAGGACGAGGTGGGCGACGAGCTTCGTGCCGAGCGTCTCGCGGCCAAGGCGATCCGTCGGTTCGTTCGCTACCTCGACCTCATGCGTGCCCGGGACGGCGAGTCCTCGGACATCCTCGACATCCGCGTCGAGATCGAAGCGACCGTGGGTGAGCCGGATCCTGACGCGGACCCGATGGCGACCGCCGAGGCGGAGCTGACGCCCGACGCCGACCCGCCGACGCGGCACGATCTCGACATCCCGGACGACCCGACGGTCCTGTCCTATCTCCTCTCAGGCATCGTCCAGGTCGAGTTGCCGCGACGTCAGGCATTGCTCGAGGCGCAGACGACCGTCGAGCGTCTCGACGGCCTCATCGCGCTGCTCGAGCGGGAAGTGCTGCTGCTCGGGCGCCGGCTCCGGTACTTCACCCCTGACCCCGCGACGATCGGCGGCGCCCGCCGGAGCTAGTCGCGCGCCTTGACGGCATCACTACATGTCACATAGATTGTCAATGTGGCATTGAATTTGAATGCCGGCGCCGGACGTCGGCGCGGGAGACGCGCGTCGCGCCGGGCGACCCTAAAGGACCTGCTCGACGAGATGACCTCGTGGGGTCCGCGCGAGCGTGCCGGGGCCTTCAAGCACTGGCTACGTGGCTCGCTCAGTCTCGTCCATCTGCACGTCCTGACGGTGCTCCAAGTGCACGGCCCGTTGCCCATGTCGAAGCTCGCCGATGAGCTCGACGTATCGGTCGCGAGCCTCACCGGGATCATCGACCGCATGGAGGCGCGCGGGCTCGTCGAGCGTCGCCGCGAACCCGATGACCGCCGCGTGATCGTCGTCCATCGGACCGATGCGGGCGACGCCGTGTTCGGCGAGATGGCGGCGCAACGCAGGAAGCACCTTGAGGCCCTGTTCGACCGGATGACCGACGAGGAGCTCGAGAGCTTCCTGGTCGGGCTCCGCGCGCTCCGTCGGGTGAGGAGCGAATCGATGGCTGAGAGTGACCGCGAGGACGCCTCGGCATGATCGGCCTGCTCCGGACCTACCTCGCTCCGTACAAGGCGCCGATCGCCCTCGCGCTTCTGCTGCTCTTGGTCGGGGCGATCGGAAACCTGTACCTGCCCGATCTCAACGCGGACATCATCGACAACGGGGTCGTCAAGGGCGACACCGACTACATCCTTCGGGTCGGCGCGCTGATGCTCGTCGTCACGGCGATCCTCGGCGTCGCATCCGTCGCCGCGGTGTTCATCGGCGCCCGGGTGGCGATGGGGTTCGGCCGCGACGTCCGTCGGGCCGTCTTCTCGACCGTCGAGACGTTCTCGCAGGTCGAGGTCAACCACTTCGGCGCCCCGTCGCTCATCACCCGCAACACCAACGATGTCCAGCAGGTCCAGACCGTCGTGTTCATGGGCCTGACGGTGATCGTCTCCGCGCCGATCCTCATCGTGGGCGGGATCATCATGGCCGTCCGGACCGACCCGACGCTCTCGGCATTGCTGATCGTGATCCTGCCCCTGATGGCGCTCGTCATCGGGGTCGTCATGTCCCGGGCGATCCCCATGTTCCGCGCGATGCAGACGAAGATCGACAGGATCAACCAGGTCATGCGCGAGACGCTCGCCGGCGTCCGCGTGATCCGGGCGTTCGTGCGCACGCCGCACGAGGAGAAGCGCTTCGAGACCGCCAGCGCCGACCTGTTCGACACGACCCTCAAGGTCGGCCGGCTGTTCGCCGTGACGATCCCGATCATGACCGCGATCCTCAACCTCTCGACCGTCGCCGTCATGTGGTTCGGTGCCCAGCGCGTGGCCGACGGCGCGATGCAGATCGGCGCGCTCACGGCGTTCCTGCAGTACCTGCTGCAGATCATGTTCGCTGTCCTGACTGCGGTCTTCATGTTCATCCTCATCCCGCGCGGGGCGGTATCCGCGGGACGCATCAACGAGGTGCTCCAGACGGAGCCGACGATCTATGATCCGGCCGAGCCCGTCCGCCCGAGCGACGACAACCAGCGCGGGGTCGTCGAGTTCCGCAGCGTCGAGTTCCGCTACCCGGGTGCCGAGGATCCGGTCCTGCACGACTTGTCGTTCCGCGCCGCTCCGGGCGAGACCACGGCGATCGTCGGTGGCACGGGTTCCGGCAAGTCGACCCTGATCAATCTCATCCCGCGCTTCTACGACGTGACCGGCGGACAGGTGCTGATCGACGGCGTCGACGTCCGAGAGCAGGACCGCGAGGACCTCTGGCGGCGGATCGCTCTCGTCCCCCAGAAGGCGTTCCTGTTCGGCGGAACGATCCGCAGCAACCTGCGATTCGGCGACCCAGAAGCGACCGATGAGCAGCTGTGGCGCGCGCTGACCACCGCGCAGGCGCGCGACTTCGTGGCCGAGATGCCCGAAGGCCTCGATTCGTCGATCGCGCAAGGCGGATCCAACGTCTCCGGCGGGCAGCGCCAGCGATTGGCGATCGCACGGGCGATCGTGCGTGACGCCGACATCGTCGTCTTCGACGACAGCTTCTCCGCGCTCGACGTCGCGACGGACGCACGATTGCGTGCCGCGCTCGCCGAAGAGCTCCAGGACACGACCGTGATCATCGTCGCGCAACGGGTCGCGACGATCATGCGTGCCGACCGGATCATCGTCCTCGACGGCGGTCGGATAGTCGGGATGGGCACCCACCGCGAGCTGCTCGAGTCGAACGAGACGTACCAGGAGATCGTCTACTCGCAGTTGTCCGAGTCGGAGGCGGCAGCGTGAGCGGGCGGCCCGGCGGCGGCGCAGCTGGGGCCGGCGCGCCCGGCGGCCCTCCTGCCGGCGGTCCGGGTCGCCCGGGCGGTGGTCCGCGCGGCGGGATGATGATGGGGATGGGCATGGGCCTGCCCCCGGCCAAGGCTCGTGATTTCGGCGGTTCGCTCCGCAGACTGCTCGGCGGCCTCCGGCCCGAGGCGCCACTCGTCCTTCTGGTGATCGTGTTGGCGGTGATCAGCGTCACCTTCGCGATCCTCGGACCGAAGATCCTCGGCGAGGCGACCAACCTCATCTTCGAGGGAGCGATCAGCGCCCAGCTCCCGTCCGGCTTGACGGCCGAGCAGGTCGTCGCCGGTCTCCGCGCTTCGGGTCAGGACCAGCTTGCCAGCATGCTCTCGTCGATGACGTTGACGCCGGGCCAGGGCATCGATTTCGACGCGCTCGCCCGGATCCTGCTCGTGCTCGTCGGCGTGTACGTGCTGAGCTCGCTGTTCGCGTGGATGCAGGCCTACATCATGACCGGCGTCACGCAGCGGACCGTGTTCCGCCTCCGCGCCGAGGTCGATGCGAAGCTCGGCCGCCTGCCGCTCAAGACGTTCGATGGTCGGCCACGCGGCGACCTCCTGAGCCGCGTCACGAACGACATCGACAACATCGGTCAGTCGCTGCAGCAGACCCTGACGCAGCTCATCACGTCGCTGCTCACGATCGTAGGCGTGCTGATCGTGATGTTCACGATCAGTCCGATCCTCGCCGTCGTGTCCCTGCTCGCCGTGCCGGCCTCGTTCGCCGTGACGATCCTCATCATCAGCCGGTCGCAGCGCCAGTTCGTCGCCCAGTGGGCCTCCACCGGCGCGCTCAACGGCCATGTCGAGGAGATGCACACCGGCCACTCCATCGTCAAGGCGTTCGGGCGCCAGCGCGAGGCGATCGAGACCTTCGAGGAGGAGAACGAGCGCCTCTACCAGGCGAGTTACAAAGCCCAGTTCATCTCCGGGATCATCCAGCCGGCGATGAACTTCATCGCCAACCTCAACTACGTGGCGATCGCGGTCATCGGCGGCCTGCGCGTCGCGAGCGGCCAGCTGTCCCTCGGCGACGTCGTGGCGTTCATCCAGTACTCGCGACAGTTCACGTTCCCGATCATCCAGGTCGCGAGCATCGTCAACGTGCTCCAGTCCGCCGTCGCATCTGCGGAGCGCGTCTTCGAGCTCCTCGACGAGTCGGAGGAGGTTCCCGATCCGGTCGCGCCGGCGACGCTCCCTCGCGTCGCGGGTGCCGTGGCATTCCACGACGTGTCGTTCAGCTACGACCCGGAGCGGCCGCTGATCGAGCACCTCGATCTCGAGGTCGACGCGGGACGCACGGTAGCCATCGTCGGGCCGACCGGGGCCGGCAAGACGACCCTTGTCAACCTGCTGATGCGCTTCTACGAGATCGACGCGGGCCGCATCACCGTCGACGGCGTCGACACCCGCGAGATGACCCGAGACGAGCTACGTCAGTCGTTCGGCATGGTCCTCCAGGACACGTGGCTGTTCCACGGGACGATCCGCGAGAACATCGCGTACGGCCGGCTGGACGCGACCGAGGAGGAGATCATCGCGGCCGCCGAGGCCGCCCATGTCGACCACTTCGTACGGACGCTGCCCGACGGTTACGACACGGTCATCGACGACGACGCCACGACGGTTTCGGCCGGCGAGAAGCAGCTCCTCACGATCGCCCGAGCGTTCCTCGCCGACCGTCCGATCCTCATCCTCGACGAGGCGACGAGCTCGGTCGACACGCGGACCGAGGTGCTGATCCAGCGCGCGATGGGACGGCTTAGGGCAGGCAAGACGGCCTTCGTCATCGCCCATCGCCTCTCGACGATCCGCGACGCTGACACGATCCTCGTCATGGACCACGGCGCCATCGTCGAGCAGGGCGACCACGCGTCGTTGCTCGCTCGCTGCGGGTTCTACGCGGACCTCTACCAGAGCCAGTTCGCCGAACCGCTCGCCGAGGCCGTTTAGGCGGAAAACGCCGCGCGAGGGCTTGACACGGGCCGTCAGAGCGCGATACTACGACGCACGATATATCGTCTAGCGGAGTAGCAACGCATGACCCGGATCCCGGAGTTCGGCCGGTTCGCTGAACCGGCATTGCTCATCCTCGTCAGCCTGAGCGAGGCGCCGAAGCACGGCTACGCGATCATGACCGACGTGGAAGCCGGCTACGGCCGGCCGATGGGCCCGGGCACCCTGTACGCCGCGCTCGCTCGCCTCGAGGAGCGTGGCCTGATCGAAGCGCTCGAACCGGTCGACCGTCGCCGTCCGTACCGCCTGACCGCGGTCGGCGCGACCGTCCTCGAGGAGCAGCTGCAGGACCTCGCCGGGTTCGCCCGGCTCGGGCTCCAGCGTCTGCGGGGATCGGCCGGATGAGGCGCTTGCTGGTCCGTCTCTATCCCGCGGGCTGGCGGGCGCGGTACGGCGACGAGTTCGAGGCGCTACTCGAAGAGCGGCCGATCGGCCCGTTCGACGTCGCCGATATCGTGCTGTCCGCGATCGATGCCCGTCTCCGTCCGCGCGGCGCGGCGGGCGCCAGCGATCACACACGAGGTGTCCTCATGACGCTACGTATCGGAGGCATCGCCGCCATCGTCGGCGGCGCGCTCTGGGTCGTATCGCTCGCCGGAGCGTCGGTGATCCAGGGGCCTGACGGGCAACCCTGGCAGGGCCTATTCATCCTGTCCCTCGGCGCCCTGCTCGTCGCGATGATCGGTCTCAGTGGCGACCAGGGCCGAAAGCAGCCGTGGCTCGTGTGGGCCGCCGTCGCGATCCCGATCGTCGGTGCGGCGATCTCGGCGGTGGGGATGGTCGGCATGGCGGTCATCGGCGATGCCCCATTCCTCCTCGGCGCGAGTCCCTGGGAGGTCTGGGTCCTCGGCACGATCGCGCTGATCATCGGCTCGGGGCTGTTCGCGCTTGCCAGCCTGCGTGTCCGCGGGGTGTCGCGCGTCGGCGCGATCCTGCTCGTGGTCGGTGCACTCGCGGCGCTGCCGCTCTTGTTCGGGGTCGCCTACTCGAACGGTCCGGGTGATGCGGGGAGCATCGTGGCGATCCTGGGGATCTTCGCGTTCGCTGGCGGCTGGGTCTGGCTCGGCATCGGCGCCATCCGCGCTGACCGCGCGGGAGGCATCACCCACGGCGAAGCGATCCCCTGATCAGGAGCGTCAGCCCAGTCCTCTGGATGTTGCGACATGGCTGGGAAGCTGACCACCGACTCAGTCGCGATGCTCGCGGTCCTGGGTCTGGCGCTGGCGGTCCTCGCTTGTAGCACGCCGACCGCCGGACCGACCTGGTCCGATCCCGCGGCGGTCGGTGCGGCCCTCGGCTCCTATCTCGAAGATGTCAAGGGCGCGGCCGGCAAGCGATACGGGGAGCGAGACGATCGTGGTCACGAGCTCGACGGCCTGGCGATCATGGCCGCGCCCGACGGCGGGTTCGTGGGCGTGTCCCATTGGTGGAGCGAACCTGATCAGGAATTCCGGCTGGTCTCGCCACGTCGGATGACCTCCTGACGTGGACATGGCGGGCAGAACTCGCGCGCAAGGCATCCCAGCCGGCGATCACGGCGGCAAGCGACGGCGGGTTCGTGGTGGCGTGGGAGCAAGAGCCCGACAACCATCTGGCGTTCGCGTGGTATCGGTCGTGGGACGACATGCTCGCCGTTCGGCCAGCCAAGACCTTCGAAGCCGAACAGCAGCTGTCTGACTGCGCCGAGGGAACACCGAACCTCCTATCCGCGAGCTCCAGGGCAGTCGATTTCGGCTTCCACTACTTTGCCGACTGCGACCTCGATCGCGAGGCGCGCGGGACGATGGACTGGCACTCCTGGTCAGGCGCGAAGCTGCCGGAGCTCGACGCCGCCGTTCTGGCGCACGGGGTGACGGGCGGGATCGGCGACCGGGACGTGATCCGGTTCCGGGGACACGAGTTCACGCTCCTCGAGGCGATGTCGGTCCGTGACGACTGGAGCACCTGGAAGATCTACCTGATCGACGGTGAACGGGCCACGCCGCTCACGTTCGCGACGGATGGCGGAAGCGGCGCGTTCACCAACCCGAGTGCTAAGGTCGTCGACCTCAAGGGCCAATCGACGCTCGTCGTGTCACTGTTCGTACCGCAGGAAGCAGCCGCACCGGGCGAGGTCGGATCGCTCGTCTACTACGTCCCGATCGACGCCGGATGACGACGACGAGCTCGGCGTTCGTCCGCACCGCGCTCGGGAGCACCTAGCCATGGCCACTGGCGAGGTTTCCGTTCGGATCGATCGTCCACCGCGCGTCGTGTTCGCGGTCCTGTCCGACGTCGAGCAGAACCCCCACTGGTCGACCAGCGCGATCGAGAGCCGCCTCACCTCCGGTGGGCCCGTCGGTATCGGATCGACGGCGCACGAGGTCAGCAGATTCCTCGGACGCCGGGTCGAGGTGGATACCCAGGTCGTGGCATTCGAGCCGGACCGACTCCTTGGTCTGATCGTCACCGGCGGCCCGTTCCCGCTTCGCGCGACGTTCGACGTGGAACCCGTCGACGCCGGGAGTCAGGTTCGGCTGTCGTTCGAGGCCCGCCCGACCGGCGCGCTTCGCCTCGCCGACCGACCGTTCGCGATCGTCGTCCGCCGGAAGTTCGAGGCTGACCTCGCGAACCTGAAGCGGCTCCTCGAGGACCACGGCCCAGTCGTCAGTCGCGCCCAGTCAGAGGGCTGACGCCAGTCGGTCGGCGAGACGTTCCGCGACCATGATGCTGACGAGATGCGGGAAGCCCGACGGCGGTTCGGGGATGATCGACGCATCGATCACGCGAAGTCGGTCGATGCCGTAGACGCGGCCGTCGGCGTCGACGACAGAGCCAGCCTTCGGCGAGGGTCCCATGGCACAGGTCCCCACGACGTGCGGGATCGAGTAAGCGTTCTCCCGGAGTCGCTGGTGAAGCTCGGTCGCGGTCACCGGGTCGGCGGGCGCGGCGTCCGTCGCGAGGCGCCGCACACTCGGTTGCGCCGCGATCTCCAGGCCGAGCCGGTAACCCTCCGCCAGCCGTTCTACGTCACGGCTGGCTTGGATGCCGGGCAGTGTGATCACGGGTGCGTCGGCGGGCTCACCGGATCGCAGGCGGACCGTTCCTCGTGAATCAGGCTTGAGCAGGATCGGGTCGAGGTACAGCCCGTCTTCGTCACCGTCGGGGTCGCTCACCCAGAACATCAGGTCGGGTGCGCCGTCAGGATCGGCCGACGAACTGCGAACGGTCGCGATCGTGTGCAGCACAGGGCCCGTGACGCCGGTCCCACGCCATCCGCTGTCGAGATCGACTCCGGGATGATCAGCGAGGTTCGATCCGACGCCCGGTAGGTCCTGCACGACGGGGATCCTGAGATCGGATAGGTGATCAGCGGGCCCGATGCCAGACCGAAGAAGCAGCGTCGGGCTGCCGTACGTTCCGCCGGCCACGACGACTTGGCTGGCCGTGATCACCGTCCCGTCAGCCAGCCGGACGCCGGTCGCCCGGTTGCCGTCGATCACGACGGACGCGACAGGTGCATCCGTCCTGACCGTGAGGTGCGGCGGGCGCTGCCCGTCGGGAAGGTAGGCATCGGCAGTGGTGACGCGCCGACCATCGCGCGAGCTCATCGGCATGGGCCCGACACCGATCACCCCTGGCGCATTGTGGTCCTCGAC
>JBKPMM010000018.1:0-9677 GCA_046732155.1 Chloroflexota bacterium | reverse complement strand
CCGCCTCGGGCGTGCGCTCGTCGGACGCGGGCTCGATCCGGAGGTGGTGGGCTCGTGACCCGCGTGTCTCTGGAACGGGTCGGCTTCGTCTACCCCGATGGCACCCGCGCGCTGGATGCGGTCGACCTTGACGTTGAACCGGGGGCGTCGGTCGCGATCATCGGCCAGAACGGGAGTGGCAAGTCGACGCTGGTGCGGCATCTGAACGGTCTGCTTCGGCCGACCGAGGGGCGCGTCCTCCACGACGGCGCCGACACCGCCCACCGGCGGACGGCTGCCATGGCGGCGGTCGTCGGGATCGCATTCCAGGACCCGGGACGCCAGATCTTCGCCCGACGGATCCGGGACGAGGTCGCGTTCGGGCCACGGATCCTCGGCCGCTCGCCAGAACGCGTCGCCGCCTCGGTCAGCGAGGCGTTGGAGCTCGTCGGGCTCACGGATGTCGCCGATCAGAACCCGTACGACATCGGCTACTCGCGCCGGAAGCTCCTCGCGTTGGCGTCCGTCTACGCGATGGAGACACCGGTCGTCGTGCTCGACGAGCCGACGACGGGGCAGGACGCGCGCGGCATGCGGCGCGTCGGGGCGCTTGTCGGGACGCTCATCGACGCGGGTCGGACGGTGATCGCGATCAGCCACGACATGCGCTTCGTCGCGGAGACGTTCGAGCGGATCGTGGTCATGGAGCGCGGACGGATCACCCTCGACGGGTCCGCTTCGCAGGTCTTCGCGGAGGCGTCCTGGCGGACGCTCGCTTCGACGTTCATCGAGCCTCCGCTACCCGCGCGACTCGGCTCGCGCCTCGGTCTCGGGTCGACACCGACCGATGGCGCATTCGTCGAAGCCATGGCGGCGCGGTCCGGCTCGTAGGATGGCCGCGATGCGCCCGCCCAGGATCGTCGTCGTCGGCAGCACGATGATCGACCAGATCGCCTACGCCGATCGACTCCCGGCTGACGGCGAGACCGTCGTCGGCACCAGCTACCAGACGGGCTTTGGTGGCAAGGGCGCCAATCAGGCAGTCATGGCGGCGCGGTTCGGAGCCGATGTCGCGATGGTCAACACCGTCGGCGACGACGACCACGGCACCGGCTATCTCGAGAAGTTCGCTTCGGAGGGGATCGATACGAGGTTCATGCGTCGCGTCTCAGGCTCGTCGGGGGTCGCCCCGATCTGGGTGGACGGGCACGGCACGAACCGCATCATCGTCGTGCCGGGCGCCAACGAGCATGTGTCGCCCGACGTCGCGGCGGAGGCCGTCGAGACGTTCCGACCGGATGTCGTGGTCGGCCAGTTCGAGATTCCGCAGGCCACGACGGCCGCGGGCTTCACGGCGGCTCGGCGCATCGGGGCAGTCACCGTGCTCAACCCAGCGCCGGCCGCCCCGGTCGATCCGGGACTCCTCGCCGTAACGGACTGGCTCGTCCCGAATGCTCCGGAGTTCTCCTTGATCGCCGGGTCGTCGCTCGGTGACTCGCCGATGGAGGACGACGCCCGCGCCGTTCGGGGATTCGGGGACCGATCGGCGGTCTCGTTGGTCGTGACGCTGGGCGAGCGCGGTGCGCTGGTCGTCCCGCGTGGCGAAGACGAGACATGGGTCGCAGCGCCACGGGTGGACGCCGTTGACACGACCGGTGCCGGTGATGCGTTCGTCGGCGCCTTCGCCGTCGGTCTGGCGAGCGGTCGGTCCGCTGTCGCCGCGGTCCGGCTGGGCTGTGCGGCCGCAGCGGACAGCGTGACGCGTCGCGGCACGCAGGCCTCGTACGCCGACCGGGCTGCCGCCGTCACCCTTCTGCAAGGGGAAGCGACCTAGGATGCGGCCATGACCGTCGACAAATCACCGATCCCGCCCTCGGTCGGCCGCGGGTTTCCGGTCCTCGACAAGCTCTCGCCGACGAGCCGGATCGCCCTGATCGCGACGCTGCTGATGAGCGCGCTCGGCATCGCGCTCGACTTCGGCGTACACGCCGACAAGAACCTGGTCTTCATCGTGTCGGCGATCGCGATCCTCGGGTTGGCGTGGGTCGTCGGGCTCTCGACCGAGCGCCTTGGATCGCTGACCGGGCCACGGGTCGGCGGCATCCTGAATGCGACCTTCGGCAACATCGCCGAGCTGATCATCGCGTTCTTCGCGCTGCAGGCCGGATTGATCGAGGTCGTCAAGGCGTCGCTGACCGGCTCGATCATCGGCAACCTGCTGCTGGTCCTCGGAGCGAGCATCCTCGTCGGCGGGCTACGCCACGGGATCCAAACGTTCAGCCAGCGGGTGGCGGCCTCGAACGCGTCGCTCCTCGTGCTCGCGGTGATCGGGCTGTTCATCCCCGCGGTCTTCGCATTCACGACCGGCCATCCCCAGCAGGGGACGTTGACCGAGGAGTCGGTCGTCGTGGCGTTTGCGCTCATGGCCGGATACGTCTTGTCGCTCGTATACCAGTTCACCAATCCGGACGAGACGCTTGGCGGCAGCGGCGAAGCGGCAGGGCACGGCGGCCCGGCGTGGGCGATGCGCACGGCGGTCATCGTCCTGATCGCGGCAGCCGCCTTGCTCGCGGTGCTGTCCGAGATCCTCGTCGACTCGATCGAGACCTTCATCGCGTCGTTCGGGCTGTCGGCGTTCTTCGTCGGCGTCGTCCTCGTCCCGACCATCGGCAACCTCGCCGAGCATCTCGTAGCGGTGCAGCTCGCAGCGAAGGACAAGATGGAGTTCGCGATGGCCGTGAGCTTCGGCTCGAGCCTTCAGGTGGCCCTGTTCGTCGCGCCGGTCCTCGTGATCATCGGCGCCATCCTCGGCCAGCCGATGGACCTCGTCTTCACGCCACTCGAGGTCGCCGCAGTCGCTGCGGCGGTCGGGATCAGCGCTCTGATCGCACTGGATGGCGAATCGAACTGGCTCGAGGGCGCGCTACTGACGCTCGTCTACATCATCCTGGCGATCTCGTTCTTCGAGGTCGGCAAGCCCGCCTAAGACCGGTGCCCAACTTGGCGCGGCGACGACGCGGGAGGGGAACCGCGTCGCCGCCGCGGGGGAGGAGGGGAGGCGTCAGGCGGCGGCGCCCTCTGTTTCGTCGTCGTCCTCGAGCTCGCCCCCGTCGATGACGGCGGTCGCGTCGTCCGGGATCGGTTCCGTGGGCGGCGCCTCACCGTATCGCTCGGCCTGGGCGACCAGCGAGTCGGCCGCCTGCTGCGCCTCGTAGTCCTTCTTGCGCCGCCCCGACAGCATCTCGACGTGCGATGCCACGACTTCCGTCTTCCAGTGTCGCTGGCCGCGCTCGTCGTCCCACGATCGCGTCTGGAGCCTGCCCTCGACGGCGACCTGCTGGCCCTTCCCGAGGTACGTCCCCGCGATCTCGGCCAGGCGGTCCCAGGTCACGACGTTCGAATACTCGGCCTTTTCCCGGCCGCCGCTGAGGTACTCGTTGCTCGCGACGGTGAAGGTCGTGACGTTCTTGCCGCTCGCCAGGCTGCGCATCTCGGGGTCGCGCGTCAGGCGACCCGTGAGAAAGACCTTGTTCACGGTCGGATCTCCTTCCCGGTCGGCCGGATGCTCCGGTCCCGACCCTGCGTTCCGGCGGATGTCAGCGGGACGCTAGCAACATGCTCTGCACCGCGACGTATCGGCCACTTGCCTGGGACTCGATCGGGTCGGAGAAGGGATACGCCGTCGCCCAACGGGCGACTGAAACCGCGATCAGCTGGCGGCCGAGTCCGAGCGCCGACCGCGCGACGTCGATCGAGGTGACGACGGCGGGACGGTCGGGAACGTCGGGACCTGCGTCACTGGTGGTGCGAGGCCGAGCGCGCCGTCAGGCGCCATGGTCCGGGAATCAGGGACGGGCGAACCGGCGGCAGCCGCGGAAGCGGCGCCATCGCCGAGTGACCCCTCGGCGTGTGGTTCCGACGCATCGGGCGTCGCGCCGTTCGCGCGGCGCTTTCGCGCTGTCGGCCGCGGCGTCGAAGCGACGTCGGGCACGATCAGTGGCGCATTCCGATGGACGTGATCGCCGGCGCTCATCGCGATCACGGTCGCGTCCGGCTCCGGCGCGTGGTCCGCGTAGAGGTCGCAGAAGAGCTCCACGAGCTCGGGGTCGAACTGCGTCCCCGCGTGCCTGCGCAGCTCCGAGATCGCCTGCTCGTGGGAGATCGCGCGCTTATACGGCCGGTCGTGGATCATGGCGTCGTAGGCGTCGGCGATCGCCACGATCCGGGCGCCGAGCGGGATCTCGTGCGCCCGCAAGCCGAACGGATAGCCGTGTCCCGCGTAACGCTCGTGGTGGTGGAGGATGATCGGTACCGCATCCTTGAGCGCCGCGGCTTGCTCGAGGATCACCTGGCCGATCCGCGGATGCTGGACCACCGTTCGCCACTCCGACGTCGTCAGCGATGTTGGCTTCTCGAGGATCTCCTCCGGAACAGCGATCTTTCCCACGTCGTGGAGGAGCGCCGCGACGCGCAGCCGGTCGATCTCGGTGTCAGACAGCTGGAGCTGTCGCCCGAGGGTCACGACGATCGAAGCGATGAGCGCCGAGGGCTGCCCGCGGTAGTGGGGCATCGGCGCCAGTACTGACGCGAGCGCGGCGGTCGCAGCATCGCGGGCGCGCTGACCGATCTCGACGGCGCGTGCTCGACCGGCAGCCGAGATCGGCGCTCGAGGGACGCGCGCATCGTCATCGGGCTCGGCGAAGACGTAGGTCTGATTCCGACCGAGCGACTTCGCCGAGTACATCGCCGCATCGGCGTCGCGGACGAGGTTCTCCATCCGCAGCTTGGTCCCGACGCCGCCGGCGATGCCGATCGAGATCGTCACCGCGATGTCGGGCGCGCCCTCGACCGAGAAGCGCTGACGCCCGACGAGGGTGCGCAGCTTCTCCGTCAGGACCGAGCCCTCCTCGACGTCGGTCTCGGTCAGGATGAGCATGAATTCCTCGCCGCCGTACCGCCCGATCATGTCGGACGCTCGAAGGCTCTCCGCGATCGTCTGGGCGACACCTCGCAGCACGACGTCGCCGACGGCGTGACCGTACGTGTCGTTCACGGACTTGAAGTGATCGATGTCGACGAACGCGACGGACAGCGGGCGGCCGTAGCGGGTCGCGCGTTCGACCTCGTTGAACAGCGCCGCGAGCAATGACTGACGATTCGCGACACCCGTGAGTCGGTCGTAGGTCGCTCGATCGTGCGTATCGACCAACGCCGTCGCGATGTCGTTGATCGCGCGCGCGAGGCGCCGTTCCTGCGCGGTTCCCTGCGGCTCGACATATCCGCTGTAATCGCCTGCGGCGATCCGTTCCGCGGCCTTGATGAGGTATCCGAAGCGATACGCGAAATGGGCCCGCACGACGACCGACGTGAGGGTGACGCCCAGGATCGACGCGCCGATGGCGGATACGACGAGTCGCACCGGCTCGGGTAGCCAAGCCGACGCCGTTTCGGGGACGAACAGGAGCAAGATGCCGATCCCGGCGGCGGCCCCGAGCGCCAGGATGCCGAACATACGTGTCACGTACGAAGTGTGCGGTTCGCCCCCGCCCGCTTGACCCTGCCGGTGGTACCGAACGACGGCAACGGTGGTACCCCGAGCACGCACCGGAAGTGATGCGCGTGCAGCCGTCGAGACCGGCGCCGCTGCTATACTCCGCGGGTCCTCGACCGCAAGCGGGTCACTGCCCGTGGACAGGAGGTCAACGATCGCGCGACTTGGGCGCGTCGGCCGTCCCGTGAGGCGGTCGGGCGACCGCCGGACAGCGTTCCACCGCCGCGTCGGTGGCGCCACACGGGAGATGTCTATCTGGGTCTCGGGTCATCGAACCCGAGGCCTTTTCATTTGCGCTGCCGAACTGCCTTGGCGACGCTCGACGAGCATGAAGGGCGCCCACTGATGCCGGCGACCGTGATCGTGGGCCTGCAGTGGGGCGACGAGGGCAAGGGCAAGACGACGGACTTCCTTGCCGAACAGACATCGATGGTCGTCCGCTACCAGGGCGGCGACAACGCCGGTCACACGGTCGTCCGTGGCAACGAGGTCTTCAAGCTGCGGCTCACCCCGTCCGGTGTGCTGTACCCGCACATGACGTCGGTGATCGGCAACGGCGTCGTCGTGAACCCGACGACGCTTATCGATGAGCTCGACATGCTCACGAGCCGCGGGATCGATGTCGGCCGTGTCCGCGTCAGTCGAAGCGCCCACGTGATCATGCCGTACCACGTGGCGCTCGACCGCGGGAACGAGACGCGTCTGGCGAGCGCTGCGGTCGGCACGACGGGACGCGGCATCGGCCCGACGTACGCCGATCGCGCCTGGCGGCTCGGCCTCCGGATGGAGGACCTCGTCGACGAGAGCGTGCTCCGCGAGCGACTCGGGCGGGTCGTTCCTGACAAGAACCTCATCCTCGCGTCGATGGGCCAGCCCGCCTTCGAGATCGACGCATTGGTCGACCTGGCGCTGGGCTGGGGTGAGCGGCTGCGCGACCACCTCGACGACACGACCTGGCTCGTCCAGCGCGCGCTCAAGCGAGGCGAGCACGTGCTCCTGGAAGGTGCGCAGGGCACGCTCCTCGACATCGACCACGGCAGCTACCCGTTCGTCACCTCGTCGAACGCGGTCGCCGGCGGTGCGTGCACCGGCGGCGGCATCGGCCCCCTCCAGGTCGATGAGGTGATCGGGGTGATGAAGGCGTATTCGACCCGGGTCGGGTCGGGCCCGTACCCGACCGAGCTGCTCGACGGCATCGGCCAGGGCATCGCCGAGCGGGGCAACGAATACGGCACGGTCACCGGCCGGCCGCGCCGCGTCGGCTGGTTCGACGCCGTGCCGCTGCGGTATGCGGTTGCGGTCAACAGCGTCACGTCGATCATGCTCAACAAGCTCGACATCCTGTCGGGCATCGAGCGGCTCAGGATCTGCGTCGCCTACGAGATCGACGGACGCCGCATCGACACCTGGCCCTCGAGCGGTGCTGCGCTCGCGCGCGCGACCCCCATCTACGAGGAGTTCCCCGGCTGGTCCGAGCCGATCCACGACGTCCGGTCGCTCAGCGATCTGCCCGAGAACGCCCGCCGGTACGTGACGGCGCTCGAGGAACATGCCGCGGTGCCGATCGTCCTCGTCTCGGTCGGACCCGAGCGGACGCAGACGATCGAGCGGGCGTGGCGCTCGATGCGCCAGCGTCAGGTGGTGCCGGCATGAGTGCCACGGGACTGGTGATGCCCACACGCGTGCTCGTGGTCGGCGGCGGGGCTCGGGAGCACGCCCTCGCCTGGAAGCTCAGCATCGAGCCGGGCGTGAACGAGGTCATCGTCGCACCCGGGAGTTACGCGATCGGCGCGGAGCCGCGCGTCCGTGCGCTCAAGGACGTCGACCCGCTCGATCCCGACCGCGTCGTGTTCGTCGCCAAGACGATCGCGGCCGAGCTCGTGGTCGTCGGGCCTGAGGCGCCGCTTGCCGCTGGGGTCGTGGATGCGTTGCACAAGCATCGGATCGCCGCGTTCGGTCCGACGGCTGCCGCGGCGCGTATCGAATCGAGCAAGGCGTTCTGTCATGACGTCGCCGCCGCGGCCGGCGTCCCGATGGCGCGATCCGCGTCGTTCGAGATCGGCGAGCGTGAGGCCGCCGTCGCGTTCGCGCGGCAGCTTGCCGCGGACGGCAACGGTGTCGTCGTGAAGGCCGACGGGCTCGCCGGTGGAAAAGGCGTCAGCGTCTGCGACGACATCGACGAGGCGGTCGTGGCGATCGACGCGCTGATCGCGTCCGGCGCGCTGCTCGTGGAGGAGCGACTCGAGGGACGTGAGGCGAGCCTCATCGCGCTGTGCGACGGCAAGGACGCCATCGCGCTGCCGTTCGCGCGCGACCACAAGCGTCTGGGCGACCTCGATGTCGGGCCGAATACCGGCGGGATGGGCGCGTACAGCCCTCTCGAGGACCTCCCCGACGAGGCCGCGGACGAGCTCGTCGAGCGGTTCCACCTCCCGATCCTCGCCGAGCTGGCCCGCCGCGGTACCCCGTTCCGTGGCGCCCTGTATGCCGGCCTGATGCTCACCGCTGACGGGCCCGTCCTGCTCGAGTGCAACGCGCGCTTCGGCGATCCCGAGACCCAGGTGATCCTGCCTCGCCTCGCCGCGCCGCTCGGACCGCTTCTTCTCGCGGCCGCGAAAGGCCGGCTGAAGGCGGCGATCAAGGCGCTCGGGGTCGATGGGCACCGCGTGCCGGTCATCCCTGGGGCCGCGCTCGGGGTCGTGCTCGCGGCCGCCGGGTACCCGTGGTCGCCCAGATCCGGTGACCCGATCGAGGGGCTCCATGCGGCACGTGCCTCGGGCGCGCTCGTGTTCCACGCGGGCACCGCACGCGACGCCGACGGTGGCTACCGCACCGCCGGCGGCAGGGTGCTGACGGTCGTGGGTCGAGGCCCGGACCTTGCCTCCGCACGTGATCAGGCGGAGATGGCCGCGGGGATGATCTCGTTCGACGGACTCCAGCGGCGGCGCGACATCGGCCTCCAGGCCCTGTACGGGTCGGTTGCCGTCCCCGTCGGGGCGACGCGGTGATTCGGCGCTATACGCTCCCGGAGATGGCGGCGATCTGGTCGGACGAGGCCCGCTTCGAGCACATCCTTCGCGTCGAGCTCGAGGTCGCGCGTGCGCAGACCGCGCGTGGTCTCATCCCAGCGCCGGCCCTGGCCGCGATGGAGAGCCGTGCCGCGATCGACGTCGATCGGATCGCCGAGATCGAGCGTACGACCGACCACGACATCATCGCCTTCGTGAGCCAGGTCGCAGAGTCGATCGGGCCCGAGGGCCGGTACCTCCACCTCGGCCTGACCAGCAGCGACGTCGTCGATACCGGGCTCGCGCTCCAGCTCAGGGCCGCCGGCGAGCGTCTTCTCGACGACGCCGACCGGCTCATCGCGGTGCTCGTGGCGCGGGCACGCGCCGAGGCGGATACGACGATGATGGGCCGCACTCACTCGGTCCACGCCGAGCCGACCACCTTCGGGCTGAAGGTCGCGGGCTGGGCGTTCGAGATCGACCGCGGCCGCCAGCGCCTTGCGACCGCGGTCGACGAGATCGGGACGGGCAAGATCTCGGGTCCGGTCGGGACGTACAGCCACCTCGACCCCGACATCGAGCGGGACGTCCTGGCGGCGCTCGGTCTGCACGTCGATCCGGTCAGCACCCAGATCGTCCAGCGCGACCGGCACGCCGCGCTCCTGACGGCCATCGCGATCCTCGGCGGCAGCCTCGAGCGGATCGCGACCGAGATCCGCAACCTCCAGCACACGGAGATCGGCGAGGTCCAGGAGCCGTTCAAGGTCGGCCAGAAGGGGTCGAGCGCGATGCCCCACAAGCGCAACCCGATCCTTGCGGAACGGATCTCGGGGCTCGCGCGGCTGCTGCGCGGCTACGCCCAGACCGCCCTCGAGGATCAGCCGCTCTGGCACGAGCGGGACATCAGCCATTCGAGCGCCGAGCGCGTCATCCTGCCCGACGCGACGATCCTGCTCGACTACATGCTCGTTCGGATGACCGGGCTCATCGAGGGCCTTGTGGTCCGTTCGGAGCGCATGCGGGAGAACATCGCTCGCGGCCTCGGCCTCCACGCCAGTAGCCGGGTCCTGGTCGCGTTGGTCGAAAAGGGTGGCGTCGGCCGCGACGAGGCGTACGCCATCGTCCAGCGGGCGGCCCTT
>JBKPMM010000017.1:0-19244 GCA_046732155.1 Chloroflexota bacterium | reverse complement strand
TAGCCGTCGCTGGACGAAGGCCGCCTCGTGACCGCACGATGGGGGATGTGACCGTGACCCCCCGGACACCGCTGACCCAAGCGTCGGTTCGCGACGACGTCATCGAGCTCGCGATCGGGCAGCCCGAGCCGTCATTGCTGCCTGCGCGCGACCTCGCAGCGGCCTCCGCGTCGGCGCTCGATAAGTACGATGCCGATGCGCTCGGCTATGGCGCCGAGTACGGGCCGTGGCCGCTGCTCGACTGGCTGTCTGACCATCTGGGTGCCATCGACGCACGCGAGCCCGCGGCCGGGGAGCTGCTGATCACGGCCGGGATCTCGACGGCCCTCGACCTGATCGCCACGGCGTTCACGCGGCATGGCGATGTCGTCCTCGTCGAGGTGCCGACGTACCACCTCGCCCTCGGCATCCTTCGCGACCACGGTGCGGAACTCGTCGGCGTCGAGACGGACGCCGACGGGCTGCGCGTCGACGCGGTCGAGGCGGCCATCGCGACCGCCCGAGCGGCGGGGAAGCGCGTCTCGCTGCTGTACACGATCCCGACGTTCGGCAACCCGACCGGTCGGACGCTGCCGGTCGAGCGGCGCGCAGCGCTGGCGCGTCTCGCGGCCGCGAACGATCTCGTCATCGCGGAGGATGACGTCTATCGGGAGCTGTGGTTCTCGGCGCTGCCGCCACCATCGATCGGCGCGGTCGATCCCAGCGCGCCCGTCCTTCGAATGGGCTCGTTCTCCAAGTCGTTGGCTCCGGGGCTCCGCCTCGGCTGGATCAGCGGTCCGTCAGCGCTGGTGGCCCGTATCGTGGAGGGCGGCGTCCTGGCATCTGGCGGCGGTCTGAACCCGATGATCGCCCTCGCGGTCGCGGAGTACGCCGACGCCGGCAAGTACGAGCGGAATGTGGCCCGCCTGCGAGACGTGTTTCGATCTCGAAGCACCGCCCTCGTCGACGCGATCCGCGAGGCCGTCCCAGACGCCGAGCTCGCCGAGCCGGAGGGCGGGTACTTCGTCTGGCTCCGATTGCCCGGCGGGCTCTCCGCGGAGTCGGTGCTCCCGGCCGCCGAGGCGGCAGGTCTGAGCTATCAGCCGGCGTCACGATTCGATGCGACGGGCACGCTCGACCCGTCGTGGCTCCGCCTCTCGTTCGCCCGCTTTGACGAAGCCCACCTCATCGAGGGGGCACGGAGGCTGGGGAGGGTCGTCGAGGAAGCCCGGGGCTGACGAGCTGCGTGCCGGTCAGGTGCCGGCGGTAGTGTGTTCGCACATCTCCCGTCGATCGACTCCAGCCATGCCGAAGGAGCTCACCGATGTCTCTCGCCCGCGTCCAGTTCTTCTCGGTCTCGCTCGACGGCTTCGGTACGGGGGAGGGCTTGAGCAGGGACCAGCCGTTCGGGCATGCCGGTGAGCGCCTGCACGAATGGATGTTCGTCACGAGGTGGTGGCACGAGAGGGTCGGCGAGCCCGGCGGAAGCGGCGGCATCGACGATGCCTTCGTTCGGCTCCACGATCAGCGGATCGGCGCGGAGATCATGGGTGCGGGCAAGTTCGGGCCGCCGGGCTGGCACGACGAG
Organism: Chloroflexota bacterium; assembly: GCA_046732155.1. Taxonomy (GTDB): domain Bacteria; phylum Chloroflexota; class Limnocylindria; order Limnocylindrales; family CSP1-4; genus SPCO01. The sequence goes on along the minus strand of JBKPMM010000017.1, from coordinate 17,677 downwards.
CCCGACTGGAAGGGCTGGTGGGGCGACGACCCGCCGTTCCACACGCCGGTATTCGTGCTGACCCACCATCAACGCCCGTCGCTCGAGATGGAGGGTGGCACGACGTTCCATTTCACTGATGCGTCGCCCGCGGAAGCACTTGAGATGGCGCGCGCGGCCGCGCACGGTCAGGACGTCCGCATCGGGGGAGGGGCGACGACGATCCGCGAGTTCCTGCTCGCCGAGCTCGTCGACCACATGGAAGTCGTGGTCGTGCCGATCGTGCTGGGCCGAGGCGTCCGGCTGTGGGACGGGCTCGAAGGTATCGAGAAGGACTACGACATCGAAGCCGTGTCATCGCCGAGCGGCGTCACACACCTCACGTTCGCACGCAAGATTCCGTAAGTCACAGCGGCGATGTGCGCGGTGGGATCCACACCCCGTTGCGTCCTACGTGAGCGATCGCCGCGCTGACGGTGGTCGCAAACTCGGTGGGGGGTCTCCTCACGGCGTTCCGGGCTGGCTATCATCGAGAAGGGATACATCGACCGGGGGAACTGGAGGGGTCACCGTGCAGCTCCTGGTAGGCATCCTGGCCGTGGTGATCGGCCTGGCGTTCGCGTTCGGCGGGTGGCGATTCTTCTTGCTGCTGCTGCCGTTGTGGGGGTTCGTCGTCGGGTTCAGCCTCGGGACTGAGGCTATGCGATCCCTGTTCGGTGACGGGACGTTCGCCACCGTCACGAGCTGGGTGGTCGGTCTCGTGATCGCGATCGGGTTCGCGGTGTTCTCTTATCTGTATTACTACATCGCCATCGCAGTCCTCGCCGGCACCGTCGGCTACGCGATCGGCGCGAGCGCCTGGGGACTCATCGGCAACGAACAGGGCGTGGTCGCGTTCGTGATCGGCCTCGTGGTGGGCCTGATCTTCGCGGTGGGCGTGCTGCTGCTCAACGTGCCGCGCTACCTCGTGATCGTGCTCACGGGTCTGGGCGGCGCGGCCGCCGTGGTCGCCGGCTGGTTCATCCTGATCGGGAAGGTCCCATCGGACAACGTGACCTGGTGGCAGGTCGGCCTGCTCATCAAGGACAGCTGGTTCTACCTCATCGCGTGGGCGCTGATCGCCGCCGCCGGCATCCTGGCCCAGTTGCGCGGCCCCGAGATGGGCCCCGACACGTACCAACTGGAGCGGACCTCGTACCGCTACGGATGACGATGACCTAAGGCGCCAGACGCGATCGGGTTCGCGACCCGGCTGATCGCGAAGCCCGGTCGGATGTACGTCGTCATGGTCGATCTCCTTTAGGCCCGTGTCGCCTCAGCGGTGAGACGGCGCGTCCGGCGGGCGGGCATCACGGGCTGGCGAAGGGGTACGAGGAAGTCGGCGACCGCCGCCAGCGTCTCCTTCGGCCGCTCGGTCTGCGGGTTGTGCCCGGCCCGCTCGATGATCCGGAGTCTCGCGTCGGGGATTCCCGCCGCGAGAAGCGCCTGGCTCTCTGGCGGGAACAGGAAGTCGTCGTGGCCGGCGAGCACGAGCGTCGGGATATGGATCTCGCCGAGTCGATCCGTCACACTCCAGCCCCGCATCATCTGACCGCCGAAGGTCAGTGCCTCGGGCCGGGTCTTCATCCGCCACGCGCCGGCGAGCATCCCGCGTGCCGCGCGCACGATGCTGAAGCGGTGGTCGTACGCAGGCACCAGCCGGAGAGCGGCTCGGACGAAGTCATCGGGGGCGATGCGACCGCTGTAGAAGCGCCGCGCGACCGCCACGGTCTTGAGCCCATAGCCGCGATCGGCCAGGACCTGCGCCGCGTTCTCCTGCGACCAGCGCGCGTCAGCCGCGGTATCGAGCAGGACGAGCTGCGTGACGCGCCCGGGATAGCGCAGTACGTATTCGAGGGCGACATGGCCGCCGAAGGAATGTCCGAGCACGGCCCAGCGCTCGAAGCCGAGCGTCTCGCGCAGCGCCTCTGCGTCGGCGGTGAGGTTCTCCCACGTCATCGATGTCACCGGGGCACCGGTCGAGCGGCCGTTGCAGCGATGGTCGTAGAAGACGAGGGTGTGCCGGTCGGCGAGGTCCTTGAACGGCAGCAGAGAGACATGATCGAGCCCCGGCCCGCCGTGCATCAGAAGGAGAGGGGGGCCATGGCCGATGACGTCGACGTACATCGACACACCGCGGATGGAGATGTTCGGCATGACCCTGCCTCCTGGGACTTCCGGTCCTGTCGCGCCACGATCGAGCGTCCGACCTGAGCGATCGCCAGCGCGAGAGCCGTTCGACCCGTATGTCCAGCCCGTCTCGCCTGTATCGGCGCTCTCCGTCGCGGCCGAGCGCTATCCGTGGCGGCTAGGTCAGCAGCTCGATCTCGAACTCAGCGTCGTCGCCGACCGCGAGGCCGCAGTCCTTGAGGATCGCCTTGCTGAGGCTTAGCGCGAGCTTCCCGCCACCTGCGGGCATCGTGTTCGACGTGAACTCCTTGCCATTGACGATCGCTCGAACGCGGAGCTGCTTGAGCCCGCCAAGGCGCGCCGTCACATCGGGCGGGATATCGGCGACCGTCAGGCCAGATGCTTTCTCTGGCCGGAAGTACCGAACGGTCGAGCGGAAGGGCGGGTCGTCGGCCATGCTTCACGCTCGAGGATAGACCTCCTAGCCGACTGAGGAACGATGATCCGGAGCGACCCAATCCGCTCGTTCGCACCGTCTACCGTGACGTGAACCGACACGAGCGTCTCGGACGGCGCCATCTGGCACTCGCCCTCCTGCCGATCCTGCTCGCGGCTTGCATTCCCTCGAGACCGACGGCAAGTCCGTCCGGCACGACTGCGCCACCGCCGACGACCCCGGCGAGCGCGAGTGCCAGTCCGGCGACGACCTCGACGCCGATGGACGCGACTCCAAGCTTGACCCCTACACCTCCACCGACCGCGACGCCGGCGCCTTCGAGCGCCATGTCTTGCTCGCAGCACGTCCTTGCATCGTTGAGCGAGACGCAGCGGATCGGTCAAGTGTTCGCGGTCGGCCTGGCGAACGACGCGTTCGATCCGACGTCTCGAGCGGCCCTCGCGGAGCACGGCTTCGGGACGTGGTGGTTCACCAAGACGACCACCGTCGGTGCTGCCGCTATCCGGAAGGTCGCCGATTCGGTCCAGGCCGCATCGACCGACCGCGCGACCGGAGGGGTTCGCGCCTTCGTCGCCGCCAATCAGGAGGGCGGCCAGGTCCAGGCACTCCGCGGCGCCGGCTTCGGCCGGATCCCGTCGGCCGTCACGCAGGGGACCTGGTCGGCCGCGACACTCCGCGACCGCGCAGAGACTTGGGGCCGTCAACTCAAGGCCGCCGGCGTCAACCTCGATTTCGCTCCGGTCGCAGACGTGGTCCCTGCCGGGACGGCGCCTGACAACGCGCCGATCGGCCAGCTCGAACGGGAATACGGGTCGACCCCGGCGCGTGTCGGCGTCCACGTGGAGGCCTTCATCGAGGGGATGCGCGAGGCCGGCGTCGTGACGACGGCCAAGCATTTCCCGGGTCTCGGCCGCGTCGCCCAGAACACCGACTTCGCCAGCGGCGTCGTCGACACCGTCACGACCCGCGATGACCCGTACCTCGATCCATTCCGTCGGGCGGTCGACGCAGGCGTCCCGGCCGTGATGATGTCGCTCGCGACGTATCGGCGCATCGACCCGGACAGGCTTGCCGCGTTCTCGTGGCCGACGATCGGCGGCATCCTCGAGGATCGCCTCGGCTTCAAGGGCATCGTGATGTCCGATAGCCTGTCTGCCGAAGCCGTGTCGTCGATCGCCGTGCGTGATCGTGGCGTCGCGTTCCTCGACGACGGAGGCGACATGATCGTGGTCCGGCCGGTCGACATGGCGATCGAGATGGCTGACGCGATCGCCGCCCACGCCCAGGAAAGCGCCTGGTTCCGCGATCGGATCGACAACGCCGTCCTGCACGTCCTTCGAGCGAAGGAGGCCGCCGGGCTGTTGCCCTGCTGACCTTCGCCGGGCGGCGTATCGTTCCGTCAAGGAGTACGCCATGGCCGACGGACCGATCATCGACCGGATCAACCAGCTTGCTCACGAGGAGGAGCAGCTGTGGCAGCGCGCGAGCGACGGCGGCGGCCTCACCACCGATGACCAGCAGCGGCTCAAGGTGCTCGGAGTCGAGCTCGACCAGTGCTATGACTTGCTCCGCCAGCGTCAGGCGCGACGCGAATTCGGGCAGGACCCCGACGAGGCCCAACCGCGTCCCGCCGAGATCGTGGAGAACTATCGCCAATGACCGAGCCCGACGGCCCGCCGATCGATCCGACGGTCCCGCCGAGCGGCGAGGGCTGCGTGGAGTGCAGCGCGACCGAGGGCTGGTGGTTCCACCTTCGGCGTTGTGCGACGTGCGGCCACATCGGCTGCTGCGATTCGTCGCCGTCGCAGCACGCGAAGGCGCATGCGGGCACGACCGACCACACGATCATCCGGAGCTACGAGCCCGGCGAAGAGTGGTTCTACGATTACGCGACCGACGAGGCCTTCCTGGGTCCCGAGCTGACACCGCCCACGCATCACCCGATCGAGCAACCCGTGCCGGGACCTGCGGGGCGTGTCCCACGCGATTGGATGCAGCACCTCCATTGACGACGCCGTGAGCGAGCAGCAGACCGCACCAGCAGCGCCCGTCGGGCATCCGTATGCCGCGGATATCGACGCCGAGCGTGAGGGGTGGTACGAGCTCGTCGCGCTGGTGCGCCCGCTGACGCCCGACGAATGCATCGTGCCCGGCTACTACCGCGACCCGGACTGGACCGTCCGGGACGTCGTCGCCCACCTCGGCACATGGCTGGCCGAGACGCAGATCCAGTTCGCGCGCATGTCGGCCGGCACGTACGAGGGACATGACATCGACATCGACGCGCTGAACGCCGCGTTCCTCGACGCGATGGCCGGCCAGCCGTGGGACGTCGCCTGGGTCCAGGCGAATGCCGCCCGGACGAGGATGCTTGAAGAATGGTTCTCGCTCGATGAGCCGAGCGACGAGGCGGCGTGGTGGATCCGCAAGGGCGCGGCCCACCACTACGGCGAGCACCTGCCGCGGCTCCGCGAATGGGTCGACGAGCTCATCGGCCGGCGTCGGAGCGGCGCCCGCTAGGAAGAAGCGCCTCCCGGAGGTCGATGGGCCCGATCAGCTTCCCATCGAGTCGGGGTCGAACGGCGTCATCAACTGGAAGTAGTTGTCGTCCGGATCGGCGAAGGTCGCGATCCATGAATCGGGGAAGCCTTCGAACGAGTACGGCTCGCGGACCACGATCGCGCCGGCCGCCTTCATGCGGTCGAACTCCCCCTGGACGTCGGGCGTCTCGATATTCCAGATCAAGCGACCCGGCTGCGAGTTCCTTCCGTGCACCTCGCTGTGCGGGCCGATCGACACGGTGCCCGATCCGAGCATCCACGTCGAAAAGCTGCTGTCGGTGTAGCCAGGTTCGCCGAGGACCTTCGTGTAGTACTCGATCAGGCGTGCCGCGTCGTCCGAGCCGATCAAGATGCCGTTGAACTGCATGCCGGGCCTCCTTCGATTCCGAGGTCCACCCTAGCCGATGCGTATCATCGGGTCGATGTCAGAGAGCGACGCCAGGGTCGACGCGTACCTCGCGGCGCTCCCGTCCGACCAGCGCGCGCTCCTTGAAGGGGTCCGCGCCGCCGTCCGCCGTCTCGTCCCCGAGGCGGAGGACACGATCAGCTATGACATGCCGGCGTTCAGACTCGGCGGCCGATTCCTCGTGTCGTACGCCGGCTGGAAGCGGCACTGCAGCCTGTACCCATTGACGGACTCGTTCCTGGCTGCGCATGCGTCCGAGCTCGAAGGGTTCGGTCGGACGAAGGGCAGCATCCACTTCACGGCCGAGAAGCCGCTGCCGGCGGACCTCCTCGATGACCTGATCCGTGCGCGCGTCGAAGACGTCGCCAGCCCGGAGGGTTCGTGACGGGTTCGACGGCCGTCGACTCCGCCGTTCCCGAGCGACTGGCTGCCGCACGACAGGCGCTCGCGCGCCACATGTGGCAAGACGCCTTCGACGCCTTCGTGGCCGCCGATATGGAGCGCCCGCTCGAGGGCGCCGACCTCGAGGCGCTGTCCGAGGCAGCCTTCTTCACGGCGAATATCGATGTGCGCGAGCGATCGCTCGAGCGCGCGTTCAGCTCGCATCTTGCGGCCGGCGATCCCGTCCGCGCGGCGGCCATCGCCCTCGGCCTGGCGATCGATCTCGCGTTCCAGGGCAGGACGTCGATCGCGTCGGGCTGGACGCGCCGTGCGGCGCGCCTGCTTGAGGGCACATCTGACACGTACGCCCACGGGTATCTCGCGCTCGCGTTGAGTGGCGCCGCGCGGGCTCAAGGACGCCTCGACGAGGCGCTCGCCCTGTCCGAAGAGGCTGTCAGGATCGGCTCGGCGTCGACGGACGCGAACCTGCAGGCGATCGCCCTCCTCTCGCTCGGCGGCCTGAAGATCGGGGCAGGGGAGACCGCGGACGGCTTGGCGCTCATGGAGGAGGCGACGGCCGCGGCCGTCAACGATGAGCTGTCCCCGTATCTGACTGGGGTCACGTACTGCTCGATGATCGCAGCCTGTCGCGACCTCAACGACTACGAGCGCGCGAGCGAATGGACCGAGGCGACCGAGCGCTGGTGCGAGCGCAGCGCCGTGTCGGGCTTCCCCGGCGTCTGCCGCGTCCACCGCGCCGAGATCGTCGCGCTGTCTGGTGACTGGGAGCGCGCGGCCCGCGAGCTCGAACGGGCCACCCAGGAGTTGACCCGGTACCGCGCCATCCCGCCGCTCGCCGACGGGTTCTATGCGATCGGCGAGGTCCGGCTCCGGATGGGCGACCTCGACGGCGCCGAGGCGGCGCTGCGCGAAGCGCACGCCAACGGGCACTCGCCGCAGCCAGCACTCGCGTTGATCCGGCTGGCGCGCGGCGACGCTCGCGGGGCGGCGACGGCGATCGACCGCGAAGTGGCCGAGACCGCCGACGTGTGGGCCCGGGCCCGACTGCTTCCTGCGCAGGCCGACATCGCGATCGCCGCAGGGCATCTGCCCGTCGCGCGTTCCGCTGCTCACGAGCTTCGCCAGACCCTCGAAACCCACACGACACCGGCAGCGAGGGCTCGCGCGCACGACGCGACCGGACGGGTCGCGCTCGCGGAGGGGGAGCCGGCCGAGGCCGCTCGTGAGTTGCGTGCCGCCATCACGGAGTGGCGCGGCGTCGGTGCGCCCTATGAGGTCGCCCAGGACCGGCTCCTGCTGGCGACTGCGCTCGAAGCGGTAGGTGATACGAGCGGCGCGGACTTCGAACTCGCGACGGCGCGCTCGGAGTTCGAACGGCTGGGAGCACCGCTCGATGTGGCGCACGCCGAGGCGGCGGCGGCTACGGTCGCGGAGCGGCGCGCGGGGCCCGCGAGTGCCCGCAAGACGTTCCTGTTCACCGATGTCGTTGGTTCCACGGCGCTCGCAGAGCTCCTCGGTGACCAGGCCTGGGAGCAACTCCTTGGATGGCACGATGAGACGCTGCGCGGGATTCTGACCCGGGCTGGCGGAGAGGTCGTCAACTCGACCGGTGATGGGTTCTTCGTCGCTTTCGACGACGCCGGCGAGGCGCTCGATGCGGCCATCGCGATCCAGGAGCGCCTCGCGGAGCATCGACGAACGAGCGGCGCGGCGATCGCGGTCCGCATCGGACTCCACACCGCGGATGCCAGCCGCCGAGGGAACGATTACTCGGGGGTCGGCGTGAACCTCGCCGCCCGGGTCGCTGCCGTCGCGGGTGCCAGCGAGATCGTCGCGACGGAGGCCGCGATGACCGCTGCCGGGCGTACGAGCGAGGACGGCTTCCGCGAGGTCGAGCTGCGCGGGATCAGCGTGCCGGTGGGTATCGCGACGGTGCGCTGGGCGTAGACGAGCCCTCAGGTCACGTCCAGGTGGCAGGCGTCGTTCCACTGCTCGATCACGCGCGTCCCGTGCTCCCAGCCGAGGAGACTCAGCGTGGCCGTCTCGAGCGCGTAATGCGCTCCGCCTCGTGGGGACTCGCCGAGCCACCGTGCCGCGAGGACCCGAAGGACGTGACCGTGGGCGAACAGGAGGCTGTCGCCGTTGACCTCAGGCGAGAGACATCGCGCGATGACGCGGTCGACGCGCGCGCCGACCTGATCAGGCGTCTCGCCGCCGGGCCACGGACCCTTCCAGATCGACCAACCGGGCAGGATCTCGCGGATCTCCGCCGTCGTCCGACCTTCGAACTCGCCGTAGTCCCACTCCATCAGATCCGGCGCCCGCTCCGCATCTGGGAAGCCGGCGAGGCGGGCTGTCTCGGCGGCCCGCGACGATGGGCTCGTCAGGACGAGCGCGAAGTCGTCGCCGCGAAGTCGCTCTCCGATCGCCTCCGCTTGGCGCCGCCCCAGCTCGGTGAGCGGGACGTCCGTCCGACCCGTGTGCTTCCCGGAGCGTGACCACTCGGTCTCGCCATGGCGGACGAGATGGATCCGGGGCTCAGGTCGGTCAGTCAAAGGTCGGTCGCCGGCCGCTGGATGTCGTCGGGCTCGGCGGCGAAGAACGGTCGCTGCTTCCATCCGAATAGCGGCGCGAGCAGCATCGTGGGGAGCGTCGTGATCCGCGCGTTATAGCGGTAGACCTGGTCGTTGTAGAGCTCGCGCCGGTCCGCGATCATCGATTCGAGGCGCTCGATCTGCTCCTGGAGGTCGAGGACGTTGGCGTTCGACTTCACCTCGGGATAGGCCTCGACGACCGCGAAGAGTGAGCGGACGGCGCGGGTCGTCTCGTCGGAATGGACGGCCTGGTCCGGGATCGGTTCAGTAGGGGAGTAGTTGGCCCGAGCACGAGCGACCTCGGTTAGCACGTCCTGCTCGAACGCCATCACGCCTCGGACAGCGGACACGAGCGCAGGCAGCTGGTCATGGCGTTGCTTGAGCACGACGTCGATGTTCGACCATGCCTTGTCGATACGCTGGCGCAGCGACATCACCGCGTTGTAGCTCGTGACGCCGACGTACAGGAGGATCGCGAGAAGCAGGCCGACGGCAAAGGCCGCGGCGACACTCTGCGGGTTCACCTGACCGCGCCGATCACGACCCGGGGCCTCCCGACACGATCAGCGCGAGTGCCATCGCCGACCCGATGGCCAGGATCGCGCCGAGTAGCCCGAGGAGGAAACGGCCTTCGCGTCGCTCGACGGCGGCGGACGGCAACCCGTGCGCGATCAGGAGTGGCGCGTCGGGCGCGCTCGCGAGCACCAGCGCCTCGGCGGGGATCTCGAAGCGCCGTTCAGCCTCTGACGCCTGGGCGGGGGTCGCCAGCGGCATGGTCGCCGCCTCCGGATCGAGGACCGGGGCGCGGACCGGCTGCCCGATTCCGAACCCCGGGATACCGGCGTTGCCCCACGCTGCTTCGGGCGTCGCGGCGAGCAGCCCCGCCTCGCGGGCCTCCGCGAGGTCGCCCGCGACCTCGGCATCGTCAGCCCTGAGCTCGGAACCGACCGCGATGTCGGCTTCCGCTGGGTCGGCGAGATCGCCGAACGGCATGGCCCGGCCGAGGATCGTGACGGCATCGCCGGGCGCGAGGATCGCCTCGCGATAGTGGCGCCGCCCGTCCCCGCCGGTGATGCCACGGTGCGCGCCGCCGCCGAGGATGACGAGCGGCCGGAAGTCCGGCGCCGCTTCCGGACGGGCGAGGAGGGCCGCGATCGCGACCTCGCGTCCGAGGCCCGTCGGGGCGAGCGCCGACCCCGTCCGGATCCGCAGGCCGGGCGGTTCGTCGCCCATGAGCCCCGTGCTGCCGTCGAGCGTCGTCGGTGCATCCCAGCGGGCCGCGCGGGGAAAGACCCGGATCTCGCCACTGTCGTCGCGGACCCGGAAGCCGACCGCACGCTCCTCGAAGAAGTCGGCGCCGAGTTCCGAGAGATCGGCCCGGATGTCGATGCTGTCGTCGGCGCCGTCGACCGTCGAGCGGTAATAGACGCACGTCGCGCTCTGGAGCGGCGAGATCAGCGTCACCTCTGCGGGCTCGATGACACCGCTCACCTGGACCTCACCCGCCGCCAGCGAGGCGATCCGGGACGTCGACGTGTCGCCGATCCGCGTCGCCTCTCGATAGTCGGCGAGGCCGCGCGCCAGCAGCCAGAGGCCGACGCCGAGGCCCACGAGCGCGAGGAAGATGCCTTGCGGCTGCCAGTCGATCGGCATCGAACGCATCGTACGAGGACCCGAAGGCGTCGCGTCGACCGTTTCGGACGGCCACGGCCCACGCGCTCGGGATGTCGGAAGTCCGACAAGCGCTCGGACGACCCTGTGCTAGCCTCGCCCGCCATGAGCGGACGTGCTGATGTTGCGCCGCGGTCCGATCCTCTCGGCGGTCTCCACCCGATGCGTAGGACGATCCGGTACTACCTCGCCCGGATCGTCGTCGCGTTCCTGACTCGTACATGGCTCCGCTTCGATGTCGAGGGGCGCGACCGGCTGCCTGCCGGGCCCGCGATCTACGCCTTCAACCACCTTTCCTGGGTTGATCCCTTCGTCCTCATGGCGACGCTCCCGCTTCGGCCGCGGCTGTCGTTCTTCGGCCCCAAGGAAGAGGACATGCACTCGAGCGGCCGCAACCGCGTGATGCTCTGGACGGGGAGCGCCATCCCGTACAAGCCCGGCAAGAACGACCTGCTCGAGGCGACGCGACGGGTCAGCGCGGTCATCGGCAAGGGCGGTGTCCTCGCGATCGCCGCGGAAGGGCGCATCGGCGCGATGGAGGACCACCTGCTGCCGCTCAACGACGGGGCTGCATTCTTCGCGCTCCGATCGCACGTCCCGCTCGTGCCGATCGCGATCAACGGGACCACGTGGCTCCGCTTCGGTGCACGGGTGCGCGTGCGTGTCGGAGAGCCGATCGTGGTCGAAGGGCGTCCCGACCGCGCCGCCGTGGAGGCGTTGACCGCACGGCTGGCGGCGCGGCTCGGTGCGATGTTGGGGGACGCCCCGAGCCCCGCGCGGACGGGCCGCTTCGCCGCCTGGATGACCGAGCGATTCAACGAATGGCCCGAGGGTTCGCGCGAGGCCGCGCTCGCGGCCCAGTCGGCGCGGCTCGCGGAGCGCGCGGTGGACCGGGCCGAGGCCGTCTGATCCCGACGGCAGCCGGGGTGTCTCTGGCATACTCGGACGACCGAAGTCAGACAGGGAGCACCGTGGCAGGGACAGGCCTTTCCACCGATCCGAAGGAATACCGCGAGCGCCTCGCCGACCAGTCGGACGACCAGATCGACGCGTGGGCCGCCGAGATGATGCGCGACGTCGCGAAGCGCCGCGGGGTCATCCGGGTCCTCACGGATCTCCGCAAGGCGGCCGATCTCAGCGAGGCCGATATCGAACGGGTGTTCGCTTCCGGTGATGGCCCGATGGCCTCACTCGGCAGGGATGCGCAGGGTCGCCAGATGATCCCGGCGGTCGCGCTATATGCCCTCGTCCCTGGCATCCGGCGCGAGACGCCGAACGGTCGCGACCGTCTGATCGACTATCTCGTCGAGAACTTCGACGAGCTCGTCTACGTCTGACAGTCTTTCGGCGCGTGCCGCCGGCATCGTCCGGCTGGTCCATCCGTTCCCATCGGTCCTCGACGGTGTCGTGGTCGCTGCCGTCGCCCTCGTCGCGGGCGGAACCGTCGAGACCGCGTCGCGGCTCGGCATCTCGATGACCGCACTCCAGTTCGCGATCGGTGCGCTGAACGACATCGTGGACGCGCCCGCCGACGCAGGGAGGATCCCGCCGAAACCGATCCCATCAGGGAGCGTCGGCGTAGGCACGGCGCGCGGAGTGGTCGTCGGCGCTGCCGGCCTCGGGCTCGTGTTGGCTGTGCCCTCGGGGGCAGCGACCGTCCTGGTCGCGGTCGTCGTGCTTCTCGTCGGTGGTGCATACGACCTCTTCGCCAAAGGGACGGCGTGGTCGTGGCTGCCATTCGCCGTCGGCATCCCGCTGTTGCCGGTGTACGGCTGGCTGGGCGTCAGCGGCGCGCTGCCCGGATCCTTCGTGGTCCTACTGCCGATGGCCGTGCTGGCCGGTGCGGGGTTGGCGGTCGCGAACGCGCGAGTCGACCTCGACACCGATCGCGTCTCGGGAACGCAGTCGGTAGCGACCGCGCTCGGGGCACGTCGATCGTGGTGGGTAGGGTTCGCACTGATGGCGGCCGCGACGGCGCTCGGCGTCCTCATGACCGACCCGTTGGCATGGCCGCTTCTGCCGCTGGCTCTGGTCGTGGCCGGGACCCTGGTCGTCCTCGGCGGGATCATCGTGGGGAGGAGAACGACGCCCGAAGCGAGGCGGCGCGCCTGGGAGGCGCAGGCAGTCGGAGCCGCGATCGCGGCGACCGGCTGGGTCGCGGGCTTGCTACCGAGGCCCTAGCCGGTCAACGCGTCACGCGATCAGTCGAACGTATCGCCCGAGCGAACGAGGGCGATCGCATTCTCGAGGCGGAGCTTCGAGATGGTCAGGTACTTGGCGAGATTATCCCGGTCGACGTCCGGGATCGACCGGATCGCGTCGGGGGTGCGGAGGACGTTCACGAGTTCGTCGAGGGCATCCGCCAACGACGACTTCGCGTTTACGAGGGAGTCTTCGCTGAGTGGCCGCCTCGCTCGAACCGGCTCTTCGGCCTCCTCGGCGGGTTGCGGTTCGGCGATCCGGCTCGGTTCTTCGAGCTCCTCGACGTCACCCTGCTCGGCGTCACCGTTGAGGTGGAGATCGAGCGTCGGCTCAGATCCGTTGACACCATCGACGCCATGCGAGGCGCGCGGGTGGCGTCCCTCGATCTTGTCCCGAAGCTTGATCAAGGTGAGTTCGCCGCGCGCGACCTGCTCGGCAAGTCGTCGACGTCGCTTCGGGTCCTGTACCTTCATCAACTCATAGGCGTGCGACAGCGTGTCTTTGCGCAAGGACACCAGCTCGCGAACCTCATCCGGGGCATCAGCGAGGCGCAAACGGTTCTCGACGTAGCCCTTGTCCTTGCCAAGCTTGTCGGCGAGCTTGCGGATGCTATAGCCGTGCTCGGTCACCATCCGGTCGTACATCGCCGCCTCGTCGAGAGGGGAGATGTCCTCGCGCTGGAGGTTCTCGATGATCGAGATCTCGAGTGCGGTGTCGTCGTCGATGTCCTCGATCAACGCCGGGATCGTTTCCAGCCCGGCCTGTTTCGACGCCCGCCAGCGACGCTCGCCAGCGATCAACTGATACGTGTTCTGACCGATCGGCCGGACAAGGATCGGCTGGAGCACGCCGTGTTCGCGGATCGAAGCCGCCAGTTCATCGAGCGTTTCCTGGTTGAACGCGAGCCGCGGCTGCTCCGGGTTCGGTTCGATGCGGTCGACGTGGACGATGCGGACACCGACGCTTCGCGTCGGCCCGTCAGGCGAGAGCAGGCTGACGATGGCCGGGGAGAGCTCGCGCTCCTCCGATAGCCGACGCGCGGCGGCTGCTCGGAAATCAGGCCGTGCCAAGGTCAACCACCTCCCGTGCCAGTTCACGGTACGTGCGGGCCGCTTCGCTGCCGCCCGCGTAGGTCGTGATCGGTCGCCCGACGAGCGGGGCCTCGCCGAGCTTCACGGTGTTGCGCACGATGCTGCTGAAGACGTGGTGATCGCCGACTACGCGCAGCTCGTCAAGCATGTCGCGAGCGAGGTTCGTGCGCCCGTCATAGAAGGTCGGCAGCAGCCCGAGGATGCGCAGGTTCCGGTTCAGCTTGAGTCGGATCGCGTTGATCACCTTGACGAGATTCGTCAGGCCCTTCATCGCGTAGTACTGCGTCTGCACCGGGATGATGACGCCGTTCGCGGCGACGAGGCCATTGACGGTGAGCAGTCCGAGGTTCGGCGGGCAATCGATCAGAACGTAGTCATAGCTCTTGATCTGCCCGTCGATCGCCTCGCGCAAGATGGACTCCCGGCCGAGTGCGGTGAACAGTTCGCCCTCGGTCGAGGCGAGGTCGATGTGCGCCGGCGCGACGTCGATGCCCGCGCTGTCGGTGGCGAGGATCACGTCGCCCAACTTCGAGCGACCGTCGGCGAGAACGTCCGCCATCGATCGCTCCACGGTATTGAGGTTGATCCCGAGGCCGGCCGTAAGGTTCGCCTGGGGATCCATGTCGATGCAGAGGACGCGATATCCCTCTTCCGCCAACGCCCCCGCGAGGTTGATCGCAGTCGTCGTCTTACCGACGCCCCCCTTTTGATTCGCGATCGCGATGACGTTCTTCACTGGGGCATCACCTCGAATCGATCGGCCCGATGAGTGACGGGGACGGCGGGACGTCGCGCCATGCTACTCCAGCCTCGTCGTGTACGGTTGCTTGGTTATCCACAGGTGACGTGAGTTGTTCACCATTTCGGTGGATAACTGGGACCGTATGATGGCGACTGTCCTTGCGCAAAGACAGCCCGTTTCGCAGAGGATCTCACCCCGTGTCGACGAACGAACGACGTCTCGCACGTCTTGCTGCCATGCGCGAAGAGGCACTCCTCGGCGGTGGTCAGGAACGGATCGACCAGCAGCACGAGCGCGGGAAGTTGACGGCGCGCGAGCGTATCCAACTCTTGCTTGATGCGGATTCCTTCGTAGAGCTCGACGCATTCGTCACAAACAGGAATGCGACGCTCGACACGTCGTACCTCGGCGACGGCGTCGTGACGGGTCACGGCACGATCGATGGACGGACCGTGTTCGTCTTCAGCCAGGACTTCACGGTATTCGGTGGATCGCTGTCGGAGGCATACGCCGAGAAGATCTGCAAGATCATGGATCTCGCGATGAAGGTCGGCGCACCGATCATCGGGCTGAACGACTCAGGTGGGGCGCGCATCCAGGAGGGCGTCGTCTCGCTCGGTGGCTACGCAGACATCTTCCTGCGCAACACGCTCGCGTCCGGGGTCGTGCCACAGTTGTCGGTGATCCTCGGACCGTGTGCCGGGGGAGCGGTGTACTCGCCGGCGATCACAGACTTCACGATCATGGTGGAGGGGACGAGCTACATGTTCGTCACCGGCCCGAACGTCGTGAAGGCGGTGACCCACGAAGACGTCGACGCCGAAACGCTCGGCGGGGCGACGACCCATACGACGCAGAGCGGCGTGGCCCATCTCGCGGCGCGGGACGAGGCGTCGGCGCTGGAGAGCGCGCGGCGGCTGCTCGCGTTCCTGCCGCAGAACAATCTTGGTGACGCGCCCTCACTCGCGACCAGCGATCCGACGGACCGCATGGACGAGAGCCTCGACTCCATCATCCCCGACGACCCGTCCAAGCCCTACGACATGCACGGTGTCATCGAACGCGTCGTCGACGACGGCGCGTTCACAGAGATCCAGCCCGGTTGGGCCCAGAACATCATCATCGGGTTCGCGCGGCTGAACGGGCGCAGCGTCGGTGTCATCGCGCAGCAGCCGTCGGTCCTCGCCGGTGCACTGGACATCGCGGCGTCGACCAAGGCCGCTCGCTTCGTGCGCACGTGCGACTGCTTCAACGTCCCGTTGCTGACGCTCGTCGACGTCCCGGGTTTCCTGCCTGGTGTGGGTCAGGAGCACGGCGGGATCATCCGGCACGGCGCGAAGCTGCTCTACGCGTACTGCGAGGCGACGGTCCCGAAGGTCACGGTGATCACCCGGAAGGCATACGGCGGCGCGTACGACGTCATGTCGAGCAAGCACGTCCGCGGTGACATAAACCTGGCGTGGCCGACAGCCGAGATCGCGGTGATGGGTGCCGAAGGCGCCGTGAATATCCTTCATCGCGATGAGATCGCTTCATCCGATGACCCGCAGGCCACGCGCGCGCGCCTGGTCGGTGAGTACGAGGAACACTTCGCGAATCCCTATGTCGCGGCCGCGCGCGGGTACGTCGACGACGTGATCCGACCGTCCGAGACGCGGCCTCGTGTGATCGCCGCGTTCGAGATGCTCGCGGACAAGCGCGATACGAACCCTCCGAAGAAGCACGGCAACATCCCCCTGTGAGGGGGACCGACACGGTCCCGCGCGTGTCCTTGCGCAAAGACATCGGCGTGCCGCCATTCCGACGGATCCTTATCGCCAACCGCGGGGAGATCGCGCTCCGGATCGCCCGGACGTGCCGCGATCTCGACGTGGAGGTCGTCGCGGTCTACTCCGACGCTGATGCCGGCGCGGCACACGCCGCCGCCGCCGACGCGGCGGTGCGCTTGGGCGAGGCGCCGGCAGGCGACAGCTACCTTCGGGCGGACCGCATCATCGATGCTGCGCTCGCGACCGGCGCCGAGGCCATCCACCCGGGCTACGGCTTCCTCTCGGAACGCGCGTCGTTCGCTCGGGCCGTTGTCGATGCCGGACTCGTCTTCATCGGACCGCCCGCAGACGCGATCGACGCTCTCGGCGACAAGCTGGCCGCACGTCGGACCGCCGCGGCCGCGGATGTCCCGGTCGTCCCAGGGACGTTCGATCCCGCGCCGCTCGATCGCGCCGACGCCGTCGACCAGATCGTGGCCGCGGGCGACGAGATCGGATTCCCGTTGCTCGTCAAGGCAGCCGCTGGTGGTGGCGGGCGCGGCATGCGTCGAGTCGAGACGGCTGCCGACCTTCCCGCGGCTCTGACGGCGGCATCAAGTGAAGCGCATGCGGCGTTCGGCGACGGCGCTGTCTATCTCGAGCGGGAGGTGCGGCCTGCGCGCCACATCGAGGTCCAGCTGTTTGGCGATTCCTCGGGTGCCGTGGTGGCCCTCGGTGAGCGCGACTGTTCGGTACAGCGCCGTCATCAGAAGCTCGTGGAGGAAACGCCAGCGCCAGGACTGACCGCCGCGGAGCGTCGAGAACTGCACGCGATGGCGGTCCGAGCCGCTCGCGCTGCCGGTCTGTCGAATGCGTCGACGGCGGAATTCCTGTTCGACCGCGATCGCCGGTTCTGGTTCCTCGAGGTGAACGCGCGATTGCAGGTCGAGCATGGGGTGACCGAGCTCGTGACCGACCTCGATCTCGTGGCGGAGCAGCTGTGGGTGGCCGCCGGACGTCCGCTGTCGGATCGTGCGCGGGCAGCAGCGGACCGCGCTCTCGCGCCGACACGACACGCGATCGAAGCCCGCCTTGCAGCTGAGGATCCATCGCGAGACTTCGCTCCAGCACCGGGTCGCGTCGGGACATGGTCGATGCCATCTGGGCCAGGCGTTCGCGTCGATACAGCGATCCGTGCCGGTGACCGCGTCCCACCCGACTACGACCCGATGATCGCGAAAGTCATGGCAGTCGCGGGCGATCGGCGGGAAGCCGTCGCGGTCCTGCGACGCGCGCTCGACGAGGTCGAAGTAACGGGCATCCAGACGACCCTGCCGTTCGACCGCGCACTCGTCCGCGACGAGCGGTTCCTCCGCGACGATGGCGAGGAGCTGTCGACCGACTGGGTCGCCGAGCATTGGGATGGCCGCGCCGATCGGCGTCGAGCGTTCGACGTCGCGGCGGCAGCCGCCGCAGCATCCGGGATGGCACGCGAGCTGTCTTTGCGCAAAGACGTCCGGCCAAACTCGCCGTGGCGAACGGCCGGTCGCGCGGCGGCTGTCGACCGGTGGCCACGATGAGCGGCGCGATGCGGAGGGTCCGCGTCTCGTCCGCGCCGTTGACCGCCCATCCCGACGATCCAACGTTCGCGATGC
>JBKPMM010000016.1:0-6212 GCA_046732155.1 Chloroflexota bacterium | reverse complement strand
GTCCGCCCCGATGGCACCACGCAGCACCTCGATCGCGAGGCGTTCACGGTCGACGTGACGGGGGCGTGGACGAGCCCGTCGACCGGTGCGACCTATCCCGCGGGATGGTCGATCCACCTGCCCGGGGACGAGCTCACGATCGACCTGACGCCGACCGTCTCGGCACAGGAGCTCGATACGCGGGCGACGACAGGCGTCGTCTACTGGGAGGGGTCGCAGAAGGTCACGGCCAGGAGAGGCCCGGGCCGGGGTGTCGATGGGGGCGGCGAGGCGTACGTCGAGCTGACGGGATATGGACCCTCATCGGCACCGGCCTCGGGCGCTCCCGCTCCGTCGCCCTGACCGATCAGCTCGGCGCCGACTCGAGCGGTGGCAGGTCGACGCCGGCGGTCGTCGCGAGGGCCCGCGTATCGGCGTCGAGCCTGGGGATGCGATCGAGCACGGCGAGCATCTGCGTCCCGGCGTCCTGATATGCGCGGTCGTTCGTGATCGATGCAGCGAGGGCGTCCTGCGCGATCCGGTCGATCGAGGCGTAGAACGACGCGAGTGCGGTGGACAGGTCCACGGCGTCGTCCCACGTCCCCACCGTCGTAGCGATGCCATCGCCGAACGACGCGGTCGACGCGAGGTTGCGGAGCAACGGGGCGATGTCCGCGGGCGACGGATCGCGGGCGGCCAGGGCCTTGCCGAGTAGATCCGCGTCGGCGAGGAGTCGCTGGTTGACGCTCGTCGATCGGCGCAGTGCCGTCAGCGCGGCGGCGGGCACGCCTGGATCGACCGGCGCGGCGCTCGGCTGTGGCGCGGCACTCACGCCGGGGATCGTGCTCGGAACGGCGACAGCGGAGGGGATCGCGCCGACCGGCGGCGCGACGACCGGGGGAGCAGCAGTCCGGCCGCCGAGGAGCGTCAACGCGCCGAAGATCCCGCCGCCGATCGCCAACCCGACGACCAGACCGAGACCGATGAAGCCACTCACCTTGAGCAGCGGGACGCCCGCGACCAGTCGCGTCCCGCAACCTGCGCACTTGGACACGCCGACGGCCACGGGCCGTGTGCAGCGAGGGCACAGGAAGATGTTCGTGTCGGGCGTGCCGATCGCCGGGCGATCGGTCGCGAGATCGCGCGGCCGCTCGACCGAGCCATGGAGCGCGTCGATGGTCATGACCGCACCAGTCTCCGGCGGACCGGCCTGAATCCCAGTCTGACGATGGTCCCGCGGCGACCGGGACCGTCCTGGGCAGGTCCGCGGCGCTCGACGCATTACCTGAGACACGGCGGGATGAAACCTTTTCCAGCCTCGTCGTCTCAGGGGAGTAGAGCCTTGCCGTCCGGAGACGACCATGACCTCCCCAGACCCCCAGCGGCCTCCCCGGCCAACAGTGACCACCGGACCATTCAGGTTGAGTGGTCGCGCTAGCGCGGCGCTGTTCGCCGTCCTCGGTCTGACATTGGTGGTGGCGACGGACCAGATCCTGCCGGCGACCAGCGACCGTCAGGCTGAGCTCCGCTTCTGGTTGGCAGCGCGGGCGACGGGACTCGTCGCGTTCGGTCTGTTGACCTTCCAGGTGCTCATCGGCCTGCTGCTCAGTCATCCGACGAACAAGTCCACCTGGAAGCTCTCGAAACGGGTGTTTCCGTGGCACGACCACGTGTGGGTCTTCGTCACGGCATTCGTCGCCGTCCACGTCCTCTCGCTGATCGCGGATCCGAAGGCTCACGTCGGACTTATCGGTGCGGTCATCCCCGGCCTGTCGGAGTACCGGAGCATCCCGGTCGCACTCGGGACGCTCAGCTTGTATGCGCTCCTCGTGACCGCGCTGTCCGCTCGCTACACCAAACTGCTGCCACCCGGCGTCTGGCTTCGCCTTCACCGCCTATCGATCGTCGTGTTCGCGATGGCTTGGACGCACGGCGTCCTCGCCGGCACGGATACGCCGACAGTGCGTCTCGCCTACGTCAGCGCGGGCGTCCTTGTCGCACTCGCGGGGGCCTACCGCTACTGGGTCATCCGCCAGGCTCGCACGGCTCGCTCGAGCTCAGCCATGGAGGTCGCTCGGACATGACCACCGCACTCGTCGTCCGTCGTATGACGGTCATCCTCGGCGTCGCGCTCGTTCTCGTGCTCGTCATCGGCGCGATACGCCTCGCCGCCGCCTGGACAGCGGACGCAGCGCCCCTGGCGGTCGCGCCGGCATCGGCGACGCAGCTCACCGCCGACGTCGCGAACGAACAGGCCCGCGGCCAAGCGCTGATGACCCGACTCGAGGCCCTCGATGCCCGGTCCCAGGATCTTACGGTCGCGTTGGCGCAGGCTGGTGACCGGATCGCGGCCGATGCGGCGCATGCCGCCGACCTGAAGGATCGCCTCGCAACGGCCAAGGCTCGCCTCGCGAAACTCGAGACCCAGCTGGCCAGGGCGCGGCAGGGACTTGGTTCCGCCGCGCTCGGGCGGAGCCCCACCGCAACGGTCACGCGCACCGCGGGGGGCGAGCACGAGTCGGAAGCCGAGCATGGCGACTGACGCTCGGCGAGGGCTACACCTCGGCGTGCTCGTCGGGGTCTCGACAGCGGCGTACGCGGCGGCGCTGGCGGCCGTCACCTCGCTGCAATCCGCGGCCGACGGAGCACTGATCGCGGCGCGTGATCCGATCGCGCGTACCGTCACGTCCGTGGCGTCGGACCACCACGTCATCGAAGGACGACTCGGCGTGGCGACGGAACGGTATTCACGGATCGCCGGCGGCTACGCCGACCTCGGACCGGCCATCGACGACCTTGAGCACGCGCTCGATCAGCTTGCCGCGACGACGCGGCGCGTCGGCGTGTCGGCCGCGCAGCTTCCCGCTCGTGTCGCGTTGCCCTCGGTGCGATCCGCTCCCGGGCGAGTAGCGGCGCCCGCGACTCATGCCGTCACCCGTGCCTCGGGTGTCTGACGACACGACGCGCCGGATCGCCTCCTTCGAGAGCCGATCGATGGGGTCGCCGCTACGGCTGGTGGCACTCGGACGTTACGCGGATGCTGCGTGGACGGAGGTCATCGACGAGTTCGCAGCTGCGGACCACGCGCTGTCGCGGTTCCGGGATGATGCCGAGCTCGTCGGACTGGATCGGTCGGCAGGAACCGGAACCGAGCTGCGCGTCGGACGGCGTTTGGAGCGGGCCGTCGTCACCGCCGAGCGTGCAAGGCGCGTGACCGCGGGTCGGTTCGATCCGCGGGTCCTCATCGACCTGGAGCGGCTCGGCGAGCACGGCGCCCAGGTCCCCGTCCGGGTCGAGCAGGATCCCCCGAGCGACGGTCGCCCGGGGCTCGATGTACCGCTCGTGCGCCGACGCCGCCCCGGCTACCTGACCATCGATCGTCCGATCGATCTGGGCGGGATCGGAAAAGGTCTCGCCCTGCGTTGGGCGACGCGTCGCGTTGAGCATCTCGGATTTGATGCGTTCCTGATCGACGCAGGCGGCGACATCGTCGTGCGCGGCGATGCGCCCGAGGACGGTCCTTGGAAGGTGGGGATCGAGGATCCGGTCGCGCCGGCCGGGCCACCGCTCGCCGTGGTCGGGCTTCGCGATCTCGCCATCGCGACATCGTCGATCAGCCGCCGTCGATGGGATCACGACGGGCGTTCGGTCCATCACCTCATCGACCCGCGAACGGGCTTGCCCGCCTCGACCGGCCTCCTGGCCGTGACGGTCGCCGGGCCCGACCCAGCCTGGGCCGAGGTCTGGGCGAAGACCCTCTTCCTCGGTGGCGGCCAGCGGATCGGTGTCGAGGCGCGCGCACGGGGTCTCGCTGCATGGTGGGTGGCCGCCGACGGCGCGCTGGAGATGACACCGGCCGCCCGCCTCGTGACCACGTGGGTCGCCCGTGAGGATCAGCCGTCCCGGGCGATCACCGCCTCGAGCCCTTCGAGCGTCGGCATCCCCTCGCGCGCCCCCGCCTTCGTGACCGCAAGCGACGCGGCGGCGACCGCCCGACGTGCCGCTTCCTCGAGCGGATAGCCTACGGCGAGCGAGGCGGCGAGAGCGCCGTTCAGCGTGTCGCCGGCACCGACCGTATCGACGGCCTCGACGGGCAACGCGGGGATCCGCACCGAGCCGCCCGGCGTACGAAGTTCCGCGCCGTCAGAACCCAGGCTCACGAAGAGTCGCTCCGCCCTGACCCCCACCGCCTGGAGCGTCGCGAGTTCACCCTCGTTGGGCGTGACGAGCTCGGCGAGCGCGACCGTCTCGGCATCCAGCCCGGATGCTGGGGCAGGGTTCAGGATCGTCGTCGTGCCGCGCTCGCGGGCTGACCGCAGCGCCGCAGCGACGGCGGCGGTCGGGACCTCGTGGCCGACCAACACGACGTCGCCGGGCCCTGGCGAGAGCGCCGAGATCGAGGCCGTGACCTGCTCGGGCGTGACGGCTCCATTCGCGCCACTGGCGACCGCGATGCTGTTCTCGCCATCGGCATCCACGAGGATCAGCGCGACACCCGTCGCCTGATCCGCCAATGTCCGGAGCTCCGAGACGTCGATGTGCTCGTCCTCCAGGGCCGACCGCGCGGAACGCCCGAAGTCGTCGTCCCCGACGGCGCCGACGAATGACGTGGGAGCGCCCAGTCGGGCTGCGGCGACCGCCTGGTTCCCGCTCTTCCCGCCGTGATGCTGGGCGAAGCGTCCACCGATAACGGTCTCGCCGGGTGCGGGCAACGTGCGGACAGTGACAACGAGGTCGATGTTGACCGACCCGACGACGATCACCCGGCCCGTCATGAGCCGGTGACGAACTCCCCGCCATCGACGCTGATGATGTCGCCGTTGATGAAGTCCGTGCCCTCGCCGGACAGCGCGAGGATCGCGTTTGCGACGTCCTGCGGCGTCGTCATCCGGCCGGTCGGGTTCCGCTTCATCGTGATGTCGATCATGGTCTGCGACTCGGGGATCTTGAGCAACGCGGGAGTCACGGTCACGCCGGCCCGGATGCCATTCGCGGTCGCACCCGTTCCCTGGCGTGCCAGCTCCATCGCCAATTGGCGGACATGCGATTCGAGCGCCGCCTTGGCCGACGAGACGACGCCGTACGACGGCACGACGCGCGTCGAACCCTCGGATGTCATGGCGTAGATCTTCGACCCCTGCCCGAGGAAGCCACCGCGCCAGAGATCCTGGACCCAGTACACGAGGCTGTTCGCCATCACGTCCTGGGTCATCTCCATCTTCTTGCGATCGACGCCAGCCTTCGGGTCCTCCGCGAGGAACGGCACGAGCGAGCCGAAGGCGAGCGAATGCATCACGACGCGCACGTACGGGTCGCGCCCCTGCGCCTTCGAGCGATCGAAGCGCTCGCGGAGGGTCGTGAGCGCAGCGGCGCGCTTCTCGTCGTCGGCGGCGTTCATGTTGATGAACAGCGCCTCGGAGCCCGCGGCCTCGATCGCCCCTTTGACCTCCTCGACGTGGCTCAGGGCTGCGCGGAAGTCCAGATGTATGCCGCAGATCTTGTACCCGGCCTTCGCCAGCGTCAGGGCCGTCGCCTCCCCCATGCCGGAGGATGCGCCGAGGATCAGCGCCCAGCGCTCGCGGTCGTCGGTCATGTCGGGCGGGCCTCCAGGTGGGGTCGGGTCAGGGCCGGCCGAGTCTAGCAGCGGGTCATGCGCGAACGACCCGGACGCGTGCAGGTCTGCACGGCCGGGTCGTCACCTCGTGACTACCAGCCCGAGCGGCGTCTGTCGGGCCTGGGCTAGCGCGCCCCGGCGAGCGGCGCGAGCGCGGCGTACGAACGACCGGAACCGTCCATGGACGGTTGTCGACCCCTCAGACCGCGCCGGTCTCGCGCAGATGGGCGATCTCCTCGCCGCTGTATCCGAGCTCATCGAGGATCTCGTCCGAGTGCTCGCCGAGGAGTGGCGGGGCTGTCCTGATCGCGCCGGGAGTCAAGGCGAACCCGAGGGGGATCCCGGCCTGGCGGATGACACCGAGCGACGGATGCTCGACCTCGGTCGCCATGCCCAGGGCCGACGCTTCGGGCGAACCGAACGCCTGTAGCACGTCGGCGACGGCGCCGTTCGGGACATCGGCCCGCTCGAGGACGGCGGCCCATTCCGCGCTGGTCCGCGTGGCAAGCCGCTGCGCGATCAGCGGCCGAAGCGCATCGCGATGGACGACGCGATCGCCGTTGGTCGCGAACCGGGGATCCGCGACGAGCTCCGGTCGCCCGATCGCTTCACAGAAGCG
>JBKPMM010000015.1:0-3579 GCA_046732155.1 Chloroflexota bacterium | reverse complement strand
GTCCGAGCCCTCGCGAGAGGGGACCGATGAACCCGCGACTGCAGTCCGTATTGACGAAGGAGCCCGGTGCCCTCAAGGAGGCACACGAGGTCGGGCTCGGTATCGCCGTGCCACTGTTCGACATCGACACGTATGTCGAGGAGTTCGGCCAGTCGATCGTCCCGGCGTACCGGCAAGGCGTCGCCGACGCAGAGTGGCCCGCCGACGTGGGACTGGCCCGCAGCGTCATCCCGCCGGGGACGGCTGCGACACGCGACTTCAGCCGTCTCGCGCCACAGCTCCCGCAGCTAATCGCGGAGCGTTGTGTCGGATGCATGGCGTGCGTGAGCGCCTGTCCCGATAGCGCGATCCTCGGGATCGCGGTCCCTCAGGGCGACCTCGACACCCGGGTCGACGCGTTCGCCGCGGACCAGGCGGCGCCACCTGTGGCCGCGGCCTCCGTCAGATCGCATTTCGTCCACACCCAGAAATACGCCGAGGTGCCAGCCAAGCGCGGGCTGGAGCCGGCCTCCTTCGGCATCTTCGTCGAGCCGATCCACTGCAAGGGCTGCGCCGAGTGCGTCGAAGTCTGCGCGGCGCTCGGCCACGACGCGCTGTTCATGACCGACAAGGTCGATGAGGACGAGTCCGGCGAGACGGCGCTCGACCGCGCCGAGCGCGACATCCGCTTCTTCCGGTCGCTACCGCCGACGCCCGCTCCGTATCGGAACGACAAGGCGCTTGCCGACCTGATGCTCGGCGAACATGCCATCGGCTATGTCGGCGGCGCCGGTTCGTGTGCCGGCTGCGGCGAGGCTAGCGCGATCCGGATGATGATCGCCGCGACACGCCAGGTGCACGGCCCCGACTCGATGGGGATCGTCGCGGCGACAGGCTGTAACAGCGTGTTCGGGAGCACCTATCCGTTCAACCCATACCTCGTCCCGTGGACGAATTCGCTGTTCGAGAACGCTCCCGCGGTCGCTGCCGGCGTCCGCACGCGGTGGGACCAGGCGGGACATCAGGACCGGAAGGTGTGGGTGCTCGGCGGTGACGGCGCGATGTACGACATCGGCTTCCAGGCCCTCTCGCGGATGGTCGCCTCCGGCGCTGACATCAACGTCCTCGTGCTTGACACTCAGGTCTACTCGAACACCGGCGGTCAAGCCTCGACGGCCTCGTTCGGCGGCCAGATCACGAAGCTCTCAGCGTTCGGCGCTGCCGAGCATGGCCGCCCCGAAGCGCGCAAGGAGCTGGGGCGGATCCTGATGGCCCACGGCAACGCGTACGTGGCCCAGACGACACCGGCCCATCTGAACCACTTCTACCGCTCGATCATGGACGCGAACGCGTTCCCTGGCCCGGCCGTGATCATCGCCTACACCGCGTGCATGCCGGAGCACGGCATCGCCGATGACGCGGCATCGCACCAGGCGAAGCTGGCGGTCGACTCGCGGGCATTCCCGCTCTTCACGTACGACCCGCGACGCGGAGCGACGTTCGCCGACCGGCTGTCCCTACAGGGCAACCCGGCATTGCGCGCCGACTGGCCGACCATGCCGACGGGCGAGGCCATCGACTTCCTGTCGTTCGCTCGCTCCGAGGGCCGCTTCGCGGCGCACTTCGGAGGCGACGGCGAGCCGACCGCCGAGATCCAGGCGACCCAGGCGGATCGCCTCGCGAACTGGCGGACGCTGCAGGAGCTCGCCGGCCTGGGTGCGAACGGAGCGGCCTGATGTGCCTGACGCTGCCCGGGGAGGTCATCGCGATCGACGGCGAGGCGGCCGTCGTGCGCGTCGACGGACGGCTCCGGCGTGCCAGTGCGCTACCAGTACCCGACCTCCGCGTCGGTGACCGCGTGATCGTCGCCGCTGGGTCGGTGATGGCACGCCTCGACCCAGCCGAATCCGAAGAGATCGAGCGACTCGTGAGGGTCGCGTATGGAGACGCTACAGGAGGACCGACGTCATGACCGCCACACGTGCCGCGAGGACGCAGCTCGCGGCGACGCTTCCGAGGGAGCGGAGCATCGGACTGATGCTCGCGGCAGGGACCGCCGTCATCAGCGGGATCTCGGTGTTCGTGAACGCCACGGCCGTCAAGGCCGTGCCGGACCCGGCCGTCTTCACGACCCTCAAGAACCTCGTCGCCGTCGCCGTGTTAGTCCTCGTGGCCGCGGCTGTCGTGAGGCCGGCCGAGGTCCGCGCGATCTCGCGCGGTGATCGTTCGACGCTCGCGGCCATCGGTGTGTTTGGTGGGGGCGTGGCGTTCCTGCTGTTCTTCAGCGGGCTCGCGATGGCCAGCGCCCCGACGGCCGCGTTCATCCACAAGACGATGTTCATCTGGGTGGCGCTGATGGCCGGTCCGTTCCTCGCGGAACGCCTCGGGCCAGCCCCGATCGCCGCGCTCGCGGTGCTGCTCGCTGGGCAGATCCTCATCCTCCCGCCCTTGGGCATAACGTGGGGGACCGGCGAGACGATGATCGCTTTCGCGACCCTCATCTGGGCCGTCGAAGTCGTGCTGGCGAAGCGCGTGCTCGGACGTGTCCGCTCACCGATCGTCGGCGTCGCCCGGCTCGGGATCGGTCTCGTGGTCCTGACGGGGTTCCTGCTCGTGACTGGCCGCATCAGCGGCATCGCGCAGCTCGGCGCTACCGGGTGGATCTGGATCGCTGCGACCGGTCTGCTGCTCGCCGGCTACGTCGGGACGTGGATGGCTGCGCTCCGGCGCGCCCCGGCGACCGAGGTGACGTCGATGCTGGTCCTCGGTGCCCTCATCACTGCCGGGCTCACGGCGGTGTCGCGCGGCACCGTCCCGGAGCCAGTGGCAACGACGGGCTATCTCCTCGCGCTCCTCGGCGTCGCGGCGCTGCTCCTCGTCCGCCGCGGCCCGGCGACAGCGGCGGCGACGGCGTAGGTCCAGAACGATGACCCACTCGGTGCCGCTCGCATCGACTCCGCCGGGACCGCCACCGGTCAGGCCGCCCGCGTCGGGACCGGTGCTCTTCGCGCGGTACGCCTACGGTCCGAATCGGTTCGGCTACTGCGGCCCCGACGATGCTGACGAGTTACTTGAGGCCGGGGCCGCCGGCCAAGACCGCGTATTGCGTGCCCTTGCCCAGCGCTTCGAGGGCGCCTACCCCTACCTGGCCCTGATCGCCCGATCCGCCGGCATCCCCGATCCGCTCGATCGTCGCGTCGTCGAGGCCTACTGGCTCGGTAGCGACCTTCTGCGCTCCGTCCCGGTCGCGGCATTCGGTGCCTCCATCGACGAGCGATTCCGCGAGCGCGTGCGCCCAACGGACTGGCGCTGGCTCGCGAGCAAGCCCATCGACGGCGCCAAACCCGTCCACGCATTCCACGTCCTCGACGTCTTCCCGCGGGTCGGACTCATCCGCGGCGGACAGGTCGACGGCGTGCTACAGGTGATGGACTCGTGCCGGATCCGGTGGGGCCGCGTCCTCGACCGGATCGGCGACCAGCTGGTGGTCTCCGCGACGCGACTCGAATTGCGCGAGGGCCGACTGCAGCATGGCTCGCCGGCCATCGAGCGTGTCCAGGCCTGGCGAGATGCGACCGGCTTCATCGACGTCCCAGAACC
>JBKPMM010000014.1:0-9229 GCA_046732155.1 Chloroflexota bacterium | reverse complement strand
GCGGGGCGGAGGCCGACGCTTTGGACCTCCTTGCATCGATCAAGGAGATCGAACGTAGCGGCGGCCGGCAGGCTCGCGCGCGATGGGGACCGCGCGAGCTCGACTTGGACCTGCTGCTGTACGGCCGCCACCGCATCGATGTCGCCAGATCCGCGGACGCCCGGTCGATCGACGCAGACGTCGACCCCGCCAAGGAGGCGAAACGCCTCGAGGTCCCGCACCGCCACCTCCGCGAGCGGCTGTTCGTGCTGGCGCCGCTCTCCGATCTCGCCCCAGGCCTCGTCCCACCCGGCTGGACGGAGACCGTCGAGACACGCCGGCGCGTCGTCGCCGCAGGTGAGCCACCTGGAAATGTCCGCGTCGTGGGCGCCTGGGACCCAGGGCCGCGTCGATGGGTGACGGCCGAGGAGCGTCCCGCCGAACGGTCAGGGGGTGCGACGTAGCGCGTCGGCCGCCCGGACGGCATCCTCGAACGAGCAGTACATGGGGACTGGCGCAAGCCGGATGAGGTCGGGTTCGCGGACGTCGACGACGACATCGAACGTCTCGAGGGCGCGCGACCGCGCGTGGGCATCAGCGACTCGGATCGACAGCTGCGAGCCGCGCGAGGACGGATCGCGTGGCGTGATGATCGTCGCGTCCGGGACGTACGCATCGATGAGGCGTTCCAGCTCGCCGGTCAGCACCACCGACCGTTCGCGCAGGGCTGTCATCCCCACCTCGTCGAACATCGACAGCGAAACGGCGATCGGTGCGAGCGACAGGATCGGCGGGGTCGAGACCCGGAAGCCATCGGCTCCTCGCCCCGGCACGAACCTCTCGGCCATGAGGAAGCGGGAGGCCGGATCGTTGCCCCACCAGCCGGCGAGCCGCGGTGTGGCGGGATCCGTGGCGTGGCGTTCGTGCACGAACAGCTGGGCAAGCGCCCCGGGACCGCTGTTGAGGTACTTGTACGTGCACCACGCGGCGGCATCGACGTTCGCGTCGTGCAGCGCCAGCGGGATGTTGCCGGCGGCGTGGGCGAGGTCCCAGATGACCGCCGCGCCCGCCGCGTGTGCGGTCGCGGTGTGCCGGCCGATATCGAAGGCTTGCCCGGTCGCGTAGTTCACGCCGCTCAGGAGCGTGAGGGCGAGCTCGTTGCGATGCCGGTCGATCGCCTCGTCGATATCGTCTGGGCGGACGGTGTCCTCGTCGGGTCGGGGCCGGACGACGATCAGGTCGGTTTCCGGGTCCAGGCCGTGGTGGCGCAGCTGGGACTGCACCACGTAGCGATCGGACGGGAACGTCGGTGCGTCGATGAGGATCCGGCGGCGGACACCGTCGGGTCGGAAGAACGACGCGAGCAGCAGATGAAGGTCGATGCTCAGCGTATTGGCGGTCGTCACCTCCGCCGGGGCCGCGCCGACCAGCCGGCCGGTCGGATCGGCGAGCTCGCGCTCGACGTCGAGCCACGGCCGCTCGGGGTCGAACCAGCCGTCGACACCGAGCCGCGCCCAGGCGTCGAGGCGTTCCTCGACTGCGGCGTATGCAGCCTTCGGCTGCGCGCCGAGGCTTTGGCCAGCGAGGTACGCCTTCGACCGCCCGTCACGGCCGATCGGCAGGTTGAAGCGTCCGCGGAGTGCGGCGGATCGACGATCCGCGCCATCGCGCCGGCCGGCCTCCTCGTATTCCGTCTCGAGTGACGACCAGATCGACGTCACGCCTTCCCGGGCTCGCTCACGGACTCGCCTACAGCCAGGTCCCTGACGACATCCTGGATCCCGCCGCGTGGCACGAGCCGCACTCGATGGCCGCGAGCCTCAAGCAGACCAGCCGCCACGGTCGCTCTGGCTCCCGACTTGCAGGCCACGGTCACCTCCGAGCCCGGCACGAGCGCGAGTGGGCCACCGCCGATGAGCTCCGCGAGTGGGATCTCGAAGGCGTCATCAAGTCGACCGTCGTCGCGCATCTCGGCCTCGTCGCGGACGTCGACGATGGCAGGTCGGGCGCCTGAACGGACCTCGTCGGCGAGCGCGGCGGCACGCATCGTCGAGATCTCTGCGACGGGCCGTCCCTCGGCGACCCAGCGCTCGATACCGCCGTCGAGGACACCGACGATCCGATCGAACCCGATGCGGACGAGCTGATCGACAGCCTCGTCGGATGCGCCCGGCGTCTCCGGCAGGACCAGCACGAGCGGTGTCCCGACGGGAAGGATCCAGCCGACGTACGACGCGAACGTGTCCCGCAGCTCGACCGTAAGGGAGCCCGGGATGTGGCCCGTGGCGATCTCGGTTCGAGCTCGACCGTCGACGATCCGCGCGCCGTCGGCGACGGCCGCGGCGACGGCCGTCGGATCCAGCGCGGCCATGCGCGGCCGCTCGCCGAGGACGACGGGCCCCGCGCGATTCAACGGCGCCATCTCGCGGTAGTACGTGGGGTACGGCATGAAGCCCGAGACGAGGCGATCGTGGAATGCCGCCGGATCCGAGAGCGCGAAGAGCGGGTTCGCGATGCGCTCGGCGCCGATCGTCGAGGTCGGTGTGTCCTGCATCGGGCCCGCGGCGCAGAAGCTGCCCGAACCGTGCGTGGGCCACACCGCGACCTCGTCGGGCAGCGATGCGAGCGCGCGCAGCGAGTCGAACTGCTGCCGGGTCAGCTCTTCGGTGGCGTCCGGGCCGAGGAGATCGGTCCGCCCGACACTGCCGATGAGCAGCGAGCCGCCGGTGAGGACTGCGGTCGGCGTCGCGCCGTCCGCCGCCTGGTCGATGACGTCCCAGGCGAGATGCTCGCGTGTGTGGCCGGGCGTCGCGCGGGCTCGAAGGACGATGCTGCCGACTTCGACATCGTCGCCGTCGTCAGCGCCGCGATGGTCGAACGCATACCGGCCACGCGCCGGGGCGACGATCCGGGCTCGTTCCGAGGCGACGAGCTCGAGGGCTCCGGACAGATAGTCGTTGTGGACGTGGGTTTCGACCACGTTCCGGAGTCGCCAGCCGCGGCGCTCGAGGATCTCCCGGACGCGCCAGGCGTCGCGTGGCGGGTCGACGACGAGTGCCTCGCCCTCGGATCCGAGGATGTACGTCGAATTGCCAAGCCCGCGTGTGCGCAGGATCACACTCTCGAGGTCCATCCCGCTCATCATCGGGCACCGGTCCAGCACGGTGACGCCCGTTCGAGGCGCACGCGCCGTCGGATGCGATGCCGCCGACGGCGCAGGTCCGTCAAGATATGTGCAGGACGGCCCCGGGCTCCGAGAGGAGCGGCGCTCGGGTCGCGCGCTCGATATCGCCCACGATCCCATCCCCGGGTCGCGAGCCGTTGAGAAAGGACCACCATGACCAAGATCGGCTACGCGGCGATGATGGAGCAGTTCACCCCCACCGACCTGCTCGACTGGTGTGCGCAGGCCGAGGAGGCCGGCTTCGAGGCCGGCTTCATGGTCTCCGAGCACTTCCATCCGTGGACCCCGGAGCAGGGGCAGAGCGGGTTCGCGTGGGCGTTCATGGGTGCGCTCGGCCAGCGAACATCGTTGCGGTTCGGGACGGCCGTCACGTGTCCCGGTTTCCGCTATCACCCGGCGGTGATCGCCCATGCCGCCGCGACACTCGGGGCGATGTACCCGGGCCGCTTCTATCTTGGCCTTGGGGCCGGCGAGGCGCTCAACGAGCACGTCGTCGCGCCGGTCTGGCCCGAGGTGCCGATCCGCAGCGCGATGATGTTCGAGGCGATCGAGGTCATCACGAAGCTGTTCACGGGTGAGGTCGTTCGCCACGAGGGCAAGTACTTCACGCTCGAGCGCGCCAAGCTCTACACACGCCCGCCGGACGACCAGAAGGTGCCGATCTACGTCGCGACGGCCGGGCCCGTGAACGCCAAGAAGACCGGCAAGTTCGCCGATGGGCTCATCACGGTCGGGGCGGCTGACGAGAAGATGGGGATGATCTGGGGCAAGTTCGAAGAGGGCCGAGCCGAGGCCGGCAAGGACCCGAACGCGGGGCCGAAGCTCCTCCAGATCCACATCTCCTGGGCGCGGACCCAGGAAGAGGCCACCCAGAACGCGCTCGTCGAGTGGCCCAACGGCGGCATGGCGTTCTTCCCGAAGCAGGACATCAAGAACCCCGAGGACTTTGCCGGCATCGCCAAGCTCGTCCGAGCCGAGGACTTCAAGAACCGGGTGCTGATCAGCAGCGACCTCGAGGAGCACTGCCGGCACATCCAGCACTACGTCGACATGGGCTACGACGAGATCCACCTGCACAACGTCGGGCGCAACCAGCAGGAGTTCGTCGAGGTCTTCGGCAAGGAGGTCCTGCCGAACCTCCGGCTCGGATAGGGCTGCCGGTCCGCGTGGCAGACGCTAGAGAGGGCCGGCGAGGCCCCCGATCGTCGTCGCCACGAGCAACGCGAGCAGGCCGATGACGATCCACATGACGGCCGCGAGGACGAACGGCCGACCACCGACGGCGCGCAGCGACCGGACGTCCGTCGCCATCCCGACCCCGGCGAGCGCGACGAGGATCAGGAGCGCCGCTAGCGTCGAGCACAGGTCGGCGAGCGTCCCGCCGCCGGGCACGGGCACGTCGAGCAACCCGGCAGACCGGAGCCCTGCGACGACCACGAAGCCGACGACGAACCACGGGACGGCACGACTCACGAGGGCGAGCCGCGACGGCGTCGGACCGGCGGCAGCCGTCGGACCCTCGGCGCTGGACGCCGCAGTTCGCGCGACGAACCAGGTAGCACCCAGCAGGACCGGCAGGATCGCGAGGTTCCGCGTCAGCTTGACGACCGTGGCGACATCACCTGCCCCTGGCGAGAACGCGTAGCCGGTCGCGACGACCTGGGCGGTGTCGTTGACGGCGAGGCCGGCCCAGGTGCCGAAGACTGGGTCGGACATGTGGAAGAGGCGGCCGATGACGGGCAGCAACAGGACGCCGATCAGACCGAAGATGGTGATCGTCGACACGGCGTACGCGGTGTCGCGGTGCTTTGCGCCGATGATCGGTGAGAGCGCGAGGATGGCCGAGTTGCCGCAGATCGCCATCCCGACGGTGATGAGCGCGGACAGCGGCGGTACGAGACCGAGGCGTCGTGCCAGCCAGGTCCCGAGGGCGAGTGCGACGCTGACCACGAGCACGATCCCCAGGATGCTCGCCGCACCCGTCGAGAGCAGCTGGCCGAGCGTCAGCCGCGCGCCCAGAAGCGTGATCCCGAGCCGGAGGGCGTAGCGGGACGCCACGGTCGCACCGGGCAGCAGCCGCGGACGGACAGTGGCGGCGGCGCCGATGGCCAGGCCCAGGACGAGCGCGAGCGCCGTTTCGAGCCCGAGCTGGAGCGCCGATCCGATGAGGCGCGCCGCGGCCGCGACCGCGACGCACGCCGCGAGGCCGATGAGGGCCTGGGCCCGATCGCGGGCCGGGGTGGCTGTGGCAGCGGTCAGAGTCGGACCCGGGGCGGGCTATCCCGATCGAACATGTGGACGGTGTCGATGAAGCGGACCTGCTTCGTCTGGTAGGCCATGATCAGGGAGTGCGTGCGGGCGCCGCCGCCGAAGAACCGGACGCCCTGCAGCAGGTCACCGCTCGTGACCCCGGTCGCCGCGAACACGAGATTGTTGCCCGGCGCCAGGTCCTCCGTCGTGTAGACGCGGTCCTCGTCCCCGTGACCCATCCGAGCGCCGCGTTCCCGCTCGTCGGGACTGCGGTACCGGAACCTCGCTTGGATCTCCCCGCCGAGACAGCGCAGGGCGCCGGCGGTGATGACACCCTCGGGTGCGCCGCCGATGCCCATCACGGCGTGGACGCCAGTGCCCGAGACGGCGCATGAGATCGCCGCGGACAGGTCGCCGTCGCCGATGAGCTTGATGCGCGCACCCGCGGCGCGGACTTCGGCGATGAGGTCCTCGTGGCGCGGCCGCTCGAGGATGACGACGGTGATGTCGGAGACGCGTCGCCCGAGCGCGTCGGCGATGCGGCCGAGGTTCTCGGTCGGAGACAGCCGGATGTCGACCTTGCCGGCGGCGGGCGGACCGACGCACAGCTTCTCCATGTACGTATCGGGTGCGTTGGTCAGTCCGCCTGCCTCGCTCGCGCAGAGCACGGTGATGGCGCCGGCCTGACCGAGCGCGACGAGGTTCGTGCCTTCCAGCGGGTCGACCGCGATGTCGATCGCGGGGACCTCGTGGCGCTCCTCGCCGGTCTTGCCCACGCGCTCCCCGATGTAGAGCATCGGCGCCTCATCGCGTTCGCCCTCGCCGATGACGATCCGGCCCGCGAACTCGATCTCGTCCATCGTCGAGCGCATCGCCGTCGTCGCGGCGGCATCGGCCTCGTCACGGGCGCCACGACCCATGAAGCGCGCGGACTCGATGGCAGCCGCCTCAGTGACCCGGACCATCTCCAGCGCTAGCAGCTGTTCCATCTACGTCTCGACCACAGGTCGGTGATCCGGCCGCCCCGCGGCGTTGGCGCGTGTGCGCGCTCGCTCACGCACGCCGGGGTGCGCGCGCTCACGTGCTCGGCTCCGCCTTATCGCTGCGACCGTCTGCCCGACCCTCATCACGTCAATGCCGGAAGTGCCTTCGTCCCGTGAAGACCATGGCGAGGTGGTGGCGGTCGGCGACCTCGATCGCCATCTCGTCGCGGATCGACCCACCAGGCTGGATGATCGCCGTCACCCCGGCCGTCGCCGCGGCCTGGATGCCATCGGGGAACGGGAAGTAGGCGTCCGATGCCATGACGGCGGTCTTCGCACGATCGCCGGCCCGGCGCAGCGCGATCTCGACGGATACGAGCCGCGAGGCTTGGCCCGCGCCGATGCCGACGGTCGCCGCATTGCGGGCGAGGATGATCGCGTTCGAGCTGACGTGGCGGACCGCGCGCCAGGCGAACAGCAGGTCCGTTAGCTCCTCGAGCGTCGGGCGACGCCGCGTCACGACCTGCAGCTGCCCGCGGTCCAGGCCGAGGTCGTCGAGATCTTCGACCAGCAGCCCGCCGGCGACCCGCTTGAAGTCCAGATTGGCGATCCCGTAGTCGCGCATCCCGTCCGTCGGGTCGGGTGGGACCGCGAGCATCTCGAGCCCTGCCTTCTGTTTGAGGATGCCGATCGCGGCCTCGCTGAACCCCGGCGCGACGACGGCCTCGTACGAGTTCGCCGCGATCTCGCGTGCGGTCGCGCCATCGAGCTCGCGGTTGACGCCGACGATCCCGCCGAACGACGCCACCGGATCGGTCTCGAGCGCATGGCGGTACGCCTCGACGAGCTCGTCATGCGAGGCCAGCCCGACGGGATCGGTGTGCTTGACGATGGTCACCGTCGGCGCCGTGTAGTCGCGTGCGATCCGGTACGCGGCGTCGAGGTCGAGCAGGTTGTTGAACGATGGCCGACCACCCTGCAGCTGCGTGGCATCGGCGAGAGTCCCGCTCCTATGGGTCGTTTCGCGGTAGAACGCGGCGCGCTGGTGCGGGTTCTCGCCGTAGCGCAGGTCATCGACCTTCTCGAGAACGAGCGCGAGCCGCCGCGGGAACACGTTGCCCGAGATCTGATTGAGATAGGCGGCGATCTCCGCGTGGTAGGCAGCGACGGTGCTGAACGCCTCGGCCGCGAGCTGCGCCCGCGTCTCGGCGCTGACCTGCCCGAGCTCGCGGAGCTCGGCGAGGATCCGTTCGTAGTGCGACGGGTCGGACGCCGCGGCGACACCTGCCGAGTTGCGGGCTGCAGCGCCAAGAAGGGCCGCGCCTCCGACGTCGATCATCTCGATCGCCTCGTCGATACCGACCAGCTTGGCGCCGACCGAGGGCGCGAACGGCTTGACGTTCACGACGACGAGGTCGATCGGCGCCAGACCCTGCGTCCTCAGGTCGTCCATCTGTTCCTGCACGTCTCGGCGCGCAAGGATCCCCGCGTACACCGCGTGATGGAACGTCTTGACCTGACCGCCGAGCGTGGGTCCGCCGTTGGTCAGCTCGTTGACCGAGCGGACGTCGACGCCTTCACCGGCGAGGAACTCGCGGGTGCCGTCGGTCGCGAACATCTCGACGTCGAGCGACTGGAGTTCCCGGGCGAGCCCCGCGATACCCTCCCGATTCGCGACTGACAGCAGGGCTCGCACCCGGCGCGTTCCTCCTCCCACGGCGTGTCCGTCGGGAGCGGACCGCTCGCGCGGAGTATAGCGTCCGACATGGCATACTCCCGCCCACCGACGACCCGCCTGCAGTGAGGCAGCCGTGACGCTGGCGCCCTGGGAATACCTCTTCGTCTCGTTCAGCAGCCACAACTTCCCCGACCTGTTCTACCCCGTCTGGGTGGCCGCCCTGGTGCTGCTCGTGGTCCTTCTCGTCCTGTACAGGTTCCGGACGCGCGCACTCCACCGCCATCCACCCTTCGTCGATCTCTGGGAGTGGATGTGGTGGACCGGACTGATCACGTTCAGCCTGATCCTCATCGAATCGATCTTCGTGTTCGACTTCATCCTGGTGCTGACGACCCTCATCGTAGGCTTGGGCACGCTCGTCTGGATCCGCTTCCTGAGGTTCCCGCCGATCCTTCGTTCGTACGAGCAACGGCTTGCCCGCCAGCGGTACTACACCAAGCAGAAGTTCGCCGACCCGGAGGCGACGATCCGCCGCCGCGGAGGCCCGCGGCGTCAGCGCCGCCGACGCCGGTAGGTCGATGCCGATCGACGTCCGACGGTTCGGCGTGGGCCATCGGCGTGCCGACGGTCCACTCGGGACGACGGGGGTCACTGGTCAGCTGATCCACTCGGACGCACGAGGCTCGATCAGCGAGATGGCGTTCGGCCGCGGCGCGGCGATCGAGCCGCACTCGAACCCGAACTCGTCGTGGTTCATCGTGATCGAGGGTGGTGGTTGGGTCGGCGTCGACGACGAGCGCACCCGGGTCGCCGCGGGTGAAGCCGTCCTGTGGCCCGCCGACGTCCCACATGCAGCGTGGACCGAGCACTCGGAGATGCGCGTGTTCGTCGTCGAGTTCACAGGCGCTGACGACTCCGCGATCAGTGGCGCGCTCGAGGGCCGCCTCGCCGACGCGAGCGCGTTCGGGAGACCGATCGAGCGGGGTGAGGGCCGGCTCGTCGGCGAGGGGACGACGACTCGCCACGATCCAGAGGCCGGCGAACCCGTCTGACGGCGCGAAGGCACCGACGTTCAGGGTGTCGGATGGTCCTCCGGGATCCCACCCGCCGCGATGACGGCGCCGAGCTGGCTGAGGATACGGGCGGTCGCGCCCC
>JBKPMM010000013.1:0-12885 GCA_046732155.1 Chloroflexota bacterium | reverse complement strand
GGCGGTACAGCTCGCCGTGGACGATGCCCCAGTCGACCTCGCCCAGTCCCGGGATGCGCGGGATCTGCCAGCCGATGCCCATCGACAGGATGCCGCGCTCGTAGAGGCCGTCGCGGTCGATCATCAGGTCCTTCGCCTGGTAGTGCAGGACGTTCTTCCCGAACTCCTTCAGGAAGCGCTGGATGTCGATCATCTGAAGGATCAGGTGCGACGGGTCGAAGTTGAGCCCGATCGTGTCGCCCCATTGCTCGAGGATCCGGCGCCACTGGCGCGGGGTCGTTGCGATGTTGTGGCCGCCCGGCCACTCGTCGTACGAGAACAGCATCGGACAGTTCTCGAGCGTGATCTTGACGCCCTGATCGTTCGCGAACTTGACGATGTCGGGCCAGACGCGGAGTGCCTCGTCCCAGTTGTCGTCGATGTTCTTGGCCGCGTCGCCGCCCATGAAGGTGTTCACGAGCGGGATGCCCATCTTCCTGGCCGCGACCATCACGGCCTTGAGGTGGTCGGTGACCTCCTTGCGATGGGCGGGATCGGGATGGAGCGGGTTCGGGTAGTAGCCGAGACCCGAGATCGACAGGCCCTTCGACGCGATCTCGTCGACGATCTCCTTGGCCTGATCGTCGGACAGGTTCTTGACGTCGATGTGGCTCGTGCCGGCATAGCGGCGGGTCGGCCCGGTCGACTGCGGCCAGCAGGCGATCTCGAGGACCTCGAAGTCGGCGCTCGCCGCCCAGTCGGCGACCTCCATCAGCGGCGTGTCGGGGAACGGGGCGGTCAGGAAGCCGAGCTTCATGCGGGTGTCTCCAGAGGAGCGGTGCTGGACGCCGTGGTGGACCGGGCGCTGGCGGACCGATCGACGTCGACCCAGCGGCCCTCGCGGGCGCTGCGCGCGATCGCGTCGCCCACGAGCATCTCGTCGTGGCCGTCGGCGAACGTGGGGTAGCCGGGCGAGGAGGAGGGTCGCCCGGCTACTACGTCGGCATAGACCGCCCGGAAATGGGCGCAGAACGTGTCGAAGAAGCCTTCGACGTGACCGCCGGGCAGGGCGGCCGCCGCCTGGCCGGCATCGTTCATCAGGGCGGGGTTGCGGATGAGGATCTCGTTCGGTCGCTCACGGTGGCCGATCCAGGCTTCGTCGGGCCGCTCGCTGTCCCAGGCCCACGCGCCGTCCGAGCCGTCGATCTCATAGACGAGCGAGTTCTTCCGACCAGGACTTATCTGCGAGATGCTCACGGCGCCGCGCGCGCCGCCGTCGAAGCGAAGCAGGATCGTCGCCGTGTCCTCGGTCGCGATGTCGCGTTCGACGGTCTCGCTCGATCGGTCGGTCGAGAACGTCTCGACGGGGCCGGTCGGTTCCTGGCGGGTGCTGATGAAGGTGGCCAGGTCGGCCATCACCGACGCGACGTGCTGACCGGTGACGAACGTCATAAGGTCGAGCCAGTGCGACCCGATATCGCCGACTGCCCGGAGCGCTCCGCCACGGTCCGGCTGCAGCCGCCAGTTCCAGTCGCTCTGGAGCAGGAGCCAGTCCTGGAAGTAGCGGCCGGTGACCAGGCGCACGTCGCCGAGACCCCCATCGGCGACCAGCGCCCGCGCGTGCTGGTTCAGCGGGTAGTAGCGGATGTTGAAGTTCGTGGCGTTGACGAGGCCGGTGCGCGCCGCCAGCTCGACCAGACTCGCCGACTCCTGGGCGGTCATCGCCAGCGGCTTCTCGCACACGACGTGCTTGCCGGCGCGAAGGGCGGCCGCGGCCTGGCTGACGTGCAGATCGTTGGGGGAGGTCACGTGGACGACGTCCACGGCGCTATCTGCGAGCAGGTCGTCGAGCGAGGCATAGGCCTTCGGGACGCCGAGCGCGTCGGCTCGTGCCGCCCCACGTTCCGGGGAGCTGCCGAGCACGCCGAGCACGTTCACGCCGATCCGTCGCAGGGCCTCGACATGCACCGTGCCGATGAACCCCGTGCCGATCACAGCGGCGCCGATCGATGCGCGATTGACCAAGGGCGTCGGGCCTCCTCCAGCCTGGCGCGAGTCTTGGGACTGTCTAGACAGTCTAGATGATTGCTCCATGCGCGCGGGCGCAGCAACCGTTTTCCATGGTCGCCATGACGATGGTAACGGATGGCAGTCCCATCAGGAACCGCCCAGTCGAAACGTTCGGGCCGCGACGCTCAGGCCGTGACGCTCAGCCCGCGACGATCCGGTCGCTGAAGTCCCCGGACCGAGGGTCCTTGACGATCAGCTTATGCCGCCCGTCGGGCAGGATCTCGCGCTTGATGACGGTCTGGCCTTCGAACGTCTCGGGTGTCGACGCGATGCGAGGCGTCGCTCCAGCGCGCCAATCAAGCTCGACGGCTTCCCAGCGGCCACTCGTCGCGGAGTGGTAACAAGCGTCCATGACGGCGTTGACGACATAGCCGTCGTAGAACGTCTCGCGCGGCTGTCCGCCGGACTCCATCGCCCGGAACATGTCGCTGAACATGTCGACATAGCCGAGCTCGGATGCCTCGTCGCCGACAGGGAACAGCCAGCCGGCCTCGGTCTCCGCCTTCTCCGCGACGTAGCCCGTTCCGCCGCCGGCGGTGAACATCTCGAATCCGGTCCGCAGGAAGTGGTTCAGCCAGACCGTGCCGTGGGTCCCGGCCACCTCGTCGCGCAGGTCCATCCCGCCACGGAACGTCCAACTGACCTCGAACTGGCCGATCGCGCCCGACTCGAATCGGATCAACGCGATCGCGTTGTCCTCGTCGGTGATCGGGTGGACGAGGGTGTCCGTGTGGCACATCACCTCGAGCGGGCGGTTCCCCTTCCCGGCGAAGTTGCGGATGATCTCGATGCAGTGGCAGCCGAGGTCGATGATCGCGCCGCCACCCGTCAGGCGCCCATCCCAGAACCACGCCGAGTGCGGCCCCGGATGGGTCTCGCGTGAGCGGACCCAGGTGACCGCCCCGATCGCCCCGCCCTCGACGGCCGTCACGGCCTTGAGCGTCTTGGGCGTGTAGACGAGGTCCTCGAGGTAGCCGCCGAATACGCCGGCCGATTCGACCGCCTCGAGCATCCGCTTCGCCTCGTCGGCCGTTCGCCCGAGCGGCTTCGTGCACAACACGGCCTTGCCGGCATTCGCGGCCGCCACCACCGCCTCCTCGTGGAGGTGATTGGGCAGCGCGACGATCACCACGTCGACGTCGGGATGCTCGATCGCGGCGGCCATGTCCGTCGTGCTGTCGGGGATGTCCCACCGCTCGCGGAAGGCGCGCCCGCGCGCTTCGTCCCGTGCGTACACGATCCGGACGCGGTCGCGACTGCGCTGGCCGTGGAGGGTCGTGGTGTAGAAGTCGCCGATGAAACCGCCGCCAAGAAGGGCGATGCGATGGCTCTCCAACGTGATCCTCCCGCTAGCTGGTCCGGCCGAGGACGAGGTCGCGGCCCTCGACGAGGGCGCGCAGCTTGGCAGTCGCCGCCCAGCGAGCCGTCTGGCTGAAGCCGCAATCGGGCACGAGGCTGAGTCGTTCGGGCGGCACGCCGGCAGCAAGCACGACGTCGACACGCTCCGCGACTTCCGCTGGCGACTCCAGGTGGTAGTTCTTGACGTCGACCACGCCCGCGCCGATGTCACGACCGGCGGCGGCGATCTCACCCAGCAGGTCGACTTCGGCCATCTCGCGGTTCGCGAACTCGAGGACGAGCTCATCGACCCGGAAGGCGAGCATCGCATCGAGCACCGGCCGATACGTCCGTCGCGCGAGCGGCCGGCCGAGGTAGTTCCCGAAGCAGAGGTGCGCGCCGAGGCGGGCACGCCCGACGATCGGTTCGACCGCCGCGTTGAACAGCGCGGCGAAATCCGACGGCGCCTCGGGATGGATGGCCGGTGATGGATCGTCGATCTGGATGTGGGAGGCGCCCTCGCCGACCAACCGTTCCAGCTCGGAACGCAGGATCGGGACGAACGCCTCCGCGGCTGCGTCGCGTGTCCGATAGATCTCGCCCGCGCCGGTCCGTAGCCGCCCGGACAACGTGTACGGTCCTGGCAGCGTCACCTTCAGCGGGCGTCGCGCACGGGTGCGCGCGTAGCGGTACTCCTCGACGACGCCGAGACCGTCCGGCGCCGTGATCGGTTCGAGGACCTCGAAGCGGTGTTGCTGATCGTGACCGCCGACCCCGAGTCGCCGGTCCGGGACGAGGGGGCGAACGCCCGTGATGTGCTTGTAGAACTCCGCGGTGAAGAACCCCGCCCGACGCATCTCCCCGTCCGTCACCAGGTCGATGCCCGCTTCCTCCTGGTCGCGCAGCGCCAGGTCGACCGCGTCATCGAGCATCTCCGCGAGGTCTGCCGGACCGAACTCGCCGCGTTCGGCCGCGTCGATACCGGAGACGAACCAGGACGGCCGGGCGTGCGACCCGACCACGCTGGTGCGCAGAGCGTCGGTCATACGGTGGTCCCTCGATCGGTGGCGGCGAAGGCGAAGATCCGTGCCGGGTTGTCGACGAACAGGCGACGCCGGACATCGGCCCCGAGACCGCGTTCCTCCAGCTGCTGCGGGAAACCGTCCAGCAGCCACGTCAGCCCAGGGCGACCACCGTACACCGCGTAGTAGCCCTGACGCGCGGCGTCCATCCCGAGCACGATATGGTCGAGAAGGTCGTCCTCGGCCATCCATTCGAGCAACTGGAGCGTGCCGTTCGGCGCCTCGCCCCAGCGGAACGACCCGTCGTATTCGAGGGCGACGCCGGTCGCTGCCAGCTCGCGGTGATACCCGCGGTCGACGATCTTGTCGACATGGCTCAGCGCGACGTGCCTTAGGTCGACGCCACCGTCCGCGAGGCGGCGCGCCTGCTCGACGCCTGCCGTGCCCTTATCGCAGTGCGTCAGGATCGGCGCGCCCGTCCGGCGGTGCGCCATCGCGGCCGCGTCGAAGACGCGCTCGTCCCGCTCGCTCAGCGCGCCGTCCGAGCCGCCGATCTTGATGACGCCGGCCTTGTGCTGCGTCCGCTCGACGACCGGCCCCGAGTAGTCGTAGCGGTCGATCCCCTCGTCGATGTCTGCGGTGAAGAGGTCGCTGAGCTGGTCGGTCTCCAGGCGGTGCGACCAGTGCGCGGGGCCGTAGAACCGGCCGTGATGCAGCCCGGTCGGAGCGACGATGTGGAGTCCGGTCCGGCGCGACAGCTCCGCGAGCTTGGCCGCGCTCCGGCCGCAGTCGCACGGCATCGCGTCGACGGCCGCGGCGAGGCCGAGCTCCATCGCGGCGCCGACCTCGGTCGCCATCGCTGCGACGTCCGACAGTTCGAAATCCGGTTCGAGCTGGACCGGGCGACCGCCATCGATGACCAGGTGCTCGTGGGCGTACGTGATCCCGAGATCGGCCGGGTCGATGTCGCCGAGGACGGTCCGGACGAACGCCGTCACGCCGTCGGCTCGGCCGAGGTCGAGACGATCGACCAGCCTCCATCGACGGCCAGCGATTGCCCGGTGACCGCCCGCGACTCCGGCGACAGGAAGTAGAGCGCCGCACGAGCGACGTCGCCGGGATCGAGCAACGCGCCGGCGAGCGGCTGCTTGCGCGCGGTGTACTCGACGATGGTCGGATCGCCGGCCGCGCGAGCGGACATGGGCGTCGCCGTGAGCGCCGGGACGAGCAGGTTGACGCGGATCCTCTCGGCGATGTACGTGGCAGCCATGGTCGTCATCAACGACCTCAGGCCGCCCTTCGCCGCCGCGTACGCATGCGTCGCGAAGAACTCCGGCACCGGGTGGGTCGCGAGGACCGTCCCGAGGAAGAGCACGGAACCGCGCGACCCGTCCGGATCGAGCGGCTGGTCGCGCATCACACGGATCACCCGCGCCGCGACGAGTGCATGCGTGCGCAGGTTGAGTGCGAGCGTCTGGTCCCACGCGTCCGCCGTCATGGCGTGGATGGGGCCATCGCCGAACGGCCGGCCACTCCCACCCGCGGCGGAGAAGAGCGCATCGATCCGCCCGAAGCGCTCAGCGGCCGCGGCGACGGCGGCTTCGACCGCGGACTCCGCGCGTAGGTCGGCTGCGGCCCAGCCCGCGACCGGGAGGCGCTCGGCAAGCGCGCGAGCGTGGTCCTCGTCGCGCGACACGACGAAGACCGACGCCCCCTCGGCAGCGGCGTGCTCTGCGGTCGCTGCCGCGATCCCGGTCGACCCAGTGATCAGGACGACTCGGTCCGCAAGCCGGCCCGTCATGACGCCGCCGTGATGATCGCCTGCCGACCTAGGCGATCGGCGTTGACGAGAGCACCACCGACCCCGACGGCGACACAGCCCGCGTCGAGGTAGGCGCCGATGTTCGTCGCGTCGACGCCGCCCGTCGCGATCATCTCGATCTCGCGAAGCGGCCCGCGCAGCTCGCGGATGTGGCTGGGGCCCAGACTCGAGACCGGGAAGACCTTCACGAAGGTCGCCCCGCGATCCCAGGCGAGCGCGATCTCGGTCGGCGAGTACGCACCCGGGATGACCGGCACGCCGCGCTCGATCGCCTCGCGGACGACCACGAGATCGAGCGTCGGTGCCACGAGGAACTCGGCACCCGCGGCCAACGCCGCGTCCAGCCGTTCCCGCGTCACGATCGTGCCCGCCCCGACGACGACATCGCTGCTACCCGTTTTCAGGCGTTCGCGGACGGCCATCAGGTCGTCGGCGGCGCGCGCGCCGTCGAACGTCACCTCGAACACCTGGACCCCGTCGGCGGCGAGCTCCGCAACGAGGTCGAGCAGTCGATCCTGCGGCTCGACGCGGCGGAGGATGGCGATCAGCCGATGCCGGCGGATGCGGTCGGCGATCTCGGATCGACGGAGCGCGGTGAAACGGTCGGACGCCGGATCGGGCACGAACGCATCGTAGCCGTCACGCCGCTCGCTTCAGGCCTCGTCCTCGTAATCCCAGGCGCGGATCGTCCCGGGTTCGATCCGGATGACGGCACCTGGCGCGTACTCCGCGACCATCCGCTCGGCGGCTTCGGGCCCGGAGTAGCGCAAGGCCGTTCGGCGAAGGGCACCGTAGAAGTCCTCCGGCTTCGTCGAAACGGTCGCCTCGCCACGCAGTTCGAAACCCCTGTACGGCCATTCGGAGTTGGCGACCACGACCGTCACGCGCGGATCGCGTCGGACGTGCCCGACCTTGCCGCCTTCGATCGTCGGCACCCATATGTCGATCCCGCCCTGATACCACTCGAACCAGACCGGCGAGAGCATGATCGAGTCGTCGGCGCGTCGCGTGGCGAGCACCGCGATGAGTGGCTGGTCGAGCAGGTCGGCGACGTCGTCGATCCCGAGCCCGGTCCGCATGGGCGGCCCTCCATCGATGTGGGCGACCATCGTCCCCGACGATCGCGATCCGTGCGAGGACCGGTCGTCGACCGAGACCATACGCCGGTCCACCCGGTACGACCGGGTGTTCGAAACCGTTGACGGGGAGTTCGTCGCGGGTCTATGATTCACGTATCCCGACCGGAAACCGCGCTCGCGGCAGCGATTCTGCGCGTACCCGGATCGACTCCCAGCGAACGGCAGAGAGGGCCTACGCCCCGTATGAGCCGGATCGCATCCCAATGCACCACGTATCAGGTGGAATCCCGAAACATGCCCGGTCCCAGCCCAGACCAGCGTTCCCGAAATCGTCGACCGCGACGCCGCGGTCAATCCTCCTTCCGCGCCCCCGTCTCCGAATGGGAGGAGCAGCAGGAAGTCGAGGCAGCGCGGGAGCGCAACGACCTTGCCGTCAGCGATCTCCGCGAGATGAGCGTCAATGAGCTCCGACAGGTCGGTCGCGAGCTCGAGCTCGACGCCGGCGCCGGCGAGCGCAAGGACGACCTCGTCGATGCCATCCTCCAGCGCCAGACCGAGAATGCCGGCCACGCCTACGCGAGCGGCATCCTCGACATCGTCGATGAAGGCTTCGGCTTCATGCGCCGTCACGGCCTGTTGCCCAGTCCCGAAGACGTCTACGTCAGCTCGAGCCAAGTCCGCCGCTTCGGTCTCCGGATCGGCGACCGGATCTCCGGCGCCGTCCGCGCCCCGCGCGAGGCAGAGAAGTACTGGGGCATGCTCCGTGTCGATGCCGTCAACGGCGTCGACACCGACACCGCCCGTCGACGGCCTGTGTTCAACGACCTCACCCCGGTCCACCCGGACGAGCTCATCAACCTCGAGACCGACCCCAAGAACCTCAGCCAGCGGCTGATCAACCTCGTCAACCCGCTCGGCAAGGGTCAGCGCGCCCTGATCGTCAGTCCGCCCAAGGCCGG
Source organism: Chloroflexota bacterium (assembly GCA_046732155.1). Taxonomy (GTDB): domain Bacteria; phylum Chloroflexota; class Limnocylindria; order Limnocylindrales; family CSP1-4; genus SPCO01. Next base: position 4,616 of record JBKPMM010000013.1, on the reverse strand, counting down.
CAAGACGATGCTCCTCAAGCAGATCGCCAACGGCGTGAGCGCCAACTACCCCGAGATCCTCCTGATGGTCGCGCTCATCGGCGAGCGCCCCGAGGAAGTCACGGACATGCGCCGCAGCGTGAAGGGCGAGGTCATCTCGTCGACCTTCGACGAGCCGACCGAGAATCACACGCATGTGGCTGAGATGGCGCTCGAGATCGCCAAGCGGCAGGTCGAGACCGGGCGTGACGTCGTCATCCTGCTCGACTCGATCACCCGCCTCGCGCGCGCCTACAACCTGGCGCTGCCGCCCTCGGGTCGCACGCTGTCGGGTGGCCTCGACCCGATCGCCCTCTACCCGCCCAAGCGCTTCTTCGGCGCCGCGCGCAACATCGAGGAGGGCGGCTCGCTCACGATCATCGGCACGTGCCTGGTCGATACCGGCTCGCGCATGGACGACGTGATCTACGAGGAGTTCAAGGGGACCGGCAATTCCGAGCTCATCCTCGACCGGAAACTCGCCGAGAAGCGGATCTTCCCGTCGATCGACGTCCAGCGCTCGGGCACCCGGCGCGAGGAGCTGCTTCTCGAAGAGGGCACGCTCAAGATGGTCTGGACGATGCGCCGGATGCTGTCGGCGGTCGGAACCAACGAGGGCATCGAGATCCTGCTCAACCGCCTGTCGAAGACGCAGTCGAACGCCGAGTTCCTCGCTTCACTGACGAAGAACCTCGAGGCCTGACCGCCGCACCCCGGTGCTCGACGGCACCGTTCCCGTTCCGCTGATGCGTTTACGCCACGGAAATGCAAGGGCGGTGGCTCTTCCGTTTGCCACCGCCGTTCAGAGCGTGGTACGTTTGCCGACGATGTCGTAAGTCCGACGTGATGTCGGACGCGGCCGCGAAGAGAGACCCCCAGCTCGATACCGCGACCCCGGACGGGCCTTCAACCCCATCCCAGCGCAACCGCCCCCACGCGCCCGGGCTCGTCCTCACGCCAGGAGACCGTATTGCTCAATGCGTCGGTCGGCGTCCAGCGCGTCCTTGGCCGCGTGCGCCGCACCTCGATCGACTCGATGATCGCGATGCCTCGCCCGACCCGACCTCGGTCGAGCGCGGGCGCTGAGCGAGCACGGCGCAGTTACATCCTGTCGTCCCGTCACATCTACCCGCTTCCGCGACCGCGCCGTCGGCGGCTGACCCTGCTGCCTGCCCTGGCGCTGCATCCCCTGGCGCTGCATCGTCCGCAGGTGTCGCTGCACCGTCCGACGGTGCGCCTCCGACGCCTGTCGGCGCGCGAGCTCATGTGGGTCCTGTCGCCGGTCGTCCGACGTTCTGTCGCGGGTCTCGGCCATGAACGCGTCGTCGCGATCGCGGCCGCAGGCATCCTGCTTTCGGCCTCGTTCCTCAGCGTGACGCCGGGCGGCCCGAGAGGCGATACCGGTGGTCCGACCGGTGACGGTCCGGGCCCGCGGCTGGCGATCGCGGGGACGTCGAACGACGAGGACACGGGCTCGATCGTCGAGGACTACGTCAACAGCGGCGACGCCACCGGCGACGGTACGGAGGGCACAAGCGGCGCTGACACGACGTCGATGACCGAGGGCTATCTCGGATCCGGCCTCGACGGCATGAATCGGTTCGAGGAGGCGGTCGCACTCGGCGGCGCCCCGGCCCACGTCCACGGCCCGTTCCTCGAGGACGGCACGCTGCTCAAGCCGGTCGCGGTCGATACGTCGGTGCCCGATGGCAGCGACCTCCTCCGGACGTACAAGGTCAAGTCGGGCGACACGCTGGCGACCATCGCCAACAAGTTCGACATCTCGATGATGACCTTGTGGTGGGCGAACAAGCTCAAGTCGAAGAACCAGCTCCACATCGGGCAGCAGCTTCGGATCCCGCCGGTGAGTGGCGTCGTCGTCGAGGTGACCCCCAACGACACGCTCACGGGGCTCGCCGCGAAGTACAAGGTCGACGAGAACGACATCCTGACGACGAACGGCCTTGACGACCGCAACCTCGTCGTCGGCCAGGTCCTGATGCTGCCGGGCGCCCTTGGATCGGAGATCCGGGTCTCGACGCCGAGGCGCAGCAGCCATGCGAAGAGCCTGGTCACGAGGCCGACCGTCCATCGCTCGAACGGTGGTGGCAGGCCCGTCCCGCCCCCGTCCCACTACAGCGGCGGCCGGATGCTGTGGCCGACGACGAGCCATCACATCAGCCAGTACTACCACTACGGCCACTGGGCGATCGACATCGACGGGTCGACCGGCGATCCGATCTTCGCAGCGGCCTCGGGCACCGTCATCTTCGCGGGCTGGAAGAACAACGGCGGTGGCTACCAGGTCTGGATCGCCCACGGTTCGAACCTGTACACGACGTACAACCACATGTCGTCCGTCTCCGTCGGCCGCGGTCAGACCGTCGGCCGCGGCCAGCGCGTCGGCCGGATGGGCGCGACGGGCTTCGCGACGGGTTCGCACCTCCACTTCGAGGTGTGGCGCGGGCCGATCTGGAACGGTGGTACACGCGTCAACCCGCTCGGTTATCTGTAACCGAGACTGACGCCGCGCACGCCTAGGGGCCGCTCCGGCGCCTGCCGGACCCCGTGCGAGAATGGCCGCGATGTTCCTCGACCGCGTGAAGATCTGGGTCCGCGCTGGCGACGGTGGCGACGGGGCCGCGACCTTCCGCAAGGAGGCCCACGTGCCGCGTGGCGGTCCCGACGGTGGTGACGGCGGACGCGGCGGGTCGGTGTATCTCAAGGTCGATCCCGGGCAGACGACGCTGCGCGACTTCCAGTACAAGCACCACTTCAAGGCTTCTGCCGGAGGCCGAGGTGAGCGAGCGCGCCGACACGGCAAGGCAGGTGACGACCTGATCCTCGACGTCCCGCCGGGCACCGCCGTCCTCGACGATGCGTCCGGAGCGCTGATGGCGGACCTCGTGGCGACCGGTCAGCAGGCGATGGTGGCTCGCGGCGGCCGCGGCGGGCTCGGAAACACCCATTTCAAGACGTCGACCCACCAGGCCCCACGGCATGCCCAGAAGGGGGAGCCCGGTGAGGAGCTTTGGCTCAGGCTGGAGCTCCGGCTGATCGCGGACATCGGCCTCGTCGGGCTGCCCAACGCCGGCAAATCGACGCTCCTCGCCGCCGTCACCGCGGCCCAGCCGAAGATCGCCGATTACCCGTTCACGACGCTCGAGCCGAACCTTGGCGTGATGGACCTCGGGGATGATCGGCGTCCGACGATCGCCGACGTCCCGGGGCTCATCGAGGGCGCGTCGAGCGGAGCCGGTCTCGGGCATGCCTTCCTTCGCCATGTCGAGCGGACGCGGGTGCTCGTCCACGTGGTCGACGGATCGTCGCGTGACCCGGGATGGGACTACGACGTGATCCGGGAGGAGCTTCGCGCCCACGACCCAGCCCTCCTCGAGAAGCCGATGCTCGTCGCGTTCAACAAGCTGGATCTGCCTGCCGCGCGTGACGCCTGGCCGGCCTTCGCCAGAGCTCGGCGCGCCGACGGGACGCAAGTCGTCGGGATCGCGGCGGCGACGGGGGAGGGGCTCGACGCGTTCCGTGGCGCCGTCGCCTCGCTGTTGCCGGGCGCCGAGGCGCTCGAGTCACCGCCCGAACCAGCTGGCGTCGTGGTCCACCGTATCGAGTCGATGCCAGAGGGGTTCGTCGTGGAGCGCGACGGTGACGGTGCGTTCAGGGTCCGCGGCAAGCGCATCGAGCGGATCGCGTCGCAGACGGACTTCGATATCGAGGAGTCGGCCGAACGGTTCCAGCGCGACCTCGAGCGTATGGGCATCGATGCCGAGCTGCGGCGGGCAGGCGTGACCTCGGGTGACCTCGTCCGCATCGGCGGTTCCGAGCTCGAATGGGAGCCCGACCCCTGGGATGACGCGTGACCGGCGACCGACTGAGTGGCGCCACCGGTGTCTTCGGTGGGACCTTCGACCCGATCCACCTCGCGCACCTCGCCGTGGCCGAGGCCGCCCGTGACACCTTCGGTCTACGCCGGGTCCTGTTCATCCCTGCAGCACAGCCACCGCACAAGCCCGGACATGACATCTCGGCCGTCGAGCATCGGCTCGCGATGGTCGAGGCGGCCGTCGAGGGCAACCCCGCGTTCGAGGTGAGTCGCCTTGAGGTGGAACGATCAGGCCCGTCGTACACGGTCGACACGCTTGCCGCGCTGTGCGATGCGGCGCCGGGCGACCATCTGGCGCTCATCCTGTCGGCCGAGTCCTACAGCGAGTTCGGCACCTGGCACGAGCCGCGGCGGATCCTGGATCTCGCTGATCTCATCGTCGCGCCACGCGTCGGCTATGCGGACGCCGATCCTGACCTCGTCCCGCGGCAGTTCCCCGGAGCGCGGGCCGCGATCGCGTTCATGGACGGTCCTCGGATCCGGCTGTCGGCATCAGAGATCCGTCAACGGGCGGCCGATGGACGGTCGGTCCGATACCTCGTCCCGGATGCGGTCGCCGCGTATATCGGCGACCATGGGTTGTACCAGCACCACCGGAGGAACCATCGATCGTGACCGACCCCGCGCTCCCGGACGCCGTCGCCCGCAAGGCCGACGGTCTCCCGACGCGAACCAGGAAGGCAGCCAGCAAGCCGAGCGA
>JBKPMM010000012.1:0-7267 GCA_046732155.1 Chloroflexota bacterium | reverse complement strand
TCGCCGGCGCCGAGGAGGCGATCTTCTGTCTCGCCAACGTCCTGCTCGGGCCCGGCGACCATGCGGTCGTCACCTGGCCCGCCTACCAGAGCCTGTACGAGGTGGCGCGTGCGGGCGGTGCCGACGTCACGCTTCACGAGCTCAGGGAGGATGCCGGCTGGGCGATCGATGTCGACCTGCTGCGCCGGCAGATCACGCCGGCGACGCGGCTGATCGTCGTGAACGCGCCGCACAACCCGACGGGGATGCTGCCGGACCGCGCGACGTTCGATGCCGTCGTCGCGCTCGCCGACGAGGCCGGCGCTTCTCTCCTCGTCGACGAGGTCTACCGCTTCCTCGAGTTCGAACCGGGGGATCGGCTCCCCACCGGAGCCGACGCCTCGACCCGCGGCATCTCCCTCGGTGTCATGTCGAAGTCGTTCGCGCTGGCCGGGCTACGGATCGGCTGGCTCGCCACACGTGACCGCGACCTACTCGACCGCTGCGCGCGGTTCAAGGACTACACGACGATCTGCTCGTCGGCGCCCTCGGAGGTCCTTGCGTTGATCGGGCTACGGGCGCGCGACACGGTCCTGGACCGATCGCGCGCGATCGTCCGGGACAACCTGGCGATCCTCGACACGTTCTTCGACACGTGGGCCGATCGATTCACGTGGGTCCGACCACGCGGTGGGTCGATCGGGTTCCCGCGGCTGACGGTACCGGGCGTCTCGATCGACGACTGGGCCAGTGGCCTCGTCGAAGCGGAAGGCGTGCTGCTGCTCCCGGGCTCGCAGTTCGGCTTCGGGGGCAACCACTTCCGACTCGGTTTCGGGCGGATCGACCTGCCGGCCGCGCTCGAGCGACTCGAGCGCCACGCCGAGCGAACGCTCCGCTAGGAGCTACGCCGCGCTCGCCCCGAACGAGAGGGCGGGTCGGCCGAAGCTGAGACGGCGGACCGCATCCAGCCAGGAGCGCGGCGTAGACCGCCCGTGCCAGCCGAGCGCGCGCGCCGGGATCAGCCGGATCGTCGCTGAGTAGGTCGCCGCGAATTCCTCTTGCGAGAGCCCGAGCTCCGCGATCCGACCGCCGTACTTCGCGACGAACGCAGGGGGCAGCGGGGCGGGCGGCAAGCCGTCTCCGATCGTGACCTCGGCTCGGGCCTCGAGCAGACCGACGTCGAAGTCATCCTCGGCATCGCCGAGCGCGACCATCGCTCGCGGGTCGAGGGCGAGGTTGCGGACCTTCTTCGCGTGCGGCTTCGACCGTATGACGATCGCCTCGCCGTCCCACGCGAACCACGTCGGAACGAGATGCGGCGCGCCGTCCGGGCGGATCGACGACAGCCAGATCACCGGCTCCGTCTCGAGGAACCGTTCGACGCGAAGGTCGGCGGCGGTGCTGTCCATGTCCCGAGCATCGGCCCGGCGCGCTCCCGCGACCGCCGCCGAGAGTCACCGAACCGGCATGGACATCCGTCAGCTTCGGCTACCGACCCTCGTCCGCGCCAGCCTCGTCGGTCAGCGACCTGCCTGATCGTCTGGTCGTCCGGCCAATCCGCCGAGGATGTCGTCGAGGCTGCCCGTCCCACCGGCGGTCGCGCCACCGGTGTTGAGGCCGCCCATCAAGCCGCCGAGAAGACCCCCCAGGTCACCGAGCCCGCCGCTGCCAAGGGCACCGTTCAGGCCACCGGCCGGCGTCTTGCCCTCGGGCGTGAGCATGTTGATGAGCTGCGGTAGGAACGCCGCGAGCAGCGGCAGGAGCGCGTTGACGTCAAGGCCCGTCCGGTTCGCCAGGCGCTGCGTCGTCTCGGGACCGAGGGCCGCTCCGAGCCGCTGCGGGTCGACCGGCTGGTTCGGGCCGGTCGACACCCACGAGTCGACCTCGTCGTCGAGACCGCCGGCCCGGAGCTTGTCGACGAGACCATCCACGCCACCGGTCTCGTCGATCGCCCCGGCGAGGTCGCCCATGGTCGCGCCGACGTCGGCGCCGCCGGCGCTCCCGAGACTCCGGCTGAGGTTGGAGAGTTCGTCCATCGGGTCGGCCTCCGTTCGGGGCGTTCGGTGGGGGTCGCGTCGATGGTACGTGCGGTGACCGTCGACGTCAGGAGCGGTCGCCGCCCCCGCCGCCTCGGTCGGCCACGCCGTCCCCGCGCGTCCGTCGCTTTCCGGACGCTGGCTTGTCCGGCGCGAGCTCCCAGTGCCATGTCTTGAGCCGCCGAAGCAGCCGCCGGCCCGTGAGATCGAGATGGATCGGTGTGACCGCGATCCGCTTGTTGACGACGGCGTGGAAGTCGGTACCGGGCACGGCGAGCCCGGACGGCGGCGGGCCGCCGATCCAGAAATAGGGGATGCCGCGCGGATCGAGCCGCTCGACGAGCTGATCGGAGTAGACGCGCCGGCCGAGGCGGGTCACCTCGATGCCCTCGCATTCCTCGATCGTGACCGCGGGGACGTTGACGTTGATGAGCTCACCCCGCGATAGCCCCTCGCGCAGGATGTTCCGCGCGACGACGGTCGCCGCGTACCCGGCGAGCGTGAAATCAGGGTGCTCGTAGTACTCCTGTGAGATCGCGAAGGCGGGGCACGAGTTGATGACCGCCTCCATCGCCGCGCTGACCGTGCCCGAGTAGGTGATGTCGTCGCCGAGGTTGGCGCCGTAGTTGATGCCTGACGCGACGAGATCGAAGCCGTGCCCGAAGTAGCCGAGGAACGCGAGGCTGACGGCGTCGGTCGGCGAGCCGTCGACGGAGTAGGCGAGCGAGCCGTCCTCCAGCGTCCGCTCGCGGACGCGGAGCGGCCGCATCAGCGTCTTCTGATGCCCGACGGCGCTCTGGTTCGTGTCGGGCGCGACGACGGTCACGTCGCCCATCTCCTCCAGCGCTTGTTTGAGCGCGAGGAGGCCACGCGATTCGACCCCGTCGTCGTTCGTGACGAGGATGCGGGGTCGGCTCGTCCATTCGGGCACAGGCCGCCTGGGCGTGCGCAGGGCACGCGGTCCACCCCGTTCGGCGCCGCCCGCGAGCGGCTCGCCTCGTTCCTTGTCGAGATCGCGCCGCTCGCTGCGCGCCCGCTCGCGGGTCATGTCGGGCGTGTCGGCGCGGCGCGTCCGCGGTCGTTCGGCTTCGGCCTTCTCGGCGTCGACCTCGCGAGGCGTCGAGGCGGTGTCTGGTCGCTCTGGATCGTCGGTCATGGTTCGGGCACGTCGACGGCCTGGCCCGGTGTCGGTTCGCGTGGGACGACGACCGGACGTCCCTCGCGCTCGCTCACCCGCTTTGCGGCGCGGCCGGCGACGGTCCGATCGCCTGCGGAACGGTGCAGGAAGTGGAAGAAGAACGAGGACACGACCGCCGCGATCGGGATCCCGAAGATGGCGCCTGGGATGCCCGCGATCTTCGAGCCGACTAGGACCGAACCGAGGACGACGATCGGATGGATGCCGACGGCACCCTGCATGATCCGCGGCTGCAGGACGTTCATCACGAGCAGCCAGCCCGCCCCCATGATCACGAGCGTGGGCAGGAACGCATCGGGCTTCGTGAACAGCGCGACGAGGACGGGTGGCGCCCACGCGATGAACGGGCCGAAGAACGGGATCGCCATGAGCACGCCCGCGGCGACGGCGGACAGGGCAGTGAGCCCGAGGCCGAGCACGAGGTGCGCGAAAAGGGCTACGGAGAAATAGACGACCCCCATCAGGGCCTGCCCGCGCAGGAAGCCGCCGAACGAGCGCGCCGTCGCGGTCTGAAGCAGACGCGCCTCTTCCGCGTATGACGGCGGCACCAGCCGGAAGAGGAAGGCCATGATCTGGTCGCGATCGATGACCATGTAGATCGACAGGATGAAGACGATCAGCATCGTACCGACCGCCCCGACGCTGGCGACAGCGATCGACTGGAGAGGGACGATCAACTGCCCCGCGATGTTGTCGAGGTTGTCGAGGACCGCCCGTGCCTGCGTCGCGAGGTCGACCTGGGTGAGCCCGATCGAGTCGAGCCAGGCCTGCATCGGCGCGACGATCTGGGCCATGTTCGCGCGGAGGTTCGGTAGCGACTCGACGAACTGGCTGATCGAGCTCGACAGCGCCTGGGCGACCACGAGGATGAGGAAGACGAGCGCCGCGACGATCGCCGTGTAGACGAGGACGGTCGCGGCTTCGCGCGGCAGGCGCGGGATCGCGGCGACGATCCGCGTGACGATCGGACTGATGATGAACGCGAGCAGCCACGCCAGGAAGAACGTGAGCAGCGTGTCGCCGAAGTAGAAGATCCCGTCGGCGGTGAGGCTGATCGCGAGGTAGGTGAGGACGATCGCCGCGAGGATGAGGATCGCGCTGACGAGTCGGCGGTCGCGGCCTCCCGGTGGGAACGCCTCGAGCATGACGGTCTAGCGCAGCCCCATCTTCTGTCGGACTTCGTCGATCGTCGCCTGAGCGATCGGTCGGATGCGTTCGGCGCCGTCCGTCAGGATCCTGTCGACCCGAGCGGGATCCGCCATCAGCTCGGCGTAGCGCTCTCGCGCCTCCGCGTAGTGATCGAGGATGCGCTCCGCGAGCAGGCGCTTGGTGTCGACGCAGCCGGTTCGTGCGGTCCGCTCGCCGTCCCAGATCTGTTCGTAGTCGTCACCAAACGAGCGGTGAAGCTGGCAGACATTGCAGACCTCCGGCCGCCCCGGATCCGTGCGGAGGATGCGCTTGGTGTCGGTCACCATCGACATGACCTGCTTCCGGATCACATCTTCGGGCGCGAAGATGTCGATGGTGTTGCCGAGCGACTTGCTCATCTTCCGAACGCCATCCGTCCCGAGGACGATCGGCGCGTCCGTGTGCACCGCTTGCGGCTCCGGGAACGTCTCGCCGTACCGGCTGTTGAACGCCCGGACGATCTCGCGTGACAGCTCGAGGTGGGCGGCCTGATCCTTGCCGACCGGGACGAGCGACGCCTTGTAGATGACGATGTCCGCAGCCTGGAGGACCGGGTACGTCAGTAGCCCGTGGTTGATGTCATCGGGCTGGTTCTGCTTCTTCTCCTTGTAGGTCGGCGTCCGCTCCAGCCAGCTGACCGGCGTGACGGTCGCCAGCAGCCACGCGAGCTCGGTCACCTCTGGTCGGTGGCTCTGGACGAAGAGCGTGCAGCGTTCCGGGTCGAGGCCGAGGGCCAGCAGGCTGGCAGCCATCTCGCGCGTCTGGCGGCGGAGTCGGTCGGGGTCGTGGAGGCTCGTCAGCGCGTGGTAATCGACGATGCAGTAGATCGCCTCGTATTCCCACTGGAGCTTGACGTAGTTGCGGATCGCGCCGAGGTCGTTGCCGATGTGTGGCGCGCCCGACGGCTGGATCCCCGAGAAGATGCGCGGCCGCGGCGCGCGCGCGGCGACCGGAGACGGGGCGGGCAGGATCTCGGTCGCCATCGCCGCGGAGTGTACTGGACGCTCCCTGGCGCCTGATCGCGCTGGCGCCGCTTTGGCGGCACTGGTGCGTGCGTCGCCAGCCCCACCGTGCGGGCTACCATTCGACCGATGCCCGTCTCCCGTCACGAGCCCCGTCGATGAGCCGTCCGCCGCTGCGTGTCGCCGTGCTCGGGGCGGGCACAGTCGGCGGGGCGGTCCTCGATGGTCTCCTCCACCACGCCGACCGTCTCCTCGCTGACGATGGCGCGCCGCTGACGGTCGTCGCGGTCGCCGTCCGGGACGTCACGAAGCGCCGCGGGGATGGCTTGACCGCCGACTTGCTGACCGACGCGCCGGCCCACGTGATCGCGGACCCGGAGACGGACGTGATCGTCGAGCTGATGGGCGGGATCGAGCCCGCCCGGACGCTGATCACCGCGGCGCTCGGGGCCGGCAAGCCGGTCGTGACCGCCAACAAATCGGTCATCGCCCACCACGGCTCCGAGCTGGAGGCTGAGGCGCGCCGGAGCGGCGCGGCCTTCCGGTTCGAGGCGGCCGTCGCGGGCGGTCTGCCGATCCTCGCGCCACTCGCGGCGGACCTGGCCGGGAACGAGATCATCCGCGTCCGCGGCATCATCAACGGCACGACCAACTTCATCCTGAGCGCGATGGCAGAGGAGGGCCAGCCGTACGACGAGGTTCTGCGCGAGGCCCAGGAGCAGGGCTACGCGGAGGCCGACCCATCGGGCGATGTCGAAGGCGACGACGCCGCGAACAAGCTCGTGATCCTCGGCCGCCTCGCGTTCGGGCGCTGGCTCGATCCTGCGACCGTGCTGCGTCGTCCGCCGACCGTGCGCGGGATGGGCAGCCCAGGCATCACGGGCGTCACCGACCAGCAGATGGAGGGCGCGGCAGCGCTCGGCTACACGATCAAGCTGCTGGCGACCGCCAGCCGCCGCGGCCCCGACATCGAGGCCGCCGTCATCCCGACCGCGGTCGCATCGGACAGCCCGTTCGGGTGGACCGATGGTGTCACGAACCGCATCGAGATCGAGGCCGAGCCGCTCGGCACGATCCGGATCGCGGGGCCCGGTGCGGGTGGCGCCGCGACGAGCAGCGCCGTGCTCGGCGACCTCGTCGCCGTGGCGCGCGGCGTGGGGTCGACCTGGGCGGGGCTGCCGGCGGCAACGGGCGGTGCGATCGGCGCGGTCGATCCGCTCGATGGCCCACGTCGCTGGTTCGCATTCCTCCCGACGCTTCCAGCGATCGACGGTGCGCTGCCATCGGCGCTCGACCGTGCCGCATCGGTGGAATTCGAGGAGGGCACCGCGATCCGGACCGAGGTGACGACCCTCGACGAGGCTCGGGCCGCGTTCGCCGCGATCCTTCCGGGCGATGTCGACGTGACGCTGTACCCGGTCGATGACTGACGCGGTCTCGTCCTCGGGTGCGGCGCGCGGAGCGCGACCGCGCCTGATGGACCGGTACCAGCGATACCTGCCCGTCACGGACGCAACACCGCGACTCAGTCTCGGCGAGGGCGGAACGCCACTCGTCTGGGCAGAGCGCCTCGGCCGTGCGATCGGCGTTCGCAACCTGTACCTCAAGGTCGAGGGCCAGAACCCGACCGGCTCGTTCAAGGATCGGGGCATGGTCGTGGCCGTCGCGAAAGCGCTCGAGGCCGGTGCGCGGGCGATCGTCTGTGCGTCGACCGGGAATACGTCCGCGTCCGCGGCGGCCTACGGCGCGCACGCGGGACTCGAGGTCATCGTCGTCCTGCCACGCGGCCAGACCGCGCTCGGCAAGCTTCTCCAGGCGCTCGCGGCCGGCGCCCGGGTCGTATCGGTCGATGGCAATTTCGACGACGCCCTCCGCATCGTCCGCGCGCTGGCGGAGCAGGACGA
>JBKPMM010000011.1:0-8466 GCA_046732155.1 Chloroflexota bacterium | reverse complement strand
GCGCCCGAGACCCGGGCGATGCGCGACTTCATCGACAGCCGCGTCGTGAACGGTCGTCAGCAGATCCGCGCCGCGATCACGTTCCACACGGCTGGCGAGCAGATCCTCTGGCCGTACGGCTACACCTACGCCGACATCCCGCTCGACATGACGCGCGACGACCACGCGGCGCTGGCGGCGATCGGACAGCACATGGCCGGGAAGAACGGCTACCGCCGGATGCAGTCGAGCGGGCTGTACATCACCGATGGCGACGAGATCGACTGGGCGTACGGTCGGCACCGGATCTTCATGTACACGATGGAGATGTACCCGACGTCGTCCGCTGAGTTGAGCCGGTTCTACCCGCCCGACGAGGTGATCGGCCGCGAGACGCTCCGGAACCGGTCGGCCATCCTGTACCTGATCGACGTCGCGGGCTGCGTGTACTCGCCGATCGGCAAGGTCCAGGCGAACTGTGGCCCGTTCTACGACGACATCGAGCTCAGCCGCGGGTGGCAAGTGGACCCGAACGGTGACGACACTGCGACGGGCGGCCGCTGGCAGCGAGCCGACCCGGCGCCGACGAACTACCAGTCGGGGACAGCGGCATCAGGTCGATACGTCCTCGTCACCGGCGCGAGTGCCGGTTCGACGTCGAGTGCCAACGATGTCGACGGTGGCCGGACCAGCGTCCGCTCCCCGGCGATCGCCCTACCCAGCGCTGTGGGCAGGTTGACGTTCCGCTACTACCTGGCCCACGCCTCGAATGCCTCGTCGGCGGATTCGTTCCAGGTCTTCGTCGAGGAGAGTGGCGGCACCCGGACGCTTGTCCGGGCCGAGACGGGGTCGGCGACGACCGATCGAGCGGCTTGGGCTTCGGCTTCGATCGCGTTGACGCCATGGGCCGGCCAGACGATCCGCATCGTGTTCGTGGCAACGGACGGGGGCCCCGACTCGCTGGTCGAGGCCGCCGTCGACGATGTGAGGGTCACGCGGCCGTAGCGAGGCAGTTCCCCGGGCAGTGGCGCGGCGAAGGGCCGCGCCGGTCCCACCTCGGAACCCTGCCGCCGGAACCCCGCCGCGGAACCCCGCCGCGGAACCCCGCGGCGGAACGGGTTACTGCATCTTCTCGGTCTTGCCGTAGACCTCAGGGTTGATCTTGTAGGCGTGTGCCTCCATCGCGCGCGCGATGTCATCGACCTTGTCAAGATCCGCTCCCTTGAGCAGAGCCTTCGACTTGAGCTGCAGGTCCTCCTGTGAGTCCCCGCCGCCACGTGCGCCGGTCCGGATCTCGCCGATCCCCTTGGCGTACGACTTGAGCTGGTAGATCCCAGGCTCCTGGTCGCTCGACTCGGCATATCGATAGACATCGTTGAAGCAGCCGGCAGTCACGCAGTCCTGGTCCTGGTGGACATCGAGGACGCCGTAGTCATCCCAGTCGACTTCCGGTGCCCAGCCCTGATACATCGCCTGCGTCTGCTTCGAGGGATCGGCGATCACCTTGATCCCGGGCTTCGCGTCAGCGATACCGGCGATCCACGTCGGCGCCTGCACGAACTCGCCGTCCTCGTACTCCTCGGGATGCTCGCCGAAATACCAGACGGCCCCGTCGTCGTCCTGCGCGTAGAAGGCGATCTCCTTCTCGACGAGCTTGCCTTCGTTGTAGTCCTCGACGTAGGCCACGACCGTCGGGATGCCTTGGATCTTCTTGGTCAGGTTCGTGACGGTGAAGACGATCTTGTGAGGGATGCGCTCGCCGTCCTCGATCGTGACGCCATCTTCGATCCAGCGGCGACCCGGCTGGAGCGGCAGCCACTCGTTCGTGATGTTCGAGCCGTTGGAGAACTTCGAGGCGTCGAATTCCGGGAAGATCGGCTTCGTCGGGTCACCCGATGGGCTCGCCTCGGCGCTCGCGGAGGCACTCGGCGAGGCGGTCGGTGGTGGCGAGCTCGGCTCGGCGGTCGGCGATGGCGAGGCGCTTGCCGGTGTGGACGACTCCACGACCGCCTGACTCGCCGCCGGCGTCGCGCCGCTGCAGCCTGCCACGAGCAGGCACGACGTGAGAAGGGCGCCACGCGCGCCCGTGAACGACCGATGCATTCGCGACCCCTCTACCCCCTGCCGGCCCCCCGGCTGGCAGGGCTACTGTCATATGCCAGAGCCGTCGCGCGAAGTCACTTCGGTGACATCTGGTGCCGTCTGGCACCGATTCGTCAGGTCGGGAGGGTCACCCGGAACGTCGTACCGGTACTCCCCGAGGCTTCGACCATCAACTCGCCGCCGTGTGCGACGACCAAGTTGCGGGCGATCGCGAGACCGAGGCCGGACCCCGTCGAGCCGGCCCCCTTCGCGAACCGCTCGAAGACATGAGGAAGTAGCTCGGGGTCGATGCCCGGACCGGTGTCGCTGACACGGATCAAGAGCGTCCCCCCGTCGACCTCGCCCTTGACGACGACCGTGCCGCCCGACGGTGTGTGCCGGACGCTGTTCGCCACAAGGTTGGAGAGGACCTCGCGGATCCGGACTGGGTCGACCTCGAGGATCGGGAGGTCGTCGGGGACGTCGGCACGGACCGTGACTCCAGCACTCCCCGCGGAGCCCTCGAACGAGCGGACCACCTCCCCGACCAGCAGGTCGAGGTCGGTTGGTTCCTTGTGGAGCGTGAGCGTGCCTGCCTCGGACAAGGCGACCGTACGGAGGTCGTCGATGAGCCGCTCCATCACACGCGCCTCCTCGAGGATCGCCGTGAGATGGACTTCATCGGCCGGATGGACGCCGTCGATCATGGCTTCGACGTTCCCCGAGATGACGCTCAGCGGCGTGCGCAGCTCGTGGCTCACGTCGTTGAGCAGCGTTCGTCGCTGGTCCTCGTCACGCTCGAGCCGTTCGACCATGGTGTTGAAGCCACGGGCGAGCTGGCGGATCGGACGCCAGGCACGGGACGGCGTACTGACGCGTGTCGAGTAGTCGCCGCCCTCGACACGCCGGGTCGCGTCGACGATCGAATCGAGCACCCGCGCGGATCGGCGGAACGGCCCACTCGACGCGAACAGGACCGCGAGCACGACCAGCGCCGCGACCACGACCGGGATCGGGCCGAGCTGCGAGAGCGCCGCCGCGATGAGCGTGACGATCGCCCAGGCGATCACCAGGAAGGCGATCCCGAACATGCACCCGAAGAACGGCCAGGGCGGACCGTGCCACTCCCCGCGGCCCTCGTGTCCGGCTCGACGATCCGCACGTCGACGCCGCCACATCTCCCGGCGGTAGGCGCGCCAGTCCTCGGGGGAGGCGGGTTCGGGTGGTGGTGCCGGCTGCCCGCCGGGCGGCGGCCCACCCCGCGGCGGCCCGCCCGGCCGCTGCCCGGTCGACCGCGGCTCGCCCGGTGGCGCTTGCCCTGTCATCGATCGTCCGCGAGTCGATAGCCGACGCCGTACACGGTCAGGACGTACCGCGGCTCACGCGGGTCCGGCTCGAGCTTGCGGCGGAGGTTCTTGATGTGCGAGTCGATCGCCCGCTCGTAGCTCTCGAACGCGACGCCGTGGAGCGCATCGAGCAGCTGGCTTCGCGTGAAGATCCGGCCGGGCTGTCGGGCGAGGGTGGCGAGGAGCGTGAACTCGGTCGGCGTCAGGTCGACGGTCTTGCCGGCGACCTCGGTCCGCATCCGCGGGACGTCGAGCTGCAACTCCCCGACGCGGATCACATCCGAGGCCTCGGCCGGCCGGTCCGTGCGGCGGAGCACGGCCTTGACGCGCGCGACCAGCTCACGCGGCGAGAAGGGCTTGGTCAGGTAGTCGTCGGCTCCGAGCTCGAGGCCGAGCAGCTTGTCGAGTTCGTCGTCCCGCGCGGTGACCATCACGATCGGGATCGAGCCGTCGCGGCGCAGCTCGCGCGTGACATCGAGACCGTCGAGACCAGGCAACCCGAGGTCGAGCACGATCAGGTCGGGGTGATTTCGCCGCGCGGCGTCGAGGGCAGCACGCCCGTCGCCCACCGTGATGACCTTGAAGCCGGCGTGCTCGAGGTAGTCGCGTGCCAGTTCGACGATCCGTGGCTCGTCGTCGACGACGAGGATCGTGCGGCTCATGTCAGCGAGCTCGAGTGTGTGCGCACGGGAGGCATCCTAACGACACGGATGCGCCCTCCCGGGGTCCGAGAGGGCGCGCCGTCTTCGTGCCGAGCCCGTCAGGCGCCCGGGTCCTGTGGCGGCGGTGGCGCCGTCGAGCCGGGTGGTGTCGGCGATGTCTGGCCGTGCGACTGGCGATGCATATCGTCGAACGCCTCCTGGAAGCGAGCCCGATGGTCGTGGTCACCCCACTTGCCTGTTCCGCCTGGCCCGTAACCGTAGCCGCCCGGGCCACCCCAGCCGCTTCGACCTCCTGGTCCGCCCCAACGGCCGCGCCAGAAGATCGCTCGCATCAGGCCGAAGATCAGGAAGAGGAAGAGGAAGAAGCCGATGAACCCGAGGAACGGGAACCCGTGGCCCCAGCCCCACCCCCATCCACCGTAGTAGTACGGGTACGGGACCGGTGCGACCGGTGTGACGACGGTGCCAGCAGGCGCGCTCGCGGCGGCCGTGGTGACCGCGGTCGAGAGCCCGGCCTGGTAGGCCGTCTGGGCGATGATCCCGCCGCCGACGACCAGGGCCGCGACGACAAGAAGTCCGATGAAGAGATTGCGCATTGGTGCGTGAGCTCCTTTCTGGGTTCGGATGCTCGCGCCGGAATGTGGAGCGGCGATGGAGCCGCGATGCATACTTCGCGCCTTCCGGCGCCGGGTTTGCTGGTGATGCACTTCGGCTGCATGACGCCATATCGCACTCACGCCGACGACGACGGCCTACCATCCGCTCTCATGAGAGCCGTGGTCATCGCGCTTGTGGCGCTCATCGCCACGGCGTGCAGCAGCGCAGCAGCGCCAACGTCACCGTCCGTCGCTCCGGCAGCCTCGCCGTCGACCGCTCAGCCTGAACCGTCGGCCTCCGGGAGCTCCGCGACGCCGGCCATCGTCGGCGAATGGGTCGGCACCCACGACTGCGCGCGGATCGTCAAGATGCTGACGGACGCCGGACTGCAGGAAAACCTCGGCGATGCGATCTACGGCAACGGACTCGTTCCCGGCGCCGACACGAACACAAAGACCGTGAAGGACGTAGCTCACGTCTGCGACAACGCCGTCCAGCGGAAGCACTCCCACTTCTTCACCGCCGACGGCCAGTTCGGGTCGAAGGACTTCAACGGGCAGCAGGTCGACGATGGCCCATACCGCCTCCAAGGCGACGACGTGGTCGTGATCGGCGATCAGCCGTTCCACTACTCGATCGATGGCGATGAGCTGACGCTCGTGCCACCGAAGGTCGACATCTCGGGGTGCACGACCGAGGAATGCCGCTTCCCGGCCACCTGGGTCCTGATGGTGGCGATGCCCGGAACGACCTGGAAGCGAGGCGAGATCCCCGTCTCGTGACGCACGCCGAACGGTCTCTGATCGCCGCGATCGACCAAGGGACGACCAGCAGTCGCTGCCTCCTCATCGATCACGACGGGGGCGTCGTCGCCAGCCACCAGCTCGAGCATCGGCAGATCACACCGCGGCCAGGCTGGGTCGAGCACGACCCCGACGAGATCCTCGAGCGTGTCCGCGCGTGCGTGCGCATCGCGATGCGCGAGGCGGGCGTCGATGCCGGCGCGATCGCCGCCGTCGGCATCAGCAACCAGCGCGAGACGACGATCGTCTGGGATCGGCACACAGGGCGGCCGGTCCATCCGGCGCTCGTCTGGCAGGACACGCGAACGGCCGACGCGGTGACGCAGATCGGCGACCTGGATCGCTTCCGTGCGAAGACGGGTCTGCCCGTTTCGACGTATTCGAGTGGGCTCAAGCTCCGATGGATCCTTGACGCGGTCGGCCGCGACCCGGCTGAGCTCGCGTTCGGCACCGTCGACACATGGCTGCTGTGGAACCTGACCGGCGGCGTCGCTCGCGGCGTCCACGCGACGGACGTCACCAACGCGAGCCGCACGATGCTCATGGATCTCCAGACGTGTCAGTGGGACGCGGCCATCCTCGACGAGATCGGGA
Organism: Chloroflexota bacterium; assembly: GCA_046732155.1. GTDB lineage: Bacteria > Chloroflexota > Limnocylindria > Limnocylindrales > CSP1-4 > SPCO01. The sequence continues at coordinate 2,403 of JBKPMM010000011.1, read as the reverse complement.
TCCCACGCTCGGTGCTGCCGGAGATCCGCGGGTCGTCTGAGGTTTACGGGACCGGCATCGACGACCTGGCGGGCGTGCCGATCGCCGCGATGCTCGGGGACCAGCACGCCGCGTTGTTCGGCCAGACCTGTTTCGAGGCCGGGGAGGCGAAGTGCACGTACGGCACGGGCGCCTTCATGCTGATGCACACAGGCATCACGCCCGTGCCAAGCACGCACGGGCTGATCACGACGGTCGCGGCGAGACTCGGCGGTCGTGACCAGCCGACGACGTACGCGCTCGAAGGCTCGGTGGCGGTCGCCGGCGCGCTCGTCCAGTGGCTACGCGACGACCTCGGCATCATCGATACCGCCGAGAAGGTCGAGGCGCTTGCCCGTTCCGTGCCGAACTCGGGGGACATCGTGATCGTGCCGGCGTTCTCGGGCCTCTTCGCGCCACATTGGCGACCCGACGCGCGCGGGATCATCGCGGGGCTGACGCGGTACACGACGAAGGCCCACATCGCGCGCGCGGCGCTCGAGGCGACCGCGTACCAGGTCGCGGATCTGGCGGCGGCGATGGCGGCGGATCTCGGCGGGCCACTCCCCGGGGAACTGCGGGTCGACGGTGGGATGACCCGGAACGGGTTACTGATGCAGATCCAGGCTGACATCCTGGGGAGTTCGGTGGTCGTGCCTGAGATGGCCGAGACCACTGCCCTCGGGGCGGCCTACGCTGCCGGACTCGCGGTCGGCTTCTGGCAGGACCTCGACGAGCTGCGAGCGATGTCGAGCGCGACGCGACGCTTCGAACCTCGGATCTCCGAAGCGGAACGCGTCGGCGCCCTCGCGCGTTGGCACAAGGGCGTCGAGCGGTCGCTGGGCTGGGTCTAGGCGCGGTATCTCCGGCGCGGTTCCTGGAGGAACGCCAGGGCGATCACGAAGACGCCGGCGATGACCAGGAGGACCGGCCAGAAGCCATCGACTCCGAACGGGACCGTGCCCGTCTGGAAGATCGTCTCGAAGAACACGGCGCCGAGCGCGAACATCACCAGGGAGATGGCGATGAGCCGGGACCCGGCTCGGATCTTGTGCTGATCATCCGTCTGGAACCCGCGGAGTAGGACGCCGATGCCGGCCGCCCCTGGGATGAGGGTCCAGGCGTAGGCCCAAGCCTCGTAATGCCCGGTGCGGTCCATCGCGAACAGCATCACCGCGATGGTCATGATGATCGAGCCCGCGATCGTGAGCCCGACGGCCGGTTCGTCCTGAGCCAAGAGGCCCCCGATGAACAAGACGATGCCCGGGATGAGGATGAACAGGGTCCAGCCGCTCCCACCGAGCCACGAGCTCGGGTCGGTGCCGGTCGCGTTCATCGCCCACGTGATCGCGCCGACCGTGATGAGCACGATCCCGGCCACGATCGGGTTCCGACGATGATGCGTTTGCGTTGACACGGCAGTCATGGCCGGTCTCCTGTGCGGATTCCCTCAGGCTCATCGCACCACCGCAGCCATCTCGGCGCCCAGTGCCAAAGCTCCTGTGATCGCGTGACTCGGGCGGCACCGGTCGGCGTCCAGGGTCTGACACGCCTGAGTCTAGTCAAACACTTGACAACTCCAAGCCAGCCTCGATAGAGTATAGACATACCTTGGACAAACGGTCCCGGGATGGGAAAGTGGAGACAAGTCTCGTGAAGTACCTGAAGGCACTGGCACTCTTGCTCGTCATCGTCGGTGGCGTGAACTGGCTGCTCGTCGGGATCGCGCAGATCGACCTCGTCGCGGCGATTACCGGCGACTCGTTCGGCAACACGAACGTGCTCTCGTCGCTGATCTACATCATCGTCGGCATCGCCGCGCTCACGCTCGTGCCGACCCTGTTCCGATGGATCACGGCCGACTCGTCGTCGACGACGGTCGCCTGACCTCGAAACTGCCCGCGCCGATTCCCGCCGGCGCGCTTCTCGGCCCGCGACGACCGGACCCTCCCGGGTCGTCGCGGGCCTTTCGGTGCCTGTTACGCGATTGCAAGACAGGCAGGGGTAGGGTGGCCGAACCCGGACGGAAGCCACACCGAGGACCGTCATGACATCGACCGTTCGCCGTATCGCCATGCTCGCCGCGTTCGCGCTCGGCGTCTCGCTTGCCGTCGCGCCGGCAGTCGCCGCGCACGACAGCTCCGGTTCGACCCTCCCCACCCGGATCGATCTGCCGAATGGCTGGCAGCCCGAAGGGATCACGTCCTGGGGCAAGTGGTTGTACGCCGGCTCGTTGAAGGACGGGGCGATCTACCGCGCGAACGCGAAGAACGGTAATGGTCGGGTCTTGGTCGCCGGCGAGACCGGCAAAGCCGCGACGGGCCTGCACATCGATCGATGGGGTCGACTGTGGGCCGCGGGTGCCGGGACCGGTGAGGTCAGGGT
>JBKPMM010000010.1:0-7096 GCA_046732155.1 Chloroflexota bacterium | reverse complement strand
CGCCGCTGGCGGCCGCGGTCGAAGAGAGGATCAGGACGGGCCAGATCTTGTCGAGCTCGCCGGACCAGTTGACGATCACCAGCTCCTTGGTCTTCGTAGGAGTGGAGTCGTCAGGCGCGGGTGTTGCTTCGGGCCAGCCATCGACGTCGGCGATGGCGGTCGCCAGTGGATCGGTGGGCGGAAAGACAGGGCGGTCGAGGGTCGGGGTCGTCATCACGATCGCCTCACTTTCGACGTAGGACGAAGCGATACACGCCGCCGTCCGCGGTCTGTTCGACGAGCTCATTGCCGGTCGTCCGCGACCACGCCGCGAAGTCCTTGACCGATCCGGGATCGGTTGCGAGGACCTCGATGAGGGCACCCGATGCCATCGTCTTGATGGCCTGGGCCGTCTTCACGATCGGCATAGGGCAGGACAAGCCTCGAGCGTCGAGGGTCTGGGTGATCTGGAGCGTCATCGCGCGCCTCCTCAGATGAAGACGACCTGGCCGTCGCCGGCGTTCAGGTAGAACGCGGTCACGCCTTCCACCCCGTCGACGAGCGGGTCGAGGTCGTTTGGCTGGATATGAAGCAGGTCCATCGACAGCGAACACGCCTCGATGTCAACGCCGCCGAGCTCCTTCGCCTGGCGCAATGTCTCGGCCCAGCTCGCCTGGCCCGCCTCGCGGAGATCGTCGACCGCCGCTCGACCCTCAGCTCCCGCCTCGGGGGCGAGCCCGTGGTCGCGGCCGATGCGGTCCGCCCGGAATGCATCGAGGGCCCAGTACTGGAGGAAGACGTTCACCGGCTTGCCGAGGGCGGCAGCGCCGGCGGTCAGGACCGCCGCGGCCTGCAGCTTGTCGTCGGTCCCGGAGAAGAGCACCAGGTTGAGCGGCTCATCCATGTCATCACCTCGTCGTTTGCAAGAGCAGGTCGTCTGTCTCGCGAGCGGACACCGCTGCCATCTGGCCGAGTCGCGTCAACCGCCGCTCCAACACCGCGCGCATGACGCCGCAGGCGATCATCACGTCGGGATCGCTCAGGCGGTAACGCACCTCGCGACCATCACGTTCGGCATCGACGACACCGGCGGCGCGGAGCACTGCGAGGTGCTGTGAGACGTTGGGCTGGCTGGCGCCGATCTGCGCCGCCAGGTGACGGACCTCGATCGGACCGTGTGTCAGGGCATGCAGGATCTCGAGTCGCCGCGGATTAGCGAGCGTCTTGAGGACCTCGGCCTGCAGGATCGTGATCTCATCCACGTACCTGACTATCGACATATGCGCAGATGCTGATGAGTGCCGCGCGGCTCGGCCGTGACGGGTCGAAAGTCACGAATTCACGAGTGCGGCGAGCCATCGCTTCGGCCTGCTGCCAAGAGGTAGCCGCTGAATGCGAGTAGCCAGAGCATCGCGGGATAGGCGATCAGCCGCTCCGACCCGCCGTGCCCGATCGACCCGAAGACGGCTGCGTTCCCCGAGTCACCGATGACCATCAGGACCGCGTACACGAGTCCGACGCCGCCTGCCACGATGCCGAGGATGCGCATGACACCGGGGAGCACAGCCGCCGCACCGATGACCTCGAGGTTGAAGCCGACGAACGCGAGCAGCGCGAAGAGCGAGTGGACTCCGCCGGTCGACAGCGGGAACAGGCCTGCCCCCACCGCCCCGACCCCTGCGAGGACGTAGGCCGCCAGGACACCGCGGTGATGCCGCCGGTAGAGCAGGTATCCGCCCGCGACGTTCATCGCCCCGATCGCCACCAGAAGGCCGTTGAAGAGCACAGCCGTCTCAGCTGTCACGCCGAGGTCGCTGATGGCCGCTCCGTGGAAGTCGTAGCCCGGCGCGATCGACGCGGCAAGCATCGTCACCATCAGGAACCCAGCCGAAACGCCGAAGAACAGCAGCCCGGCAGCTCGAGAGTCGGTGCCAGCATCCTCTTTCCCACGGCGGATACCAGCTGTTGCGGTCGTCACTTGGATAGCCATCGGAGTCCTCCTTCGGAGACGGCGAACGTCTCGGGCGATGTCGGTCGGTACATCCGGACGGCGAGGCCGAGCAACACCGCCAGAAAGGCGCCGAAGATGAGGATCGGCGGTAGCTCGAACGACCCCTCGACGATGCCGGCTGACAGGAGCATCGCGACGATGGCCGCGGACATGGCGATCGACGTCACGACGTATACGGACGCGAGCACGTAGCCGATCGCGGTCCGACGCCAGGCCAGGGCCGAGATGAGGAGCGCCGTGGGGACGACGGCTCCGAGGTCCAACGCTTGCACGACGAGCGTCGTTTCACCGTGCAGTCCCGCCGTCTCAAGATCGCCGGCTAACCCAGCGGCGATGCGGCCGGTCCACATGACGACGAGCAGGACCGCCATGAGGACGCTGACGACGGCGAACGGGCGACCCGGAAAGTCCTCGCCGAAGCCGTCCGCGATGCGGTCGCCTGCCACGCTTGCGCCGAGCCAGACCAAGCCGACGAAGCTCGCACCGAAGATCAGGATGAACATCGGGAACAGCGGTCCGAACGCCCACGTCATCGCGTACTCGAGGTACTGGTAGAAGAAGTAGCCGAACAGCCCGAGGGCGAATAGGCGGCCTCGGAAGGAGCCCCCTGCGACGATGCCCGCCGCGGCGAGCATCACGGGGACCGCCACGAACAGGGTGAAGATGTCCCACCCGACGCCCTCTGACACGACGCGTTGTGCGTTGTACGCGTACACGCCATCGGTCGTCATGGCATACGTGACGCCTCGGACGCTCGTGACGGTCTCATACGAGCCATCGCCGCGAGCGAACACTCCGAGGCCGGCGGTGACTGCGGCCAGCAGCGCGACCACGACCGCGAAGGCGGCCATCGCCCGGTGGTTGTGCGCGATCATCTCGACCCTCCGAGCTAGCCCTGACGCGCGATGTCCGGTCTAGGTCCATGGAACGATGCGGCCGGTCTCAGGCGCGAGGGCCATGTGGCCCGGACTCGGGGGCCATCCCTCGGACTACGCGGCGACGGCGGTTCGGCACGTTCGCCAAGCGTCGACGAGCGCCACTGGTTGACCCTGCCACCCCAGAGCGTCGCGATGTCATCCGGTAGAGGACATGAGGCCGAACGGCTCTGGCCATCTGGCGCGACCAGGTCGACGCTGGGGACCGACATCCGAGCGGGAGGACTTGTTATGACCGCCACGATCGCGACCACGATCGCTTTCGACACGCCGCTCGACTACAAGGATGAGATCCGCGCACCCGTCGGCCGCGTTCGCTGGCTGACCATCCCGTCACGCCGCTATCTCGCCATCGACGGTACCGAGGCGCCGGGCAGCCCGGATTTCCAGGACGCGATCGGCGCCCTGTATCCCGTGGCGTACACGCTTCACTTCACGTTGAAGGGACGCGGCGTGGATGCCTCCATCGGGGCGCTGCAGGGCCTTTACTGGCTCGGCGGCCAGGCACCGACGAGCGTCGAGGTACCGAGCACCACGGCGGAGGGACGCGCGGGTTGGCGCTGGCGTCTGATGCTGCCGATCCCAGACGCCGCAACGACGGCCGACATCGAGGCGGCGATCAGGGCGGTCCGTATGCACAAGCAGCCGCCCCGCATCGATGAGGTGTGGGTCCATACGTGGGAGGAGGGTCCCGCCGCTCAGATCCTGCACATCGGCCGCTACGCCGACGAGCCAACGAGCATCGCAAGGCTGCGAGCCGAAGTCGCCGATGTCGGGCTATGCACGCGCGGCGTCCACCACGAGATCTACATCAGCGACCCGAACCGCGTCGCACCCGAGCGCATGCGGACACTGCTACGGCAGGACGTCGAGGCATGACGCCGAGCAAACGATGCGGGCCGCGATCTCGCCGCCTGACGCACATCGGAGGATGCCACCGGTGCCGCCATTGATCATCGCCGCCTTTCTGCTCATGCACGGCGCGATCCACCTCAGCTATCTCTCGCCCCGGCCGCCAGCCACCGCGACCGGGCCCGCATGGCCATTCACGCTCGAACGGTCGTGGCTCCCGTCACGTGTCGGCGTCCCCCCGGAACTGCTGCGGATGCTCGGGCTGGCGCTGTCCGCAGTGACATTCGCTGCGTTCGTGCTGGCGGCGATCAGCATCGTCGGCCTCGTCCCGACGAGCCTCTGGGCGCCTGCCGTGGCACTCGGCGCCGGGTCGTCGCTGGCCCTCCTCGTCCTGTTCTTCCATCCGTGGCTGGTGCTTGGCGTGGCGATCGACGCGGTACTCCTGGTCGCAACCTTCGTCTATCAGCCCGCCGGCACGTGACCGGCAGCGATCGCCGGGTCCCGCATCGCCGGTAGTGACACACCGACGCCGTACGTCAGGAAACGGCCCTCCGGGCTGAGCTCGAGCATGCAGATCGGCGATCCTTCGGTCTCCGGCAGCAGTCGCCGTAGCTTCTCCGGCAGCGACGAACGCGTCGTGGCCTCGGCCGTGTGCACGGTCACCCGCGCGTGGAAGCTGATGGTCGCCGGTGGGATCGGGAGGAGCATCGCGAGCAGGCCTCCCCGCGGAACCGGCACCGTGACGGCGACCTGATCGCCCGTGTGCAGCGCCCGTGCCTTCCAACTGTCCGGGGCGACGGCAACGAACAGATGATGGTCGATGAGCGCGTACACGACGCCGCTGGAGCGCGGTTCGCCTTCGTCGTTCACATGGGCGATCACGGCGAACGATCGCTTTGCCAGGTCGCGCCAGACCTCGGTGGCAAGATCCGACGGCGTGGGTCGAGCGGACATGATGCTCACCTCCCTCTCGAAGGTACACCGTCAGGGTGTCGGTCTCCGTGGCCGCTGAACAGAGCCATCGGTAGCCGGAAGAACGGGGCAACGGCCACGTCTGAGAGGCCGCCGCGCCAGTTCGACCCATCGGAAACCCGGGCCATCGGTCACGAACCCGCGCGCCGATGGACGGATCTCGGTCGCGTCCGGCGGCACGGCAGATGTGCTCCATCACCTGACATCGGGTGTACGCACAGGTCGGGTGTTTGCACCGCGTCGCGGCGAGCGGTGAGGGGCGGGCCGATCGGCCCGGGACGACGGGCCGGAGGTAACTTCAACGTGACCAGCCCGATACGCAAGATGGAGGCCATGGATACCCTGACACGCCCTGCTGACGAAGACCGTCCCGACATCGAGCCCGAGCTCTCCGATGCCGCCTCCCCCGAGTCGGGGGCCGTCACCCGACGCGCCCTACTGCGGGCGGCCGGGGGTGGGCTCGTCGCCGTCGGCGTCGCGGCGTGCGCGCCCGTGGCCGTCAGTCGCGCGACCTGGACGTACCCGCCGGGCAGCACGAGTGGGCCGCCGCTTGCGGCCGCGCCGAGCGGCTCCGCAGCGTCACCGTCAGCCTCCCCGGCGCCCTCGACGGCAGAGGAGTCGCCGTCGATGAGTCATGCCCCGTCGGCGTCACCGTCGCCGTCCGGTCCGCCCATGGACCACGACGCGAACGCGCTCGCCGTCGTCGAGCGGTTCCTCGGAGGCGAGGGCGCGTCGATGGCGAATGCCGGCAACGTTCCCTTGGAGCCGAAGATCGTCGACGGCGTCAAGGTGTTCGACATGACGATCGAGGAGATCCAGCATCAGATCGACGCCAAGAAGGATCCGATCGCCGGGCTGGGGTTCAACGGGACGTGGCCAGGGCCGCGGCTGACGGTCGTCGAGGGAGATCGCGTGCGCGCGATCTTCAAGAACGACATGCACGAGACGACCGGTGTCCACTTCCACGGTCAACGTGTCCCGAACAACATGGACGGCGTGCCGCACATCACCCAGGACCCGATCCAGCCGGGCGACTCGTTCACCTACGAGTTCACGGCAAGAGTGCCGGGCTCGCACATGTACCACAGTCACCACAACGCGACCGACCAGGTCGGGCGCGGGCTCCTTGGGGCGTTCATCGTCGAGCCGAAGGACCCCGCCCAGCGTTACGACAAGCTGTACGGCGCGACCCAGGACATCATCTGGATCTCGAACGACGCGCTCGGCGGGTTCACGATCAACGGCCGCGGCTTCCCTGCGACGTCACCGATCGTCGCGAAACTCGGCGAGACGATCGTGGTCCGATTCATGAACGAGGGGAACATGATGCATCCGTGGCACCTCCACGGGATGCCGATGCGTGCGGTCGCGAGGGACGGCTATCCGCTCGGGTCGGCCGCGTTCTACTGCGACACGCTCGCTGTCGCTCCCGGTGAGCGATGGGACGTCGTGATCCGCTGCGAGGAGCCCGGCGCGTGGGCCTTCCACTGCCACATCCTCCAGCACGCCGAAGGGCCCGACGGCATGTTCGGCATGGTCACGGCCCTCGTCGTCCAGGAAGCGACAGCTGCGGCGTCGAAGGCTCCGGTCGCCGCTGCGGCACGAGCAGCGGGGTCGACGGCGTTCGCCTGCACGATCCCGCGACTCACCTGATCAGGCCGGTCGCGGCGCACCACGTAGGAAGACCCGGCGGACATCATCCGCCGGGTCTTCGTATGCGTCACTCGAGATCAGCTGTCGGCGTACAGCTCCACGAAGTCGCTCGCCGACAGGACACCGACGGCTCGGCCGTCGTCATCGATCGCGACGAGTCGGTGGATCCGGCTGTCGCGCATCAGCCGCGCGGCATCCCGAAGGGGGGTCAACGGCGACACGGTCACGGCAGGCGATGTCATGAGCTCTCCGACTCGCAGCCCGCTCGGTCGCCGACGGATAAGGGTCGACATCGCGACCGTCCCATCCTCGACGACGTCGGTCCTGCTGATGACGCCGACCAGCTCGCCGAGCTCGTCAACGACCGGAAGGCCGCTGACAGCGCGGTCGTGCATCAGTGCCTCTGCCTCCTCGATGCCGGCGGTCACCTGGACCACGACCGGCTCGAGCGTCATCAGGTCCGCGACCACGAGGTCGGTCGCGCGCGACTCCCCGATCATCGGGGTATCGCCGGCGAGGTCGCCAGAGCGTCCTGGATGGCTTCGTGCAGACGCGCCCCAGTCGGTTGGCCCGTCAGCATCGTCACGCGGTGCTTGCCCTCCGACTCCTCCCAGCTGAGGTTGAGGCCTGGTGACGTCAACACCACCGGCGTGTCAGGATGGACGTCCCGGATGTTCTCGATCAACGTCCGTGC
>JBKPMM010000009.1:0-6393 GCA_046732155.1 Chloroflexota bacterium | reverse complement strand
CGCTGATACGTCCGGCTGGACCGATGTAGTTGTAGCCACTGACCGCGCCGATGTGCTCGCGCCAGGTCCGGACGCTGACGAGGGCCGCGCCCTCGGTGTCGGCGATGATCTCCTTCGCCTCGTCGATGTCGACGATCACATCGGGGCGAACCGGGATGACCGCGCCGAAGTCGGCGACCGGCGATGGCTCGCGGATGACGGTCTCGACCGGATTGCCGGCCCGGACCCACCAGTCGTAGCCACCATCGAGGAGGCGGACGTCCTCGACGCCGGCGTAGGTCAGGATCATCAGCGCCCGCGTCGCCGCGATCTGTCCCGCGCGCCGACCCGGCCACTTCTCGTTCGCATCGCCCTCGGTGTCACGGCCATAGACCACCACGGTCGTGTCCTTGGTGATGCCGAGCGACCGGATCGCGCGGTCGAGCTCCTCAGGCGATCGACGGTTCCAGTCCGCCGGATCCTCAAGAGCGTTCGTGTCGAGGTAGAGGGCGCTCGGGATGTGCGCCTCGGCATATTCCTCAGGGACGCCGAAGTTGACGTGGAACAGGCGGAAGTCCCCACTCGGCGCAGCCTCGGGCGTCTGGCCACCGAGAACGGCCGTCAGCCAGTCGATGTGCACGAGCTTCTCGTACTTGGGCAGTCGCTCGACGGGCAGTGACTCGTCCGCGGCCCAAGCCGCGAACCCTGCCTCGTAGACGCGAGCCCCCGCGATGCCGAAGGCCGCGAGTCGCTCGGCGAGTCGCGATGCGTCCGCGGCCCCGTCGCCGTATACGACGATCTCGCGGTCCGATGTGATCGCCTTCCCAGCGAGGAGGCGAGCGATCTCGGGCTCATCGACGGTCTCGAGCCACGCCACGGGGAACGCCACGGCCCCCCGGATGTGGCCGCCCCGACGCTCAGAGCCGATGCGCCAGCCGTTGTACGCCGCGAGCGGGCGCACGTCGACGATCGTCAGCGATGGATCGTCGATCCGATCCCTGAGTTCGGCGGTGTCGATCGATCTGATGGTCGTGGTCACTGGCGTCTCCTCGCTTCTCTTGCTGTAGGAATGAAAAGACCCCTGCCACATCGGCAGGGGTTCGGGGGTCTGGGCCGGCGTGCGGCCTATCTGGGAAGACGCACGCCTAGAGACACCACCTGCCCTGCTCGGCAGCGGCATGACACATGCAGCGGTGGTGGGCCTCGTGAGGGGTCATCGCGGGGTGCATTCTCCCCTACCCCCGTCGCGCTGACAAGGGGCGCCGTCGCGGGGCACTACGGACCGGCGATCGCAACGACGTCGCGCTGTATGCCGCGCCGGAGGCGGGACGGCGACAACGGCACGCACGCGATCACCAGGATGATCGCGACCAGGACCAGGATCCATTCGCTTGCGCCGAAGTTGCCGGTGACGTCGCGTGCTGCGCCAAGCACGACGGGTCCGAACGACGAGAGGATGTATCCGCCCAGCAGCATCAGCGCGGCGACCGACCCGACACGAGCGGGGTCGTCGGCGACATCGAGTGGGAGCGTCAGGACGAGCGGGAAGATCGCCCCGAGCGACAGCCCGAGGATGGTCACCCACAGGAACGCGAGGTCCGGCGCCAGGGCGACGCCGGCCAACCCGAAGACCGAGGTGACCGCCGAGGCGATCAATTGTCCTCGGCGAGGCCCAAGGCGGTCCGCGACGAGCGGGACGCCGATCGTGGTGAGCAGGCCGATCCCGTTGAAGACGGCGATCAACGCACCCGCCTGCGCCGGATCCCAGCCACGCTCGACCATGGCGTTCGGCAGCCACGAGACGATCCCGTAGAACAGGACCGACTGGAGTCCGAACACGACGATGAGCAGCCAGGCGGTCCCGTCACGCCATGGCAGCCGACGGGCGCGCCTCGCGGCCGGCCGCCCGCCGAGCCCGACCAGCACGATCCATGCCACGATCGAGCCGATCGACGCGAGCGAGATGATCAGCAGGGCCCGCCGCCAGTCCTCGTCGACCGCGAGCGGTACGGCGAGGCCGGACGCCAGCGTCGATCCAGCCACGATCCCCCCGGCGTACGCGCCCGTCCCCATCGCGGGCCGCGTGGGCAGCCGACGCGAGACGATCATCGACGGGATCGCCCCAGCCGAACCGATGCCGATCCCGATCCCGAGCGTGGCGGCGAGGACGAGCGGCACATCGGGTGCGAACGCGCGAAGAAGTCCGAATCCCACGATCGTGCTCAAGCACAGCACGAACGCACGTCCGGCCCCGAACCGCGCGGCCAATCGCGGCCCGACGGGGGCGAACAGGCCCATGCACAGGACGGGGATCGTCGTCAGCAGACCCGCGACACCGGCGGCCAGGCCGAGGTCGTCCCGGATGAACGGCAACAGCGGTCCGATCGCGAGGATCTGCGGCCGCATCGCGAGCGATGCGATGAACAATCCCGCGATGACCGCGACCGGGACGGCGGCGGTCGAGGCAGCTTCTGGGCGGGCCTCCGCCGTTACCGGTTCCGACACCAGCGAACTCTAGCGGAGGGCTCGCCCGCCAACGCAGGCCACCCGCCCGTCGCGGGCGGTCGATCAGCGGTCGTTCGGTGCGGTCCTCGTCTCGACCAGATGTGTCGGCGCGCTGTGAACGGCCGGGATGCTGCCGAGTCGCCCGGCCTGGTAGTCCGACACGGCCTGCATGACCTCTTCCCGCGTGTTCATGACGAACGGGCCAAGCCACGCGACTGGCTCATGGATCGGGCGTCCGCCGAGGATCAGGATGTCCATGGTCGGGCTGCGACTCTCCTGGTGGCTCGCGGCGGACACCGTGATCGCGTCACCGGCTCCGAGGACGGCAAGCTGCCCCATCCCGACGGGCGCGCCGCTGCCGTCGGCTCCGATCCTGCCGTCGCCGTTCATCACGTAGACGAGCGCGTTGTAGTCCGGTCGCCACGGGATGGCGAGCCGCGCCCCGGGACTGAGCGTCGCGTGGACGAGCGTCATCGGGCTGTACGTCGATCCCGGTCCAGCGTGTCCTGCGACCTCACCGGCGATGACCCGGACGAGCGAGCCACCATCCTCGGATGACAGCAGCGAGACCTCGCTCGCGCGGATGTCCTGGTAGCGCGGCGGCGACCATTTCTGCGCTGCGGGAAGGTTCACCCACAACTGGAAGCCGTGGAAGAGACCGCCGCTCCGCACCAGTGCCTCTGGCGGCTTCTCGATGTGGAGGATGCCGGAGCCGGCGGTCATCCACTGCGTATCGCCATTGGTGATCACGCCGCCGCCGCCATTCGAGTCGCTGTGTTCGAAGACCCCGTCGATCATGTACGTCACGGTCTCGAAACCGCGGTGGGGGTGCCATGGCGTGCCCTTCGCCTCGCCTGGCGCGTACTCCACCTCGCCCATCTGGTCGAGGTGGATGAACGGGTCGAGGTCCTCGAGTGCGACGCCGGCGAAGGCGCGCCGGACCGGGAACCCCTCCCCCTCGAAGCCATGGGGGGCCGTCGTCACCGAGCGGACAGCGCGCTCTCGCGCGATGGCCGGATCAGGGGTCGGGATCCTCGGCAAGATGGCGATGTCGTCGGGAACGATGGCGGGCATGTGGCTCGAACTCCTTGTTGCTCGCACCACGTTACGTCCAGATGGTTGCTGTGTCAACTATCTGTATCAGCCTAGACTCGCCCGATGGACCGAGAGGCAGGGCGGGATCCGCACGTGCGCCCGGCGACAGCCGAGGAGCTCGGCGACGTCTGTGGGATGCATCGCTCCAACCGAGCGGCGTGGGACGAAGCGGCGGAACGGTACGAAGGCTGGTTCGACGAGGCGGTCGCGCTCATCAAGGGCGGTGGCTCGAACCTCTTTCCGGTCGAAGTGGAACTCATCGGTGACCTGCGAGGTCGCTGTCGGCGCGCCATCCATCTCCAGTGTGCCGGCGGCCGTGACACGCTCTCGCTCTGGAACCTGGGCGCCGAGGAGGTAGTCGGGATCGACTTCAGTCCGCGGATGCTCAAGCTGGCCGGCCGTTTGAGCGACGCCGTGCACGCGCCGGCCCAGTGGATCGAAGCGGACGTGCTCGAGGCACCGCCCGAGCTCGATGGGACCGGCGATCTCGTCTACACCGGCCGCGGTGCGCTGATCTGGCTGCAGGACCTCGATCGCTGGGCGGCAGTCGTGCGGCGGTTGTTGTCCCCGACCGGGCGCCTCGTGCTCTTCGACGGCCACCCCGCGGAGTGGCTGTTCGACGCCGGCCCGGACGGCCGGTGGGTCGTCACCGACTACGACTATTTCGCCGGTCCGGAGGCGTCGAAGGGCTGGGCGCCCGAGTACATCGACCGGCTTTCGATCGCCGATGACGACCAGCACTGGAAATTCGCGCGCGCGTGGACGCTCGGTGAGGTCGTCACCGCCCTCCTTCGTGCCGGGCTCGCGGTAGAGGAGGTCGCGGAGCATCCTGTCGACTGGTGGGGCGGTCATCGCGACGTGCGGCCGGAGGAGCGCGGACGCATCCCGTTGTCGTTCTCGATCGTCGCGACGCGCGGCCGCTGAGTCGTGGTGCAACGACAGATGAGCGTCCGATAAGCATCGACGCCTAGCCTCCTCCCCTCCGACGGCGATCCCGCCTCGCACGCCGGGAGACGGAGGATCGTCGATGATCGGTGTGCGCGTGCTTCTCGTGAGCACGGTTGCCCTCGTCCTCCTTGGTGCACCCACGTCCGTGGCAGCTGCCGGCGGCACGGCACCGAGCGAGGCATGCGTCCCGGGCACGGTCTGGGAGGACCCGGCAAGCGGTGTCAAGTACCTCTGCGTCTACGACGAGGTCTACGGCGGACCGCGCTGGGTGCTGATGTCCCAGGGTCAGCGGGGGACATCCGGGATGCCATACCGCTCGAGCGTGGACGGATGTCTTCAGCTCACCGTCGGGATGAGCGCGCTGTCTGGTGGAGGTGCTGATGCCGTCGTGCGGTCGTACCGCTGGCCATGCACGAGCGGATACCGCGTCGCGCAGCCGATCGGTGAGCTGCGGACCCGGGTGATCCTCCAGCGGTACGGCACGACGGGTTGGTCGACGTGCCGCGATACCGGCTATCTCTACAACACGGCCACGGCGTTCGGGTGGGTCGCGGGGATCGATATGGGGACCTCCGCTGATTGCGGTAGCGGGACCTATCGAGCGATCGGATACGGTGCGTTCTACCAGGGCGGTGGCTGGCGAGGTGGTGGCTACACGACCCCTGCCGCCTGGATCCCATGAGGGCCGCATACGTTGCCCTGATCGTTGGCATCCTTGGCGGCATCTGGCTTGCGAGTGCGCTGCTCTCGGCGCGAGCTATCCCGGCTCCGATGTAGGTCGGGGCGGACTCGCGGTGGCCGTCGACGACACGCGGATCAGGTGCTCGCGGGTTGGTCCACCGAGACCCAGGCTCGGTCGAGCGTGAGATGGATGACGGTCGAGCGTTCGTCCGCGAGGGCCTGGCGGAGAGCCGCTTCGAGCTCGCCGTCGTGCTCGACGTGCACGCCGCGAGCGCCGAGCCCTCGGGCGACGGCGGCGAAATCGATCGGACCGAGCTCGGTCCCTACCCCCTCGCCGCTTCCCCGACGCTCCTGCCACATCCGGATCGTCCCGTATCGCTCGTTGTCGAATACGAGCACGATGATCTTCGCGCCCTCGCGGGTCGCCGTCTCGAGCTCGGCCATCGTCATCGCCATCCCGCCGTCACCGGCGAGCGCGACGACCGGGCGGTCGCGATGCACGAGGGCGGCGGCGATCGCCGCGGGGACGGCGTAGCCCATCGCGCCCGAGGTGGGACCGATGAACGTCCCGGGTCGTCTGAACCGGAAGCCTCGGGCCGCCCAGCCGGCGAAATTGCCGGCATCGGTGGTCAGGATGGCGTCGTCAGGCAGCACATCGCGGAGGGTCGTGATGACGCGCCCGGGATGGACGCCCCGACCCGTCCATGACCCGGCATCGGCGTCGACCATCGAGGCGACCTCCCAGGCGGCGCGATCGGACTCGTTGTTCGCCTGCCGCCGGCGGACCTTCTCGGCGTCCAGGACCGCACGGCCGACGAGGCGTTCGTTCGCGGCGCGGAGGAACGTCCGCGCGTCGGCTGCGACCGTCACCTCTGGCGCACGCGGCCCAAAGGGTTCATGCGGATCGATGTCGACCCACGCCCAGGGCGTGGACGCTCCCGGGACCGTGTCCTCCCATGAGGTCGGCTCGTTCAACCGGCTGCCGATCACGAGCATGGCGTCTGCCCCGAGCAGGCGGTCGCGCACCGTCGGCGCGGCGCCGAGCCCCGCCATGCCGAGATACAGCGGATGGTCGTTCGAGATGACGTCGGCGCGCCGCCAGCCGGCCACGACCGGGACCTGTAGCAACTCCGCGAAGCGCAGCAGGTCGGTCGACGTCCGTGCGCGAAGGACGCCGCCACCAGC
>JBKPMM010000008.1:0-29971 GCA_046732155.1 Chloroflexota bacterium | reverse complement strand
CGTCGGTCGTGGAGCGGGTCGGCCGCCTGACCCGTGACGAACTCGACCGCCTCGCCCTCGCCGAGCCTGCGCCGATCGCGTTCCTGGCCACGCTCCGTCAGGTGGTCCCGCCCGAGTTGGAGCGCCAGCTGGACGGCGCCGAACGGACGGCGCTCGCGAACCTGCCACCGGCGGCTCGTCGATCGGCGGCGATCAGGGATGCGGTGGTCGGGCGTCTTGCGGACATCCTGCTCGGGGACACGCTCGACGAGATCTTGGGCGACCCAGCATCGATCTGGGCGAGAGAGAGGCTCACGCGCGGGTGGGACTCTGCTGTCGGGCAGCCACGCTACGGGCCGGCGACGACCGCCGTGACCATGCTCCTGGCGCGGCTTCGCGGCCTCACCGCGAACGAACTGCGTCAGCTCGCAGCGACCGGCACGCTCGAGCGGCTCGGCGACGCGCCCTGGCCCGACGCGACGTCGCCCGACGAGGACGACACGTTGCGTGTCTCGAGCGAGCTCGCGGCGACCGACGCGATCGCCGCGGTCGATGAGGCGCTGGTCACGACAAGGACGACGGGGATCCGGAGCGTCACGGCCGCGCGACGTGCCGCCGCGAGGATCAGCCACCTGGTCGTCCTCCGCCACGCATTCCCCGCACGCGCCTTCGAGCGCCACGCCGCCCCGTGGCTCGGCGGGCTCATCGAGCGTCCGGCCGTCTGGGCCGGCGGGACGCATCGCCGCTGACCGACCAGCCGGGAACGCGCACGTATGCGATGCTCGGCGAGTGGATCCCGCCATCGTCATCGCGACCATCCTGGCGGTGACGACCATCGTCGCTGCGGTGGCGTGGGCCCGGCGCGGACGCTCGCTGGACCGCGCGACCTCGATCATCCAACGGCTTCGTGACGAAGAGGCCGGGCGCTCAAGGACGCTTGCTGAACGAGAGGCGGACCACGGCGCCCTGCTCGATGCGCTTGAGGAGGGCGTGATCCGCATCGATGCCGCTGATCGCGTGACGCAGGCTGATCGCCGGGCGCACGTGCTCTTGGGACATGAGTCCGGCGCACTCCCGGGTCGGTCGCTGATGGAGGCGTTCATGGACCCGGCCGTCGAGGAGTTGGTGACGCGGACGCGCCAAGGGTCGACCGGCCCCGCGACCGTCGAGCTGCGACCGACGGGTGCGGACGGCACGGTCATCACGATCCGCGCACGACCGACGGCGAGCGACGGCAGCCTGTGGCTGGTCCTCGAGGACGTCTCCGAGCTGCGGCGTCTCCAGCGGATCCGGACCGAGTTCATCGACAATCTGTCCCATGAGCTCCGAACTCCGCTGACGACCGTGAGCCTCCTGTCCGAGACGCTCCAGCGCGAGGCCGAAGCCGTCGGCGACGCGATCCCGCCGAAGATGCGCGACCGCATCGCCAAGATCGAGATCGAGACGGGTCACCTCGTCCAGATGGTCAACGAGCTGCTCGACCTGAGCCGAATCGAGAGTGGCGGGATCCTCCAGATGTCCGACGATGTCGATATGAGCCGACTGGCCGCCGATTCGGCGGAGCGGCTCCGCCTCTTCGGGGAGCGCCAGGGTGTGACGCTCCGGTTCGAGACACCGCCGGGCTTGCCACGCGTGCGTGGCGATAGCGCCCGGCTTGGCCAGGTCGTCGTAAATCTCGTCCACAACGCGGTCAAGTTCAGCCCCGACGGTGGTGAGATCACGATCCGCACGGCGGCCGACCACGGACGAGTCGTCACGTCGGTCGAGGACCATGGCATCGGCATCCCCCGAGCGGCCCGGGACCGCGTGTTCGAGCGGTTCTACAAGGTCGACCGAGCCCGACTTCGGGCCGAGGCCGGCGGTGGGACGGGCCTCGGGCTGGCGATCGCGCGCCACGTCGTCGAGCAGCACGGGGGTCGGATCTGGGTCGAGTCGCGCGAGGGGGCCGGCTCGACGTTCTCGTTCGCCCTACCGGCCGCGGATGGCTCGCAACGGGTGGCGCGATGACCGACTCGGTCGGCGATCGGCTGCACGTTGCGACGCTGAACATCCTCAACCTGGCCGACCGGTGGCCCGAACGACTGCCGCTCCTGCTTGCTGACATGGCGGCGCTCCAGCCGGATGTGCTTGCCCTCCAGGAAGTGGTCTTCGTCATGCAGCAGGACCGCCTCATCGGCGCGGCAGGGGAGGGCAGGTACGAGGCGACGCGCGGCTGGGCGGGCCGGCCGGAATACGGCAACAGCATCCTGCTGAAGGCGCCCCTCGCCGGGCGCGACGTCGAGCGTCTCGATCTCGGGCTGAACCGCGCCGCGCATCGGATCGTGATCCACCTCCCTGGCGGCAGTCAGGTGCTGGTCGTCGCGACCCATCTGCATCACCCGGGCGCCGAAGAGGCGGGCCGAGACGAGCAGGCCGAGCGGCTGGTCGATTGGCTGACGGGTGCGCCCACCACGTCGGCCGCCGTCGTCATGGGCGACTTCAACGCCGACCCCGGCGAGCCGACGTATCGACGGATGGAGGCAGCGGGCTTTCGATCGGCGTATGCCGAGGTCCACGGGCGCGATCCCGACGTCACGTGGCCGAGCGGGCTCCAGGCACCCGCGATGGACACCGATGGCATCCCCGAATGTCTCGACTACATCTGGATCCGCGGCGATGTCCGGCCGACCGATGCTCGTCTCGTCTTCGACCGGCCCGCCGTGGACGACCCGACGCTGTATCCGAGCGACCATGTCGGGATAAGCGCACATCTCGTCATCGGCGCTGCCTGAATGCTGCGGCTCGCGCATCGGGGCGACTGGCGACACGCGCCTGAGAACACACTCGCGGCGTTCGCCGCGGCACTTGCCGTGCCAGGCTGCGACGGTGTCGAGTTCGACGTGCGTCTGTCAAGCGACAGGGTGCCCGTCGTCGCCCACGACGACACGCTCGGCCGGGTCTTCGGGCGTGCCGGACGCATCGATGAGATGACGGCGCGAGACCTGGAGGAGGCCGGCGTACCGTCGCTCGCCGATACCCTGTCGATGATCCCGCACGCCGCCACGATCGACGTCGATCTCAAGGGACTCCATGACCGTGCGGTGGTCGAGGTCCTCGCAGCTGGTCGCGGCCCCGAGCTGGTGAACGGCGTCGTCTCGTCGTTCCTACCCGAGACCCTCGAGCGCGTCGGGCGACTGGCGCCCAGGTGGAGACGCTGGCTCAACGCGCGACACATGTCGGCCGACACGATCCGCACCGCCAGGGATCTCGGCTGCGAGGCCGTATCGCTCGAGTTCCATGGGATCGATGAGCACGTGTTCGAGACAGTACGGTCCGCCGGGCTTGACGTCGCTGCGTGGACGGTCCGCCGTCGCGACACGTATGGTCGTCTCGAGCGGCTCGGGGTCGTGGCTGCGTGCGTCGAAGCGGCCGCGCTCGACGGCTGACACAGGAGGAGAGACGGGGATGCCGGAGCGGGCCGATCTGGTCGTCGTCGGCGCCGGCACGATCGGCGGCTGGGCCTCGGTGTTCGCCGCCGAGGACGGCGTCGGCCGGGTCGTCGTCCTCGAACGTGGCCTCGCCGGGATGGGCGCCTCGTCGCGTGCCGCAGGCGTCGTGCGTGCCCAGGGTGGAACGCCGGCGACCGTCGCGCTCGGCCGCTGGGCGATCGACTTCTACAACCGCCAAGCGGACGCGTACGGCACCGACTCGGGCTTCCGCGAGCTCGGCTACCTGATCCTCGCGGTCACGGAGGACGACGAGCGGGCAGGGCACGAGCGGGTCGCGATGCAGCACGCTGCGGGGCTCACGGATGTGCGCTGGCTCTCGGCTGTCGACGCAGCCGCCCTGGTCGGCACGCTCGCGCCGGATGGCCATCGGGGCGGCAGCTATCGCGACGGCGATGGTCATATCGACCCGCCCCGGAACGTGCGCGCGTACTCGCTGGCGATGCAGGCCGCCGGCGTGGAGCTTCGCGAGCGGACGGCGTTCACCGGGCTCCGTACGGACGATCGTGGACACGTCGTGGCGGTCGAGACGAGTGCTGGCGACATCGAAACGGACCGTGTGCTGCTCACGGGCGGTCCGTCGCTCCGCGCCGTCGGGTCGCTGTGCGGGTTGCGTATCCCGGTCGGTGCGGCGCGGCACACGGTCGCCGTGTTGGAGCCGCACGAGGCGTTCGCTGTCGACCGAATGCCGATGGTGTTCGACATCGGAGCGGGCCTGTACTGGCGTCTCGAGGAGGACGCGCTCCTGTTCGGCTGGAGCGATCCCGATGAGCAACCTGGCGAAGCGCTCGAGATCGACTGGGTCGCCTACGACCGATACCGCGCACGACTGGCGAGCTTCGCTCCGATCACGCGCGACCTCGGTCTCCGCAAGATCTGGGCTGCGACGATCGACTACACGCCCGACCACCTGCCGATCCTCGGCCCGGCGATGCGACCGGACGGTTCGGTCATCGGCGGAGCGTGGGTCGCCGCGGCAGCGGGCCACGGGATGATGTGGGGACCCGGCGTTTCGCGCGTCGGAGCCGACCTGGCGCTCCGTGGCCGGACCGACCTGATCGACGTCAGCGACCTCGGTCTCGACCGTTTCGATGCCGAGGGCCGGAGCCGCGTCGCCTCGGATCCGGTCGCGCTGCCGTATCCGGCGGTCGTCGGCGACTGACGTCAGGCGAGGGGCTGGACGACCGGTAGACGTTTTCCTGCGGCGGACGTCACGACGGGCAGAACACCGAGGCTGCCTGCGAGCTCGCGGAAACGCGCTATCGCCTCGGGACGCAGCGAATACCAGACCCACGCTCCACGCCGTTCCGCGGCGATCCAACCAGCCTCCCGAAGGACCTTGAGGTGGTGCGAAACGGTCGGCTGGCTGACGTCGCAGCACGCCGTGAAGTCGCAGGCGCAGACCTCGGGCGACTCGCTGAGCTGGCGGAGGATCGCCAGTCGTGTCGGGTCGGCGGCAGCCTGCAGGAGGCGGATGTCCGGATCGGTCTGCCGTTTCATGACATCCAGCATATTGACAGATCTCGATATAGACAAGTATCAATATGAGGACGCGAAAAGGAGCCCGCCATGACCACCGAAATGATCCACGACACCGTTCGCGACCACTACGCTGCGGCCGCCCTCCGGGCATCGCAGGGAGACTCCTGTTGTTCGGACCCCGAGACGATCGGCGCGGGCCTGTACTCCGCCCTCGAGCGTGACGAGCTTCCCGAGGCTGCGGTCCTCGCTTCCCTCGGTTGCGGCAACCCGATCGCCGTGGCCGAGCTCCACGAAGGCGAGCGCGTCCTCGACCTCGGGTCTGGCGGCGGGATCGACGTGCTGCTGTCCGCCAAGCGCGTCGGGCCGACCGGTCGTTCCTTCGGCGTCGACATGACCGACGAGATGCTTGCCCTCGCCCAGCGAAACGCGAAGGAAGTCGGGGCTACCAATGTCGAGTTCCTGAAGGGCACGATCGAAGCGCTGCCGCTGCCCGCCGAATCGGTCGACGTCGTCATCAGCAACTGTGTCGTCAACCTGGCGATCGATAAGACCGCCGTGTTTCGCGAGATCGCACGGGTGCTCCGGCCGGGCGGGCGTATCGGGATCACCGACATCGTGGCCGAGGACCACCTGACGCCCGACGAGCGCGCGGAACGCGGTTCCTACGCTGGATGCATCGCCGGTGCGTTGTCCATCGGCGAGTTCCGCGACGGCCTCGAGGCCGTCGGGTTGAGGGATGTCTCGATCACGCCGACGCACGCCGTGGCTGACGGGATGGTGAGCGCCATCGTCAAGGCGACAAAGCCGATCGACGCTCGACCGTTCGTCGACCTCACGAGTCTTCGCGAGCTCCCGGTCGCGGCGAGCGGGTGTTGCGGCGGGACCGGCTGCTGCTGACGAGCACGTGGTCCCCGTGAGCGGTCCGATCGAGCGCCGCGACCTGCTGGCGCTCGTGGGAGCTGCCTTCTGCTGGGGATCGGGAACGGTCATCAGCAAGGCGGCGCTCGCGGAGATCCCGCCGGTGACGCTCCTCGCCGGCCAGCTCGCGTCGAGCCTAGTGGTCCTCGTCGCCGTGATGCGCTGGAACGGGATCCGACTCCAGGGCGACGGTCCGGCGCTCCTCGGGCGCCTCGGGCTACTCAACCCCGGAGCGGCCTACGCCCTCGGCCTGCTTGGACTGACGTCGATCACGGCGAGCGTCTCGGTGCTCCTGTGGGCACTCGAACCGATGATGATCATCGCGCTCGCCGCCGTGGTCCTGCGCGAGCGGATCACGCCCCTGCTCGTGGCGCTTTCCATCGCGGCCGTCGTCGGGATCGTGCTCGTCGTCTACGAGCCAGCCTCGGTCGGCGGTGAAGCGGTCGGGGTCGCGCTGGCTCTTGCGGGTGTCGTCTGTTGCGCGGCGTACACGGTGATAACGCGTCGGTATATCCCAGACGCCCACGAGACGAGCCAGGTCATCCTGTCCCAACAGGCGCACGCCCTCGCTCTTGCGTTCGTCCTCGCCCTGATCGTCGGCGTCGTGGGCGGTGATCCGCTCCCGGCGCGCATCACCGCGCCCGGACTCGCGAGCGCCGTCCTATCCGGCCTCCTGTATTACGCGGCTGCCTACTGGCTCTACCTGGGAGCCCTGCGCAGGGTGCCGGCCTCGATCGCTGCGGGCTCCTTCTACCTCATCCCGATCGTCGGCGTCGCCATGGGTGGGCTCGTGCTCGGCGAACGGCTCGGCGCGACGCAATGGGTGGGCGCCCTCATCGTCCTTGGCGCCGTGCTCGGGATCCTGCTGCGTTCGATGACCGAGGCACCCGCGAAGATCCCTGGTGGCGAGCCTGACCCAGGCGCAGCCTTACGGCACCGACCCGTCAGCGGTCCTTGAGCGCGTCCGGCGGGAGCAGCCACCGGAGCGTGCCGCGTCCGGCGCGAAGCGGCCGATCGATCTCGATCCGGGCGAGCGCGCCTTTCTTCATCTCAAGCTTGGGGCCGCACAAGGACGAGAGGATGTCGCTGAAGTCAGGATCGTGGCCGACGACGATGATCCGATCCGGGTCGCCGGAATCGCTCAGGATCTCCTCGAGGATCTCGACGTCGAGCGGGCCAGCCAGTCGGTCGTCGACGGTGACCTTCGCCTTGACCCGCTCGCCGACGATGTCGGCCGTCTGTTCGGCGCGGACCTTCGGCGAGGTGATGACGGCGTCGGCGGTGAAGCCGATGGCGGCAAGGTGATCGCCGAGCCGCTTCGATTGCCGTCGACCCTTCGCGCTCAGCGGGCGGATCGAGTCGGGGCCCTGCCACGCCTCGGGATCGCCGGCGTCGGCGTGCCTGAGCAGGTGGAGCAGCATCAGGCCGGCCGGGCCGCCGCGGCGTTCTCCTTGGTCGCCAGAACGACGAACTGCTGGACGCGCTCGCCCATGGCGACGAAGACTCGCCGGAAGACGCGGAGGCGCTCCTCTTCGGTGCCGGTCGCCTCGGCGGGGTCTTCGTAGCCCCAGTGCAGTGACTCATGGACGCCCGGGAAGACCGGGCAGACCTGGCGCGCCTGGTCGCAAACGGTGATGACGTAGTCGAAGTGTTGGCCGAGGAACTCGTTGACCGACTTCGAGTGCGCCCAGGACGCGTCGATGCCCGCTTCGCCCAGGACCCGAAGGGTCAACGGGTTCACGCCGCGTGGCTCGGTGCCTGCGCTGTGGACTTCGAACCGATCGCCGCCGTGCCGTCGCAGCAGCGCCTCGGCCATGATGCTGCGCGCCGAGTTGCCGGTGCACACGAAGAGCACGCGCATCGGATCGGTCACGGGTTCAGGTCCTCGACGTCGCCGGTCACGAGATAGACGATGTCCTCCGCGATGTTCGTCGAGCGGTCTCCGATCCGTTCGAGGTAGTGCGACGCGATGACGATCCGCGTACCGCGCTCGACGTTCGCCGGGTCCTGGCGCATCAGCTCGACGACCTCGTCAAAGGTCGCGTGGTAGAGGCGGTCGATGTCGTCGTCCATGACCGCCGCCTCGCGGGCTGCGACCGCGTCGACGTCGACGAGCGCACGAAGGACGCTGTGGACGAGCTGCGCGCCGAGCTCCCCCATCTCGGGCAACTTCAAGTAGTCCCCGAGCGGAGCTTCCGGAGCGAGCTTGATCACCTGCTTGGCGACCGATGCGGCATGGTCGCCGATCCGTTCGAGCTCGTACGTAACGTGATCGAGGGTCAACAGGTAGCGCAAGTCGCGCGCTACCGGCTGCTGTGTCGCGATCGCCACACTGATCAGCCTGGAGACCTCGCGTTGCAGGTCGTTGATGCGCGCGTCTCCCTTGACGACATCGAGTGCCGCGGTCGCATCGTGCGCCTGGAGTGCGGTCGTCGCGCGGCGGATGGCGTCTTCGACGATCGCGCCCATGCGGAGGACGGCGTCCTTGATCTCCTGTTCCTGGACGTCGAGAGGGTCGCGGCGGGCCGGCGGGGCGGTCGCGTCTCGCTGGTCATCCGCCTCGAGAAGGGCATCCACGTCGCGCTCGACCCCAGATGGTCCTGTGGGCTTGGCCATGCGTTCCATCGTGCTCAACCGAACCGACCGGAAACGTAATCTTCGGTCATCTGGTTTGTCGGATTCGTAAATATCGTGACCGTTTCGTCCTGCTCGACGACGTAGCCGGCGCGGTCGTCCGCCATGTTCATGAACGCCGTGCGGTCCGACGCGCGGGCGGCCTGCTGCATGTTGTGGGTCACGATCACGATCGTGTAGTTCTGCTTGAGCTGCAACATCAGCTCCTCGATCTGGAGCGTCGCCCGCGGATCCAGCGCCGAGCAAGGCTCGTCCATCAGGATCACCTCGGGCTCGGTGGCGATCGCCCGGGCGATGCAAAGGCGTTGTTGCTGACCGCCCGACAGCGACAGGCCAGACTGCTTGAGCTTGTCCTTCACCTCGTCCCAGATCGCCGCGCGCGTCAGGCTGCGTTCGACGAGTTCGTCCATGTTCCCCTTGAAACCATTGAGGCGCGGCCCGAAGGCGACGTTGTCGTAGATCGACTTTGGGAACGGGTTCGGCTTCTGGAACACCATCCCGATCCGGCGGCGAACCTCGACGGCATCGACCCCCGGACCGTACACGTCTTCGTCGTGGTAGCGGACACGGCCTTCGACCCTCGTTCCAGGGATGAGGTCGTTCATGCGATTGATGGTGCGCAGGAGCGTGGACTTCCCGCAGCCCGATGGCCCGATGAGCGCCGTGATCCGATGCGTCGGGACGTCGATGGAGATGTTCTTGACCGCTCGGAACGTCCCGTAATAGAAGCTGACGTCCTCGAGTCGGATGACAGGTGCGCCGGTCGCGCTGGAAGCATCAGACGATCCCGAGATGTCGAGGTGGATCGAAGGTGCCTCGTCCGTCTGGCTGACGTTTGGCGCGGTAGCGGTGGTCATCTGCTCTCCAGGGATCGTTGGATCGGGGTCGAGTCGGTCGGGCTGTTCATCGGTCACCATCGACGGTCGTACCGGTTGCGGAGGATGATCGCGAACGCGTTCGCGATCACCGTGACGAGCAGGAGCACGATGATCGCGGCAGACGTCAGCGCACGAAACTCCTCCTGCGGCTTGCGGGCCCAGTCGAAGACGATGACTGGAAGCGCGGTGTACGAGCCAAGGAACAGGTCTTGGATCGAACGCCCCTGGGAGAACGAACCAAGGACGGCGCCGACGAGGATGAGGGGCGCGGTCTCGCCAAGGGCGCGAGATAGGGCAAGGACTGTCCCGGTAAGGATCCCTGGCGTCGCTGCCGGGAGCACGAGCTTTCGCACGACCTGCCAGCGAGACGCGCCGATCCCGAAACCGGCCTCGCGGATCGCATTCGGGACAGCGCGGATCGCCTCAGCGGACGTGATGATCACGAGCGGCAGGATCAAGACAGCGAGGGTCAGGCCGCCTGTCAGGATGTTCGCGCCATTCGAGTTGCCCACGTTCGACATCAGGGCGACGAAAACGGCAAGACCAAGCAGGCCGTAGACCACCGACGGGACGCCCGAGAGGTTGCGGATGTTCACGTCGATGAATCGGCTGAATCGACCGCCAGAGGCGTATTCCTCCAGGTAGACGGCGGTCAGGATCCCGACGGGAAACGCGGTGAGGGCGACGATCACGGCCAGCAAAGCGCTCCCGATCAAGCCCTGGATGAGGCCCGCGCGTGCTGGACTGCTGGAAAGGGGATTGACGAGCACGGTCGCGCCGCGTTCAGCGAACACCGGCAGTCCGCGCATCAACTGGTCGGAGACGAGAAGGATGAGCAGCGCCAGGCTGAACAGGAGGCAGATCAGGAGGATCGCCGAGAACACCCACCCCGCCACGTCCAGCCGTTGGCGGCGGAGCGATGCGGTGACCGTGCCAGCGGCGACGGAAGTTGCCGTCGACATTCGGTTAGTACTTCTGCCTCGTCCGGCGCACGAAGACGTCGCCGACGAGATTGAGGCCGAGGGTCATCACGAAGAGCACGAGGCCCAGGAAGTAGAGACTTAGAAAGGCCGCCGAGTTACCGGTGACGTTATCGCTTCCGGTAGCAAGCGACGCCATCGCCGCCGTGAGTGTCTGGCCTGGCCCGAGCGGGTTCAGTGTAAAGAGCGATCCGCCGCTCGCGCCGGCTGCGATCGCGACGATCATCGTCTCGCCGATCGCGCGCGAGAAGGCGAGGATCATCGCCGCGACGATGCCCGAGATCGCAGCAGGCACGACGACACGCATGCTCGTCGTCATCCGGCGAGCACCGAGTCCGTAGGACGCCTCTCGAAGCGATATAGGGACGGCCCGCATCGCATCCTCCGAGATGGATGCCACCAGCGGGATGGTCAGGATGCCGACGCCGAGGCCGGCGGCGAGCAGGCTGAAGCCGTTGGCGCCGGGAAAGATCGAGCGCACGACATTCGGACTGATCCACGTGAGGGCAAAGAACCCGAGCACGACGCTCGGGATACCCGCAAGGATCTCGAGTGTTGGTTTGACCACGCGCCGGACCCTTGGGGACGCGTATTCGGCAAGGTAGATGGCACTGAAGAGCCCGATCGGCGCGGCGATGATCATCGCGATGATCGTGATGATCAATGTGCCCGCAAGCACCGTCGGGACACTGAACATCCCGCGCCGCGGAAACCAACCGTCTGCGAACAGTTGCGATAGGTCGATCGACGTGATGAACGTCACGGCTTCGAAGATCAGCGACAGGACGATGCCCGCGCTGATCAGGACCGACAGGCCGGCGGCGGCGAAGAGGACGGCTCTTACGAGGCTCTCATTTCGGCGGCGCTGAGGGCTTCCGCGAAGACGACGTGGCGCGATC
The DNA here is from genome assembly GCA_046732155.1 of Chloroflexota bacterium. Lineage (GTDB taxonomy): Bacteria > Chloroflexota > Limnocylindria > Limnocylindrales > CSP1-4 > SPCO01. Next base: position 18,716 of record JBKPMM010000008.1, on the reverse strand, counting down.
GTGGCGGTCATGGGACGGTTTCCAGTCTACGACCTGTCAAAACGGGAACCGGCCGGACCTTCCGAGTCGGCCCGACCGGTTCCGCGGGAGGAGGGATGGGCTACTTGCTCGAGTCCCAGGTGGACCGAGTCTCCGCGAGCTTGTCAGCAGGCAGGTTCACGTACGGGACCGTTTCCAGCACCGTCGAGATGGTGCCATCAGCGAGGTAGTAGTCGACGAACGCTGTGACTGCCGGGTTGTCAGCGGCCTTCTTCTTGTTGACGTAGAGGTAGAGGGTCCGCGAGAGGGGATACGAGGCGTCAGCGATCGTCTCAGCGCTCGGAGAAACGCATGTCCCGTTCGGGTCCTTGGAGACCTGGATCTCGGACACCTTGTCCTTGTTCTCCTCCGCGTAGGCGAAGCCGACCCATCCGAGCGAGGTCGGCGAAGCCGTGATGCCTTCGATGATCGTGTTGTCGTTCGGACTCGCGGTGTAGTCCGGCCTGGTCGCGGTGTGCTTCGTCGCCGGATCGATCTTGCCCCGCGGGTCAGCGATCTTGTCCAGCGCGATCTCGACGAAGCTGTCGTATGTGCCGGATTCCTCTCCGGGGCCTGTGATGGCCAGGTCGGCGTCAGGGAACGTGGTGTTGGACCCGAGCTCCTTCGCGAGTGCCTGCGCGTCAGACCACTTCTTGAAGCCCGTCGACTCCGGCCCGATCAGCGCGTACAGGTCTGCGAACGACAGGCACGTCACAGCCGTGTTCGCCGGGTTCGTCATCACCGTCATGCCGTCGTAGGCGATGGGCAGCTCGACATACTCGATGCCCGCGCTCTTGCACGCCGCCGCCTCCTCGTCCTTGATCTTGCGGGACGCGTCGCTGATGTCGGTCTCGCCGGTGCAGAAGACCTTGAAGCCGTCACCGGTACCGGGTCCCTTCACTGTGAACGAGAAGTCGGGATTCGACGCCGCGAGGGCTTCCGCCACGCCCGTCGAGATCGGCTCGACCGTCGAGGATCCGGACACGTTGATGGAGCCAGAGACCGCCGGTGCGGTGCTCGCGATGGAGGACGCACTCTCACTGGCCGCAGGTGCCTGACTCTCGGCAGAGGCGCTGGGCGCGCTTGTCGCCGCCCCGCCGCCGCTGCTACTGCACGCGCTGAACGCGAACGCAGCCGCGATGGCAAGAGCCGCGATGCGCTTGCTCGTGATGGTCACTCGATGGTCCTCCTATGGGGGTCGCCCCATGACAGCCTGATTCGGAAGGTTTCTTCCCAGACGTCGAAACCGTCGAAACCGGGCGTCAACGTGCCCTTTTCGATGCGTTAAGGCTCGGTTAAATCGGACTCGGCGATCGCGCCTCGCGCGTGTCCTGTACCCATCGCGTTCGGGTCACTACATGTGGTCGCAGTCCCGATCCTTCAGGCGCTGCTCGATCCCGTCACGGGCATCGCGACGGATACCGGATCCGAAGGCGGCTGTCGGAACGTGACGAGGGGTCGCTCCCGGGTGGCGCCTTCCGCCATCCGAGCGGTTGACGCGTAGGCCTCCGGTTATCGCGGCAGGCGGTAGAGTCACCCTCTGAACCGCCATCCGAGGGAGTGGCGCGACGTGGCCTCGAGCAAGACCGAACCACGGCTTCGCGGCCGCCGATCCGAGACCGATGCGCTCGACCGGCTGCTTGCCGGCGCCCGGCACGGGACGAGCGCCGCGCTTGTGATCCGCGGCGCGCCCGGGATCGGCAAGACAGCGCTGCTCGACCACCTCGCAGCGCGGGCAGATGGCTTCCGTGTCGTCCGGGCCGCCGGCGTCGAATCGGAGATCGAGTTCACATATGGCGCGCTTCAGCAGCTCCTCGCGCCATTCCACGACCGCCTGGATCGACTACCCGGACCGCAACGCGACACCCTACGAACCGCGTTCGCCCTCGACACGGGCGATGTCCCGGATCGTTTCCTCGTGGGTCTCGCGGCGCTCACCCTTCTGGCCGATGTCGCGGAAGAACGCCCGGTCCTATGCATCGTCGACGACGCCCAGTGGGTCGATCGAGCATCCGCCCAGGCGATCGCGTTCGTCGCGCGTCGCCTGCTCGCCGAGCGGATGATCGTCGTCATCGGGTTGCGAGAGCCGTCCGACGACACGGCCTTCAGCGGACTGCCGCAGCTCCTCGTTGCGGGTCTCGCGGTGGACGACGCGGGCGCGCTGCTCGATTCGGTCCTCAGGGGCCCCATCGATCCACGCGTCCGCGATCGCATCCTCGCCGAAGCACGTGGCAACCCACTCGCGTTGCTCGAGCTGCCTGACGCTTGGACGGCCGCTGAGCTCGCCGACGTCCTTCGCCGATCCGATGACGTCTCGGTCGGCGAGCGACTCGACGAGGTCTTCGTCCGCAGGCTCGAGAGCTTGCCCGTCGAAACGCGCCGACTGCTGCTGACGGCTGCGGCCGAGCCGCTCGGCGATCCGACGCTCCTGTGGCGAGCAGCCGCGCTTCAAGGCCTGCGCCCCGAGGCCGCGAACGGCGCCGAGGAGGCCGGCGTGATCGAGTTCGCCGAGCCGGTGCGCTTCCGTCACCCGCTCATCCGCGCCGCTGCCTATCGGATGGCGTCGCCGACGGAGCGCCAGGACGTCCATCGGGCGCTCGCTGACGCCACGGACGCGGACTCGGATCCGGACCGTCGCGCCTGGCACCTGGCCCAGACGACGGTGGCACCAGATGGATCCATCGCGGAAGAGCTGGAGCGTTCCGCCGAGCGGGCGCGGTCACGCGGCGGTCTCGTTGCTGGGTCCGCTCTCCTCGAGCGAGCCGCGCGCCTGACAGCCGATCCACGCCGTCGGGCACAGCGGTCGCTCGCGGCTGCCTGGATGAAACGCGACGCTGGGCAGCTCCACGCGGCGGCCGCGTTGCTCGCGGCAGCCGAGGGCGGCCCGCTCGATCCGCTCGATGCGGGTCAAGCGCGGCATCTCCGAGGGCAGATCGCATTCGACGAACGGCGGGGGACGGACGCGGCGCGGCTGCTCCTCGACAGCGCACGTCGCCTCGAAGAGGTAGACGTGATGGTCGCCCGCGACACCTATCTCGATGCACTCACCGCGTCGATCTGGGCGGGCGGCGCGGATGCCTCCGATGTCATTCGGCTTGCGGCGACCGCCGCTCGTTCGGCACCGCCCGCGCCGCGGCCACCGCGGATCCGAGATCTCCTGCTTGACGCGCTGGCGACGCGGATCACGGATGGGTACGGCGCCGCCTACGCACTCATGGTGGCCGCGCTGTCGGCGATCCGTGACGTGGATGCTGGCGGCGTCGAAGGCGGCGGTCTTTCGACCCTCACCGGCACCCGCCTCGATTCCATCGTTGCGACCGATCTCTGGGAGTTCGAGATCGCTCGCGAGCTCGCCGAGCGCGAGGTCGCCCTGACGCGCGCCACGGGCGCGCTCCTCCGGCTGCAATTCGCAGTCAACCTGTTGGCGACGAACGAGATCCTGTCCGGGGACCTCGCGTCCGCGGCTGCTCTCGTCGCGGAGGCGCGTTCCGCCGCGGCAGCGGCCGAGACTCGCCCGGTCGTGTACGCCGAACTACTACTCAACGCGTATCGCGATCAGCAGGAGACGTTCGCGACCCCTGGCAGTTCCAATGATGGCGGCGTGACGGTCGCCGACGGCCGGCTCGCCAGCTTCTCCGACTACGCGAGCTCAGTCGCCCAGAATGCTGCCGGGCGTCACGACCTGGCGCTCGTCACCGCGCGGCGCGTCGTGGAGCGAGACGTCATCGGCGGGTATCAGGTCATGGCGCTGGCGGAACTCGCGGAGGCGGCGTCCCGAACCGGCGACACCGAAGCGCTTGCGTTAGTCACCGGTCGCTCCGCGGAACGGGCACGACTGACCGGAACGGACTGGGCGGTCGGGGTCGACGCGAGGATCAGGGCGCTGAGCGGCGACGCGGCGGCCGACGACGCCTACCGCGAATCGATCGATCACCTCACGCGCGCCGGGCTTCGACCCGAAGTCGCGCGGAGTCACCTGCTGTACGGGGAGTGGCTGCGACGCGCGGGCCGCCGCATCGATGCCCGTGAGCATCTGCGCGCCGCTCACGAGATGTCCTTGGCGATGGGTCTCGATGGCTTCGCCGAGCGCGCCCGCAATGAGCTTCTCGCGACCGGCGAGAAGGTGCGCAAGCGGACGGTCGACACGGCGGACGATCTGACGGCCCAGGAGTTCCAGATCGCGCGGCTTGTCCGCGCCGGGCTGTCGAACCCGGAGATCGCCGCGCGGCTGTTCCTCAGCCCGCGCACGGTGGAGTGGCACCTTCGAAAGGTGTTCTCGAAGCTCGAAGTGTCATCGCGCCGGCAGCTGCGCGACGTCGACCTGAAACCTGTGGCTCGGCTCGACCTCGGGGACGCCGGCCACGGAGTCGACGCACTCGTCCATTAGGTCGTCGGTCCACGGCGCTCGAACGCCGCCACGACACGGGGCTCGACCAGTGATTCCCACGGGCGCGACCAGTGCCTCTCGCGAACGACTGTGACGACGTCAAAACGAACCGCCGCAAGGCGGAGGTCACCAGTCTGAAAGGAGACACTCAAGTGACTGCAACGACAGCGGCGATGGCCGCATCGACCGAGAAGTACGGTCGAATCTTCTTCGAGCACCTTTGGCGCGGGGCAGGCATCCAGGCCGTGGCCTTCATCGTCATCGGCGCTCTGGTCGCGGGCTTCGGCCCAGGCATCGGCGCTTCGGCCGAGACGTTGACAGGCTTCTATGGCGCGAATGGCGTCCGGATCCTGATCGCCACCCCGATCCTCGGGCTCGGCATCCTGAATCTCGTCTGGTTCACCCAGTCGATCCGGGTCGCGCTGGCCGAGGTTGGTCTCGACGGTTGGGGCGCAGCGGCTACGGCTGCAAGCGCGATGACTGGCGCGATCGCTTTTGTGCTGATCGCCATCCAGGCCGCGCAGGTCACGATCGCCGGTACGGGCGATGGCGCCTTCGCGACCGGTCTGAACACGGTCGCGTGGACGGCGGTGGTCCTCTCGTCGTTCCCGCGGGCGATGCTCGTCATGGGGCCGTCCTTCGGCTTCTGGCGTGCTGGCTACATCTCGAACAAGCAGTTCCTCCTGGCCGTCGGCCTCGTGTTCGCCGGGGTCTTCGGCGGCACGACGCTCGCCATCGGGACAGTCTGGGCTCCGGATGCAGCGTTCTCGCGGTTCATCCTTCCGGCGCTCGAGCTGGTCTGGGTCGTGGCCATCGGCCGCGTCCTGAGCCGGGTCCCGTCGACCAGCACCGGGTTCTGATCCCGACGCTCGGTCTACGCCGAGCACCTCACAGGCGGCTCGCGATCTCGCGGGCCGCCTCTCTCTTATCCCTGGAACCTCGAAAGGAACCTCTCATGTCTCAGCTGATCCCGACGACCGGCCAGCCGACCGTCGTCCTCGTCCACGGCGCATTCGCGGACTCCTCGAGCTGGACTGGCGTGATCGAGCGCTTGCAAGCCGAGGGCATCGCGGTAACCGCACCGCCGAATCCATTGCGCGGCCTTGATGCCGACGTCGCGTATCTCACCGACTACCTGACGCAGACGCCGGGCCCAGTCGTCGCCGTCGGTCATTCGTATGGCGGTGCCGTCATCTCCGACGCGGCCAACCGAGCGAGCAACGTGTCCGGACTGGTCTTCGTCGCCGCGTTCGCGCCCGACGAAGGCGAGGTCCTCGGTCAGGTCTCCGCCACCTCGAAGGACAGCATCCTGATGACGGCTCTCGTCGCGCACCAGTACCCCACCTCGGACGGCACGGCCGTCGAGTTCTTCGTCGACCCGACGAAGTTCCGCGACGTCTTCGCCGCCGATCTGCCGACCGAACAAGCTGCCGTGCTGGCGGCCACGCAACGGCCGGTCGCGGCCGCGGCATTCGCCGACATCGTGCGGACGCCCGCGTGGCGGGACATCCCCTCGTGGGCGATCGTGGCCACCGCCGACAAGGCGGCCGGCACAGATCTCGTCCGCTCCATGGCCGAACGCGCGGGCGCGATGACCACCGAGGTCGATGCATCGCACCTGGTGCTCGTGTCGCACCCGGACGTCGTCACTGACGTCATCCTGCAAGCCGTGGCCGACGTCGCCCAGCACGAGCCCGCTGGCGTGGCTGGCTAAGGAGGTCCGCCATGACGACGACCACCGCTTCCATCGCGCCCGACGTCCGCCAGATCGCCGCAGGTGATCTGGACGTCGGGTACGTGGACGCAGGACCGGCCGATGGAGAGCCGGTCCTGCTGCTCCACGGCTGGCCGTACGACATCCACGCGTACGACGAGGTCACTCCGGTCTTGACTGCTGCGGGATATCGCGTCCTCGTCCCGTTCGCCCGTGGCTACGGTTCCACCCGGTTCCTGTCGGAGACCACGCCTCGTAACGGCGAGCAGGCCGCTCTTGCGGCGGATGTGATCGCGTTCATGGACGCGCTCCAAATCGAGGACGCGATCATCGGTGGCTTCGATTGGGGCGCTCGAACGGCTGGCGTCGTGGCGGCGCTGTGGCCTGAACGTGTCCGCGGTCTCGTCCCTGTCAGCGGCTACCTGATCGGGAGCCAGGACGCCAACCGGGCGCCACTCGCGCCGGAGTCGGAGCACTCTTGGTGGTATCAGTTCTACTTCGCGACCGAACGCGGCGAGCTCGGGTATCGACAGAACACACGAGCATTCGCCCGGTTGATCTGGCAGACCGCCTCGCCGGCCTGGGCATTCGACGATGAGACCTTCGACCGGACGGCGGCTTCGTTCGACAACCCCGACCACGTCGCGATCGTCATCCACAACTACCGATGGCGCATCGGTGTCGCCGACGGCGAGGAGCGGTACGCGGATCTCGAGACGAGGCTCGCCGAAGGACTGACCATCAGCGTCCCGACGATCACGCTCGAAGGCGACGCAAATGGTGCTCCACACCCCGACCCATCGGCGTACCGTTCGAAGTTCACCGGACCGTACGAGCATCGGACGGTCGGAGGCGGCATCGGCCATGACCTGCCGCAGGAAGCGCCAGAGGCGTTCGCGCAGGCGGTGATCGACGTCGCCCGATAGTCGGAGGCGAACGCCATGTCTGACGACACCAGCAGCGCGACTGTCGCGTCCGCGCGTCCGGGTCTTCTCCGCACGCTGGCCCACCGACTCGCCGGCGACGAGGACGTCCTCCCGGTCGAAGGTCACCTACCGCAATTCACAGGTGCGACCGCCTGGCTTAACAGCGACCCACTGACGCCGGAGGGTCTCCGCGGCCGGGTCGTCCTCGTGGACTTCTGGACCTATACCTGCATCAACTGGTTGCGGACGTTCCCGTACGTGAGGGCGTGGGCGGCCAAGTACGCGGAACATGGGCTGACGGTGATCGGTGCGCACACCCCCGAGTTCGGGTTCGAGCACGATCTCGACAACGTCACCGCCAGGAGTCGCGAGTTCGGGGTCGCATACCCGATCGCCGTCGACAGCGACTACGGCGTCTGGACCGCGTTCGCGAACCATTTCTGGCCTGCGGTCTACATCGCTGATGCGGACGGCCGGATCCGCTATCACCATTTCGGGGAGGGCGAGTACGCGATGACCGAGATGGTCATCCAGCAGCTGCTCCTCGAGGCCGGGATGGATGGCTTCGATCCGGAGCTGGTCTCGGTCAAGCCGGCCGGCTTCGAGGTGCCGGCCGACTGGAGCACGCTGCGGACACCCGAGACGTATCTCGGCCTGCGCCAGACGACCGGCTACGCATCGACGGAGGACCCGCGCTTCGACCGCCCACACGTCTACCCGGACACCGATCGCCTGCCGCTCAACGGTTGGGCCCCGATCGGACCATGGGCGCTCGCGTCGCATGCGGCCGTCTCGGCTGATACCGGAGCCCGGATCGCCTTCCGGTTCCAGGCGCGGGACGTCAACCTCGTGATGGGGCCCGCTTCGCGCGGCGAGACCATACCGTTGCGTGTCCGCCTCGACGGGGAGGCCCCCGGGGATGCGCACGGTGACGACGTGGACCCTGGCGGCGCCGGGACGCTCGCTGACCAGCGGCTCTATCAGCTGATCCGCCGACCGAAGCCTGCCGACCGACCGTCGCTATTCGAGATCGAGTTCCTCGCGGAGGGCGCCGAGGCCTATTGCTTCACGTTCGGCTGACGCCCGACTAGAGGCTCGGCTCCGACGTCGCCGTCCGGCGTCAGGCTTCGGCGTCCCACACACCGACCGGCTCGGATCGGAGTGGGACGTCGATGAGGATCAGCTCGGTACGCAGCGTGAGCTCCGCCTCGCCGACGATCTTCACCGCATCACCGGTCCGTAGCGGTTCGGCGCGGGTCGCACCGCCGCGTCGCCTCCGATCTCGCGTCCCATCGCGCACAGCCGCAGAGTTCGTCGACCGGGAGGGCTACCCGACGTTGTGGCTCTCGCTCCGAAGTGGACGGCGCCTCGAAGTCTGTTTGACGCATTCGCTACGTTCGCGTCATGGAACACCACGCGTCCTCGCTGAACCGCCTCGCTCTTTCCGCCACTGTGCATTGCTTGACGGGCTGCGCCATCGGCGAGGTGCTGGGGTTGGTCATCGCGACGGCACTCGGCTGGCATGATCTGCCGTCGGTGATCATCGCGATCGTCCTCGCGTTCGTGTTCGGATACGGGCTGACGATCCGACCGCTCGTATCTAGCGGGATGCCGGTCCGTCAAGCAGGGCGTCTCGCGATCGCATCCGACACGCTGTCGATCGTCACGATGGAAGTCGTCGATACCGTGATCGTCCTCGCGATCCCAGGGGCGATGGCAGCCGGCCTCGCGGACCCGCTGTTCTGGGGCAGTCTCGCCGTCGCGCTCGTCATCGCCGGCGCAGTGGCGTATCCGGTCAATCGCTGGCTGATCTCCCGCGGCAAGGGTCACGCGCTCGTCCACGGCGGGCATGCAGGCTCCGCGCACTGACAACAGCATCGAAGATGAGACGCCAGGTGCGTGACCCGCCGATGTGAACACCAAACGAAGACACCGCCAGTCGACCGGCGTGTAGCCTCGCCCGACCATCGCCGTCGGTCGCACCCCGATCCTCCTCTCGAGAACGCACGCGCCCCCAGGCAGGCCCATCGACTACGTCATTCGGCCGGCCGATCGTTGCCGGAAGGCCGATGACGGTCCGCGGCTCCTGGCCGACACTCGGCGCATTGCCGCGACTGCTGTCGCGACATGCTCTTCGATCTGAAGGGGTGCACGATGAGCATCTCATTCGGGCTCAGCGGACGAACGATCGCGATCCCAGCGACCGACCACGCTGTGCCCACAGCGGCCGAGCCAAGCGCTCACGACCGGAGCGCTCCCGATGCGAGCGGTCTCGATGCGGCCGGCGGCGGCGTGCGCCCGATCTCCCTGCGTTTCCTCGACCCCGCGCTCGAGCGGCGCTATCAGGTCGCCAGCGGCGCCGAGAGCCTGACTGGCTTCCGGATCACGACCGGCGCCGCGGCCGTCCTCTGGCTGCTGGCCGCCATCGTCATCCCGACCGGCACCACGATCTCGATCGAGCGCGCCCTCAGCGTGTGCTTCGTGGTCGCGGCGCTCAACTGGGCGGCCTTCATCCTCTCGGAAGGACTCGACACGCTGGACCTCCAGCACGCGGTCCTGGCGCTGCTGACCTCGGTGAACGGTGTCGTCATCCTGTGGCTCGCGTCGTCGGGTGGCATCCTGCCGGGATACGGCATCAGCGCGATCATGCTGCTGTTCGCCTTCGGGTTCGTGTCGCGCACCGCGTTCGTCTTTGCCGCGTGGCGCTCGGCGGTGCTGGTCGTGGCGTTCGTGGTCGCCGCCGTCACGTATCAAGGTCGCGGGAGCCTCGAGGTGGACGCCCTCATCTTCGGAGCAGCCGTCGCCGGGACGCTCGTGGCGCTCCGGCTCCTCGAACACTCACGCCGCCGCGTCTTCTACCAGGACATCGTCATCACGCGTCAGGCCGACGAACTGCGGGTCGAGCGGGACCGAGCGGACGGGCTGTTGCAGAACGTCCTTCCAGCCCCGATCTCAGCGCGCCTGCTGGCCGGAGAGCGGACCATCGCCGATGCCTACCCGGCTGTCACCGTGCTGTTCGCCGACATCGTGGCGTTTACGCCGTTGGCGGCGCGGCTGCCAGCCGACGAGGTGGTCGAGATCCTGGGGCGCTTGTTCGCGCGCTTCGACGAGCTCGTTGCCGAACGCGGTCTCGAAAAGATCAAGACGATCGGTGATGCGTACATGGTCGCCGGGGGCATCCCCGAGCCCGTCGCCGACCATCCGGCCCGGGTCGTCGACCTGGGGCTCGCGATGATCGACGCGGCGAAGCACGAGGGCGACCGGATCGCCAGCCTGCAGCTCCGGATCGGTGTCCATTCAGGCCCCGTCATCGGTGGCGTCATCGGCAACCGCAAGTTCGCGTTCGACATCTGGGGCGAGACGGTGAACATCGCCAGCCGGCTGGAGTCGCAGGGCGTACCCGGACGCGTCCAGGTCAGTGACGCTACGTGGCGAGCCGTCGAGCAGCAGTTCGAGGCGGAGCACGTCGGTTTGGTCGATATCCGCGGTTACGGTCCGATGGACACGTACACGATCGTCGGACCGCGCGCGGCGACTTCGGAGGCGACGCTGCCGGTCTAGCGCCCTTCGGGATCGAGGCGGTAGCCGACCCCGCGCACCGTCACGAGGTGGATCGGCGCCTCCGGTCGGGGCTCGATCTTGCTGCGCAGCCAGCGCACGTGGACGTCGACCGTCCGTGGATCGCCGTCATGCGCCGCGCCCCAGACGCGATCGAGGAGCTGCCGACGGGAATACGCGCGCCCCGGGTGGGCTGCGAGAACACTCAGAAGCTGGAATTCCTTCGGGCGGAGGTGGATGAGCGCGCCACCACGCCGGACCTCGTGAGCCGCGAGGTCGAGTTCCGTGTCGTCGCTCACCGCCAGCAGCGTCGAGTGTCGGGGGCGTGCCCGCTCCTCGAGCAGCGCGAGGCGAGCTCCGAGCTCCGTCGGGTCGATGGTGTCCGCGAGTGCTTCGTCGGCACCCGCCCGAAGCGCCTCGAGGCGCGGCGTGATCGCGACCGCCGGGCTTATCAGCACCACGCGCAATGTCGACCGACGTCGCCGCTCCTCGAGCGCGATCCCGAAGTCGGCGGGGCCCCCAGGCGGCGTGGAGACGATCGCGATGCGCGGACGCATCGACCGGAGGAGGTCGGCGAAGAGGAGCGGATCCGTGGTCGTGTGGATGGCTCGCACGCCGACGATATCGGCGAGATCGGCCACCGGGCCGCCGTCCGACAGCGCGAGCCACGTCGGGAACGTCGACGACGCCATGACGACACGATGGGGCGCGGAGGCTAACGACTTGTCGCCGCGCCGTTAACGTCGTGTTCGCACTCCGGCGGGGGTACCGATGACACGGTGCCCATGCCGATGTTCCGGTGGTACCGTTCTCGCCCCGTTACGAACGCCCGCAACCCGTATCCAGGAGCAGGTGATGGCCGACAAGCGCACCGATGGAAGTCGCTCTGATGGACAAGGGCGGGGCGCGTCCGCGACCGACGCCCTGCTGTCAGCCGCAGACGACGTCGTGGCTGCCGCCAAGGCCGCGACCGCGTCGGCACCGAAGAAGGCCAAGAAGCGGATCCAGAAGCTGACCAAGGAGCTCGATCGCGCCAGGGCCACAGCGGACAAGCGGATGCACCAGGTCGAGCTCGCGCGGGACAAGCTGGAGAAGCGCGAGCAGGAGGCGGCCGCCGCCGCGACCGAGGTCGCGTCGATCATCGGCCAGATCCGGGACGAAGCGGGCGCGGATGCGCCCGGCGCGGGCGTGACGGGCTCGAGCGGCGATACGGGCGGAGAGTCCGCGGGTGAAGCGAATGCACGCAGCGCCGCGGCCTCGCCCAAGACCGCGAACGCGCCGAAGGCGCCGACTCCCGCGAAGTCCACACCACCTGCCAAACCGCCGGCCGCCGCGGTGAGGTCGGCGCCTTCGATGAGCGCCGGTGCAGCATCGACCCCCTCGCGCTCCGCCGAGCGGACGCCCGCGTCGTCTGCGCAGCCATCGGCAGGCGCCGCGAACTCGACGGCACCTGCGTCGTCGCCTGCTTCGGTCCCGGATCCCGGCGTCCGACCTATCAGTCCGCCGCCGCGACCCGATCCGTCGCCGGTCGCCCCTGCCGCGCCGGCACCCCCGGAGGCGTCGACGGCCGAGGCGGAAGCCACGAGCACGACCGCTGCTGATCCGTCCTCTACCAGCATGTCGCCGTCGAACGATGGAGGGTCCTCTCCGTCCAGCGAGCCCGACGAGGGCGCGTGACCGATCGACCGCCGGTCGGGGCGGCGGTCGACCTCGGGTCGAACTCCGTCCATCTGCTGGTCGCGGCGATCCAGGGCCATCAGCTTCGCCCGCTGGCGGACGAATCGGTCTTCCTCGGCCTCGGCACCACGGTCGATGCTCAGGCGCATCTCGGCGCCACTGCGCGCGCTGACCTGACGCGCGAGCTCCAGCGATATGTCGACCGGGCGCGGGCGCTCGGCACCGCACACGTCACCTTGCTCGGGACCGAGCCGATCCGTCGCGCAGCCGATGCCGTTCGGATCGTGGCCGAGGTCGAGGAGGCGACAGGCATCCCGCTTGACGTCCTGTCGCATGAGGAGGAGGCCTACCTCACGCTCATCGGCGTGACCGGCGGTCAGCAGGTCCGCGCCGAGACGCTCGTCGTCGACATCGGCGGCGGCAGCTCCGAGTTCTGTGCCGTCGCTCCCGGTGGCATCGCGCGGGCTGCGGGTCTCCAGCTCGGATCGGGCCGTCTGACCGCCCGATTCGCCACGTCCGATCCGGCTGACGCGGCGGCGGTGGCCGCCATGCGCGTGGCTGCGGACGCGACCGTCAAACGCTCACTCGACGTGAGGCCTGCCGACCTGGTCGCCGTCGGCGGCACGGCGTCGAACCTGCTCAAGATCGCGGTGGATGGGGCCGAGGGTCCCGTCCTCACCCGCACCGGCGTCGATCGGACGATCGCGACCCTGATGTCGATGCCGTCGGCCGAGGTCAGCGAGCGCTACTTCATCAATCCGAAGCGCGGCCCATTGCTGCTCGCGGGCGCCGTGATCGTCGACGCGCTGATGCGGCGGTACGAGGTGGACGCCGTGCGCGTCTCGGAGGCGGGCATCCGCGAAGGAGCGATCCTTGTCGCGGACCACGCTGGCCGCGCCTGGCGGGACCGATTACCGAGGCTCGCCGCCGGCTGGCGGCAGTGACGTTCGAGCCGCCTGCCCGGCGGACGCCGCCTGCCCGGCGGACTCGCCCGGACTAGAGGTCGGCGACCACCCGGCCCAGCGCGCGCCTGTAGCTGAGGCCGGCCACGCGTCGCCACGTCGGGCCGATCGTCCGCCGTAGTCGGCCGACCTCACGCTCACGGTCGACGAGGTACCGGCCGATCGCGGCCGTCTCCGCGGAGCTCAACTCGCCGGCACGTTCCACGAGGAACGTCCGCGTCATCGACGCGGCGACACTCGCGTCGTTCATCAGTCCGAGGTGATCCTGGAGCGCGGTCACCTTGGCGATGAGCGGCAGGGCATCGTCACCGAGCGGTTCCTGGACGAACTCGAGTGAGTAGCGAAGCCACTTCCCCGCGATCCGCAGCTCATGAAGGGTCGGGACGTCGGCCCAGCGCAGGATCGGTTCGTAGCTGCGCACCTGCTCATACGCCGCCCAGATGCGTGATGGTGCGGTCTCGCGGACACGGTGCGGGGCTGAGGCATTCACCGGTCGCGCGGCGGCGCCCTCCGTCCGCACGAAGTCGAGGTAGTCGTCCACGAATCGGGCGTACGCACCCGAGTCGAGCTCGCGAATGAGTAGCACGCGGGCGTCGTCGCGGTGCTGCCGAAGGGACCCGATCAGCGGTTCGAGAGCGCGCTGCTCCGTCACCGGCTGATCGGCACGGTAGGCGTCGATCCCCTCGAGCTGGACGTCGAGGTCGCGCACCGCCCCCAGCCGGCGCGCGACGTCGCGGAGACCGTCCCGATACGACCGGGTCCGCCGCTTGCGGAACGCCTCGCCGAAGACCCGCCACGCGGCACGCTGCCGCCGGGTCGCGACGCGCATCTTGTGGATGTCCTCGATGTCCTTGCCTTCGCGAACGCCAGGCTCACGGTCGATCATCCGCGCGAGGTGGAAGCGCATCACCTTGCGACCCGCCTCCGCGACGGTGTCTTCGGCCAGGACGCCCGGGGTCTTACCTGTGACGAGGCGCGGTTCAGCCTTGCCGTCCTTGTCCTCGGCTTCGGAGTCGGCGTCCTCAACGGGCTCGGCGCGCTTGCGAGAGCGTCCGGCTGGCTTCGTGTCCGGCGCCTCACCGTTGCCGGACCCGTCGAGTGCCGCGAGGGCCACCTCGAGCTTGCTCGTCGCAGCCCGCTCCAGGCCGGCCTCGGTCTCGATCGCCTCGCTCAATGCGGCAAGATCAGCGCGATCGCCCTTCGTGAGCTCGGCCTCGAGCTCGACGAAGCGTTCGACGACGCGACCTCGAGCCACCACGTCGACCTCGTCGAGGCTCAGCTCGACCCGCGTCGACGAGGCGCGAAGCTGGCGGACGCGACGGAGCTGGCGGATCGTGACGCGCTCCACGAGCGGCGCGTCGCCGGCGTGTTCGAGGACGAGCGCCCGCGCGTCGGAGGCGGGCCAGTCGCTCGGTGGCGCGACACGGTCGGCCGGCCCCTCCAGCTCCTCACGGCTGAAGCTGCCGCCCGGTCCCTCCGCGTGGGCGAGCGACTTCACGGACACGATCGTTTGGCCGCCCTTCTGGCGGAGCCGGACCGCGAACCCGGCATGCGCAAGGGCGCCGTCGGCGGTGTCGACGTAGCGATCCTCGAGCTGCGTGGCCCTGGCGCCGGTGGCGCCGCCGGTGAATGGTCCCAGGCGTTCCGCCGCGAGGACGCGTTCAGCGGCGGCCAGGTCTCCGACGCGGTACTTGAGCTCGACCTCCTCGGTCACGCCCGCGGGTCCAGCGATCCGGCTCCGGCACCCGGCCGTCGGGGGACCGACGCGACCGCCCCGGACTCGAGCGCACGTTCCTTCAGCGTCTCGAAGGTGTCGATCGTTCCCGGCTGCCCCTGCAGGACCTCGGTGCGCACCCAGCGTGCGTCGGGCTGGAGCTGCCACGACCGGCGATCGTCCGCCAGCATGAGCTCGATGATCTCGCTGATGCGGGAGCGGGCTTCGGAGTCCTCCACGGGCACGACCGCCTCGACTCGCCGGTCCAGATTGCGATCCATCAGGTCAGCCGAGCCGATGTACCACTCTCGATCCCCGCCGTTCTCGAAGCCCCAGATCCGGGAATGCTCCAGGAACTCACCGACGATCGATCGCACGTGGATCCGCTCCGAGATGCCGGGCAGACCGGGCTGGATCGAGCTGGCGCCTCGAACGATCAGGTCGATATCGACGCCCGCGCTGGCCGCCCGGTAGAGGGCCTCGATCACGGGCACGTCCACGATGGCATTGAGCTTGAGCACGATGTGCGCCGGCCGGCCGGCAGCCGCGTGCGAGATCTCGCGCTCGACGAGGTCGAGGAAACCCTGGCGGAGGCTGTGCGGGGCGACGAGCAACCTCCGGAACGTGCGCTGGCGCGACAGCCCCGTGAGGACGTTGAACAGGTCGGTGACGTCGGCGCCGATCTCGGGACGTGCCGTCAGGAGACCAAGGTCCACGTACAGGCGCGCCGTCTTCGCGTTGTAGTTCCCCGTCCCGATGTGGACGTACCGGCGCAGACCAGAGCCCTCGCGGCGTACGACGAGCGCCGTCTTGGAGTGCGTCTTGAGCCCGACCAGCCCATACACGACATGGGCACCAGCGCGCTCCAGCTTCCGGGCCCAGATGATGTTCGCCTCCTCGTCGAAGCGCGCCTTGATCTCGACGAGGACGACCACCTGCTTGCCGCGTTCTGCGGCACGGATCAGCGACTGCACGATCGGTGAGTCACCCGACGTGCGATAGAGGGTCATCTTGATCGTCAGGACGTCGGGATCGTCGGCTGCCTGGGCGATGAACCGCTCAACTGACGCGGCGAACGACTCATACGGGTGGTGGACGAGGATGTCACCGGCGCGGATCGCGGCGAAGACATCGGCCGGCTCGTCTTCATCGGGCGGCACGAGCCGCGGCGGGGTGACGGGCGTCCATGGCGGCGTCCGAAGCTCCGGGATATCGAGATCGGCGATCCGGTACAGCGCGGTCAGATCGAGCATCCCCGCGATCTCGTAGCTGTCCTCGGGCTCGAGGCCCAGTCCACGCAGCAGCAGGTTGCGTGTCGCCGCCGGCATCGTCCGCTCGACCTCGAGGCGGACCGCTTCACCGAACCGGCGGCGCCGCAGCTCCTCCTCGATCGCCATCAGCAGGTCGTCGGCCTCGTCCTCCTCGACCGTGAAGTCGGCGTTCCGTGTGACGCGGAAGAGGTGCGAGTCGACGACCTCCATCCCGGTGAACAGGTATTGGAGGTTCGCCTCGATGACCTGCTCGATCAGGACGAACTTGTGCGTCTCGACCTCGAGCAGCCGCGGCAGGATCTGGGGCACCTTCACGCGAGCGAACACGCGCTCGTTCGTCTCGGGATCGCGCAAGCCGACGGCGATCGACATGCTCAGGCTCGAGATGTACGGGAAGGGATGGCCCGGGTCGACCGCTAGCGGTGTCAGGACCGGGAAGATCTCGTCGAGGAATCGCTGGCGGAGCGCCTCGTGGTGTTCCGGTACCTCGGCGTAGTCGACCATGTGGACGCCTTCGAGCGCCAGAGCGCGCCGTAGCTCGGCGAAGATGTCCGACAGCTCGGCGACGAGCTGGAGCACCCGCTCTCGGGCGGCGGCCAGCTGCTCCGGCGGTGTGCGGCCATCGGGCGCACGGGTGACGGTGCCCGACTCGACCTGCTGACGCAGCCCTGCGATGCGGACCTGGAAGAACTCGTCGAGGTTGCCCGCGAAGATCGCGGCGAACTTCGCTCGCTCGAGGAGCGGGTTCCGGGCGTCGCGCGCCTCGTGCAGCACACGGGCGTTGAACTCGAGCCAGGACAGCTCGCGGTTGAGATAGGGCAGGGGCGACGGCTCACGCTTCGTGACGCGACGGGGGCGTGGCGTGACCGCGGTCCGGGCAGGCGCTCCTGGTTCGACGGCGGCCATCTCGAAAGCCGGCGGCTCCTACGGTATTGACGGGCGTACGGATCGCGTACGGCTGGCCGGCGAGGATAGCACGGGTCCGCTGGGGTCCCCGATAGGGCGGACGGGTCAGTCCTCTGGTACGTATCGCCGTTCGCCGGCCACGGGATCGACCCAGACGCGCATGCGGACGCCGGTGGTCGGATCCTCGAAACGCTCCTCCGTGGGCCGGAAGCGCCCGTCGAGCGTGCTGCCGGCTGGTTCACCGCCGCCAGGGCCTGGCCGCTGAGCCGTCGACTCGGCCTCGTTCGATCGATAGCGGACGCGCTCGACGACGGCGGCGACGATGAAGATGAGCCCGGTGAACAGCGGCCACAGGCCCCCCGGCTGCTGCGCCCCCAGCAGCGCAACACCGAGCACGGTGAGCAACAGGCCGATCCCGAAGACCAGGAGACGAGCCAAGTCGGCGCCCATCGCTACTCGACTGGGGTCGTCGGTGTCACGGCCGTGGGATCGGGCTCGACGATGACGGCGGTCCCGTACGCCACGATCTCGGACATCGTGCCGCCCAGCTCGGACGAGTCGAAGCGCATCGAGACGATGGCATTCGCCCCGACCACGGTGGCGTTGCGGACAAGGCGATCGAGCGCCTGCCGGCGCGTGTCCTCGAGCAGGCTCGTGTACTCGTGGATCTCACCACCGCCCAATGACCGCAGCCCTGCCATGATGTTGCCGCCGAGGCCGCGGCTCCGAACGACGAGTCCGAACACCATGCCCTTGCTCTCGACGATGCGATGACCGCTGAGATAGGGCGTCGTGACGATGATCATCGATGCTCCTCGTGCGTCCCGGCCGGTGACGGACGGCCGATGGTGTCGCCGCTCTCGCGCGCGCGTCGCGCGGTGCAGTCCGGGCACGGACAGCGATCGCGCAGGAGTCGGAACGGGTAGTAGCCCGTCTTGTGGCCGTCGGCCCAATGCGGCGAGATGGCGTAATTGCCGACCAGGTGGAGGTCGGTGAGCTGGATCTGCTGGGGCGTGAGCGTCGGCGCGCTGTCGAGCCAACCCGGCATCCCCGCCTCGCCCCGGCAGTACGCACACGGGCAGAGCCAGCGCAGGTCCTCGAATCCATAGACCGTGTCATGGCCGTCAGCCCAGTCGATCTCGAGCGTGCCGGCTCCCCGGTCAGCGTGGATCCGGATCGGCGTCGTCATCGTTGCCGCGCCTCCGGTCGCATCGGTCGTCACGTGTCGATTGTCGCACTTGCGCCGTCGGCGGCCGTCCGCGCGGCTCTGAACCGCACCGGACCGCAGCATGACCATCGACCCAGCGGCGGCAGCGAGGAGCGGGGTCTATCCTCGGGCGCGATGACCCTCGAGATCGACCGCGTCACGAAGCGGTTCGGGCGGACCGTGGCGCTCGATCGGCTCGCCTTCAGCGTGCCCAAGGGGCAGATCTTCGGGTTCCTGGGCGCGAACGGTGCCGGCAAGACGACGACGATGCGGATCTGTCTCGGGATCCTGCGGGCTGACGAGGGCGAGGTCCGCTGGGGCGGCGTTCCCTCGACGGACCTGCCGCGGCGCACGTTCGGCTATCTCCCGGAGGAGC
>JBKPMM010000007.1:0-8393 GCA_046732155.1 Chloroflexota bacterium | reverse complement strand
TCGGCAGTCCATGGCATCGCGGTGCGAAGGGCACGTCGCGCGTGCTGCCACGCCTCCCAGGCGTCCGTGGCCTCGGACATAGAACGATCGGCTACCCTTTCGATCGGCGCGGATCGGGCCTGCCGATCGTGTTCTGCATTCGGATGCGTCCGTCGCGTCCCTTGACGACAAGCTCACCGCCGCTTGTGTTCGCCAGCTGCTTGCGGGCCGCCTTATCGCCCTCGCGCTGCGTCTTGTAGGTCTGCGCATCGCCGCTGACCTGCCAACCTCCGCCCGTCTTCGGGCCGACCGTCACTCTCGGCATCTTCGATGCTCCCGCCGGGCGTTCTCGTCCAGGTGCTGGACGAGGCCCTGTTCCACGATGGATAGCCGGAGCACGACCCGATCGAGCCGCCTTCGCTCGGGGCCGGTCATAGCAGTCGCCTTCTTGCCGTCCCGCCAACCGGCCGTCAGCTCGGCGCGCGCAAGCCGGACTTCGTGGAGCAGCTGATCGACCGGCATGGCTTGCGATGTGACTCGTGGGTCGTCTTCCACGTCGCCACGTACGATAGGAACGTGCTCCCTGCCGTTGTCCCTCAACTCGTCGCCAACGACGGCACAAAGGCCTTGCGCCAGGCGATCGCCGACCCGTGGCGGGTCGACCGGCGATGATTCACCGATAAGCAGCATCGAGTGATGCACCCGACGACCAGTTGGGAGAGGGCGGCTCGCAACCGACCCTACTGCTCCATTTCCATACGACGAGCTGCACCGGTCTCGCGATGGTCGTTAGACCGCCCCGTTCCGTCCGTCACTCGCGATCCTCATGGGACTCGAACATCGCACGATGGTCCGGCCTATGGGATGCGTCGGACGTACGGACGGTCAGACCGGACGTAGCCGGCCTCGTCAAGGAGCCGACGTACGCGATCGACGGCGACCTGCGCCGCGATCAGGTCAGCGCCCGACGCAGCGACCTTCGTGTTCGCGAGGCGCGAGCGCTGCAGTCGAAGGTCCCATAGGGACATCTCGAGATCATGCCGCCCGGGATGGTCGATCGGCAGGACCGCGAGCGCCCGCTGCGTCTCGTGCAGGATGGCGACGAGTTCGTCACGATCGACAGCCATCGGGCCGGTTCTTGCTTCGACTCGTCAGCGTGAGAGGCCGCTACCGCTCGGACGGCGGCGACGACGATCCCCGACTCGCTTGCTCGGCCCACCGGTATTCGTCCCATCTGGACTCGATGATCCCGAGCAGAACTTGGCGCTCACCATCATCCGTGGAATGCTTCAGGTCGTCCTGGAGGCGGCGTATTTCGGCGAGGATCGCCAATCGGCGATTCCAGCCGACACCGCCGGACGGACCGGACATCGGGCTGCCGCTATCGACGACGGTTCTCGCCATCCCAGTACCCCCTGGCCCCCGGCGGTCTTGGCTACGATAGCCAGGTGATCCCTGCCGTCGTCCCGCAACTGGTCGCCAACGACGGAACACGCGCATTGCGACACGCCATTGCCGATCCCGAACGGTTCGCCTGTGAGCCGAAAGTGGATGGCGTGCGCGGCCTCGTCGTGTACCAGCCCGAGCGCATCCTGGAGATGCGCAACCGACGCGGCGAGAAGCGGGACTGGCTACGCGGTGACGCGTTCGAGAGGGGGCTGCGCCGCCTCGCGGATCGGCTCCCGAACCCCTGGGAAGGGACCGTCCTTGACGGCGAAGTGACCGCGGCCCGGTTCGAGGGCACGATGTGGGCGTTGCTCGGCTCGAAGCGCTTCCGACTGTCCCTTCGGTTCGTCGTGTTCGACGTGCCGGTCCTGATCGGCACCGACATCCGCGGCCTGGCCTGGCAGGAGCGGCGGGAACGCCTGGAACCCCTTGCGTCCGCGTTCGATGTTCCAATCGAGCTCAGCCCGCTCCTCGAGCCGTCCGTGTCAGTCGTCGAGCAGATGACTGTCGGACGGCTGGATGGCATCGCCCAAAGGACCGCACCTCGCGCTGCCGCGACGGGACGCGCGCTGGGTGGTCGAAGGTCAAGGACGCTGCTGGTACGAGAGCGAGGCATGGCGCTTCGATCGACGGTAACAAGTCCCTAAAGCGTCACGGAAAGACGGCTGCGAGGGTTTGCGCGCGACTGACGAAGGGAGACTGAAGTGCGAAAGCGCGAGCCGATCCTCATGAGCGTCACGATCCTTGCGGCCGGCATCGTGATCGGATGCTCCGGGCAGACGCCCTCGCAGGCACGTGCCGATGCCAGCTCTACCGCGAGTGCCAGCCCTTCCGCGAGTGCGACAACCGCGACGTCATTCCCTCCAGCTGCGGTGACCATCGACGCCCACGGCGAGGACGAGACTCCGGCATTCACGCCTGCAACGATCGATATCGGTTCAGGTGACATCGTCCGCGTCGTCGACGTCGGGGACACCCTGCATGACTTCACGATCGATATTGACGGGAAGGTCCCGACCAAGCCCGAAGAGCAGCACATCGCGCTGCAGATCAAGGTCGATCTCCTGAACACGATCAACCAGGCTCCGGTCGACCTGCCGGCCGGGACGTACCACTTCTACTGCTCGGTCGCGTTGGGCAACGGCGCGGGGCACGCCGTCAACGGCATGGTCGGCACGATCACGGTCCGGTGAACGGCGAGCGGCCGTCGGCCGGATTTGGGTGGCGACCGCACGAACGAAACCGTCCTCGACTTCGGTCGGTATGCGGGGCTGGACCATCCGGGACGTCGGCGTCGAGGACCCCTATTACCTCGAGTGGCTGATGCGGAGCCGGGCCGGGGTATAGATCGACGCGAGAACGTAGCGGCGTTCGACGAGCGACGTGCGGCGATGGCACCCGTAGCAGCAGCACGGGGCGGGAACCGGTCTCGGCGGATCTCGCTTCTGCATCGCCGCTGACGCGCTCGCGTGACGGCCGCCGCGTCGGCTGGGCGAACGTGAAGGCGGCGGCTGGGACGAGCGCGAGGCGTGGAGGTTCGACGGCGCTCGGAGACTTTCCGCCCTTGACCGCCGCCCTCGTCGCCTCTACGGCGGAGCGACGGGCCTAGGTGTCGGGGTCGGGCGATCGATCCCGCGTTCTCGTCGCGAACTTGTCGGTCGCGTCACGGATGATGCGGTCCGCCCCGGCGCTGCCGCTGTGGCCACTGTCGATGAGATGCAGCTCGGCGTCGGGCCACGCCTGGGCAAGTTGTCAGGCGACGTCCGGTGGGGCCGGCGATATCCGACCGACCGTGGATCAGGACCGCCGGCGCCTTGCGGCCGCGCTGTTCCTTCATCCAGACGAGTCCAAGCGTCCAGTCGGAGCCGGGCGTTATGCCGCGCTTCGTGGCCTCGGTCTCCCACTTGGCGATCCACTCGTCGGCCGTGGCGGCGGGCATCCGGCTCTCGTCGACCAGCACATTGCGGATCGCCGCGCGACGGGCTTGGTTGATACGTCCGGGATCTGGGCGCCGCGCCATTCCTGTGCCCTCGCGGACATTGCCACCGGCCATCGTATTTTACGACTCTGGTTAACCGGCCCGGCCTACGCTGTCAGCGTGGCGGCTCCGGTCCGCAGACTCGCGATCCCCTCACCGCCGATGGTCATCGAGAGGAAGGTTCCGATGGGGAAGGTGATTGCCGCGATCACAACGTCAGTCGACGGCTACATAACCGGACCGGACGACGGCCCCGGGAAAGGCCTCGGCGAAGGCGGAGAGCGCCTGCATTACTGGGTGTTCGGCGGCCCGTGGAGCTACGAGAACGGTCCCCGGGGCGAACCTGACGGCGAAGCTGCCGAATACCTGAACGAAATGACCAAGCGGGCGGGCGCGGTCGTCGTCGGTCGAAACATGTACGAGGCCGCCGAGCACTGGGGGGACAACAACCCTTTCGGGGTACCGGTCTTCGTGGTCACCCATCGCCCTGAGGAGGAGCCGGAAGCGGGGGAGTTTCGCTTTGTGAGCGGATTCCAGGAGGCGATCGGTCTGGCCAAGGAGGTCGCGGCCGACAAGGAGGTCAGCATCGGCGGGGGCGCCAGCGTGATCAGACAGGGCCTTGAGGCGGGCATCGTCGACGAGCTCCACATCATCGTCGCGCCAGTCGTTCTCGGAGGCGGCAAGCACCTGTTCGAGCATTTCACGAAATCTGTTGAGCTGGAGAACCGAGCCGTCCGGCAGTCGCGCTGGGCGACGTTCATGGAGTTCGACGTGAAGCGGTAGATGGCGCAGCCTCTAGCGCCGCTCGTCGATCCTTCGCGTCTATCGACAGCCACGCATAGCCGAGGGACATCCCAGCGGCCGTCCTGGGCCTGCATAGCTCGGTATAGCGGGCGTTCACCGCGTGGGATCGTTCGGATGCCAGCCTGATGCGCGGCGTGCTCCTGCGCCGGCCCGGCAGGCATTCGGCTTCGGCAAGGCCGCGAGCTTCAGCCAGACCCGCTGGAGCGTCAGGTAGGCCCCCCTAACACGGCTCCCACATCAGCCGGCGTCGTGCCCGCGATCCATGTCGACGTCGTCACTATTGGCAACAGCTCGGCTGGCGTGAGCGTGGTCCAGCTCGCGATCCGTCACCCGAAGTTATGCGGTGCGCTCGTCTACGGTCCCGGATACGTCGGGGCAACGAAGCGCGGCGGGGATCTCCGGTCGCTCGTGCTGGCCGCGACGGGGCCAATCCCCGAGTCACGCGCGCGATTGGGCTGGCGCCTACCGAGCATTCACTCGGGTAGTCGCACCGAGGCCCGGGTCCCTGACGGGCCCGCGGCTGGTACAGCGAGGACGAGCCCGCCGGCTCGTTGGGGACACGAGGGAGCATGTGTGGGATCCGAGCGGTCGTGTGCGTAGGAACGATGATGAGAGGCCGCCACATGAGGGGCGGCGCGAAGCAAAGGAACGGGAGCAGCAGCATGAGTACGACCCTTACGGTCGACTTCTTCTCCAGCCTCGACGGCAACGGCTCGGCCGAAGGCTGGCCCGGGTACTGGGGCAAGGAAGGCCCCGAGCTGATCGCCGATCGGGTGCACACGTTCGAGCAAGAGCAGGTGCTCGTCTTCGGCGCGACGACGTTTCGCCAATTCCGGGAGTTCGTGATCGACTACGACGAGCCGTACTACGACAGCCTGAACAGGCTGCCGAAGATCGTGTTCTCGAGCACGCTCACGGAGCCGCTCGGCTGGCAGAACTCGAGGGTCATCAACGAGGACGCGGTGACCGCAATCGAGCGCCTGAAGCGAACCACCGACATCGCGATGCGATCGCACGGCAGCATCTCGCTCAACCGGGCGCTGCTCGCCGCCGGCCTCGTCGATCGACTCGAGGTCATGCTGTTCCCCGCGATTACGGGCCGCGCCGGATACGCGGCCCTATTCCGCGACGGCGCAGAGTTCGATCTTGATCTCGTCGAGTCGAAGGTCCTCGATGGTCGGACCGTGAAGCTTGTCTACGCCCCGCACCTTCACGGAGAGATCCCGGACGGCGTCGGGCCGAAGCCTCGGACCGCCGAATAGGCCAGGATTGCCGACTCCGTGACGCCTACCACGAGCTCACGGAGGCCGGCGTCGCCCACGGCCTGACGGCGCGCGAGGCAGCCGAGCTCATCGAGAACCTGGACCCTGCAGCCGACCTGACCGGATAGGAACGGTGCCACGTCCGCGCGTGGCCTCCGGAAGAACGTCCGTGATCTAGCCTGTCAGCGTGGACAGTCGCCGGTCAGCAAACGCTCGACCGCGCCGCACGGACGAACACGGGCGCGGTCTGAACGAGCGGCTGCGCGCCGCGTTCATCGCTGGCGCCGAGGAGGAAACCAGGCGAGCGGTCGGGCGGGGGTTGACCCGCGAAGAGCTTGACCGCGTGCTGCGCCGATATCCGGGCGACGTCTTGTGACCGGGGTCGGCCGCGCGTCGGCGCTATTGGTGGGCGTCCTGGTCTTGACCAGCTGTCAGCAGCTTCAACAGATCACCGCCCCGGAGCCAGTCGTCCCACCCGGTGTCCATAGCTCACACACCGCCGCCGAGATGACCCAGCGCATGCTCGACGCCATCGCCGCCGACGAGAAGACCCTCGGCCGGTCTCTCGTGCCCGTGCGCATCATCCGCGTGCAACTGCTCCGAGAGGGCGAGGTCTACGAGTTCAAGCACTTGGATGGGACGAACCCAGGTCGGATGAGCGATAGCCCGGTGGGCGGTCCAGGCTGGGTGGTCGAAGCGGTGGGCACGTTCATCGGCGTTGAGCCGCGGACTGGTCAGATCGACGTGCTCGGCACGCACGGGTTCCGTCTGTGGGGTGATGCCGGCGGCGAGGACACGGGCCTCATTCCGTGCTGGACCCTCCACAACCCGCCAGCGGAGCAGATGGAAGGGGTCTGCCACCCTCCGGGCGCGCCCGGTCGTATTCAATGATTGGGAGGACGGAACCCTGCCCGCTCCTATTGCATAGCCGGATGACACTCCCCCACAGCCGTTGCCCTAACGCACCACCCCTCGACTCGTTGTCGAAGGTGCGCGGTCGTTAGCCCGCAAAACGCCCGGTATGCGGTGCCCAGTGGGGGACGCATGCCGGGTTTTTACGACGGCGCGCCGTAGCCTGTCACCCCGGCCGGTCCGGCGCCTCACGATCGTCGCTATCACCATGCGGGCCGGCGCGCTCCGACCGTCCGGGGCGCTACGGTCCTAACGCAATCGCCAATCCGGCGTTCTTCGATGTGAGGCCCCGTCACTCCTGCTCCGTCCCCCCGGCGGTGAGAGTGGCGGGGCCCTCGCAAGCTGGGCTTATGCCTTCGGCCGCCGCTGTTCCTTCATCCAGACCAGCCCAATCGTCCAGTACTCAGCACTGGGCTTCATCCCGCGGTTGGTCGCTTCGGTCTCCCACTTCGCGATCCACTCGTCCGCCGTGGCGGGTGACAGTCGGCTCTCGTGGATCAGGACATTCCGGATCGCCGCGCGGCGGGCTTGGTTGATACGTTCGGGATCTTCGCGCCGCGCCATGCTGTGCCCTCGCGGACATTGCCTCCGGGACCCGCATCTTACGACGCTGCTAAACGGCCACGGCCTACGCTGCCAGCGCCCCGGCTCCGGTCCCGGACTCGCGATCCTTGGTCCCCTTGGGCCAGCGCGTCGCGGCCGACCGGGGCGCTGCGGTCATCCCAATCATGATGGACCTCGCGCGTCCGGCGCGTCTCCGGGTTGGAGGAAGGATCGATGCGTACTCTTGCTCTGATCGCGGCGAGCGCAGTGCTCGTCGTCGCTGGATGTTCCACCGGCGCAACCGCGAGCCCGGCGGGCAGTGTGGTTGCGCCCGTGGGGTCGCCGTCTGGAGCACCTGCGGAGTCGCCGAGCCCAAGCACGACGGCCGGGACACCTGCACCGTCCGACCCGCTGACGGGCTTCTACGACGTCGGTGGCAGGCGTCTGTGGCTCGAGTGCATGGGGAGCGGCTCCCCGACGATCGTGATCGATGTCGGCAATGACGACACCATCCACGGCAGCTGGGGCGCGGTGTTCGCGCCGATGTCAAAGATCAGCCACGTCTGCGCGTACGACCGCGCGAACCTCGGCAAGAGCGACCCGGCGCCGGCACGGACCATCCAGGACGTCGCCGAAGATCTGGCCACGCTGCTGACAGTGGCGAAGGTTCCGGGTCCATACGTGTTCGTGGGTGGCTCCTTCGGTGGCAACGTCGTCAGCAATCTCGCGGCCGCACATCCCGATCTTGTCGCCGGCACGGTGTTCGTCGATTCGGAGCCCGCGAACCTCGACCCGACGCTGGATCCGATCAAGTCGAACCTCACCAACGGGCAGTTCGCGGCATGCTGCAGTGCCGGTTACGGGCCTCCCCCGGTCGACTCACCCGACAACGGGGAGCACATCGACTATGCGAAGGGGGCCGCCACGGAGGTCGCCAACGTGGCAAGACAACCGAAGGTCCCGACGGTCGTCCTGACAGCGAACCGATTCGACTGCGCGCCTGATTGGCCATGCGACAAGATCGTCAAGGCGGAAGAGAAGCTGCAGGCGCTGTGGATCGCCGGCAACCCGAAGGGCACCCAGAAGGTCGTCGACTCGGGCCACGTCATGCAGCGCGACAACCCACAGGCGATCGTCGATGCGACGAGGTCGGTCATCGACGCCTTAAGGTCGTAGGGACGGTCGGCTCGAGGGCATCATCCTCAAGGACCGGACCTCGACCTACCGCGACGGGACGCGTGTAGGTGGTCGAAGGTGAAGGACCGCGGCTGGTACGAGCGTGAAGCGTGGCGTTTCGATCGGGGTTGACGTGGTCCCGAAGCGGTGACGAGCGGTTGCTACCGTATCGCCCGTGATGCGTGCCGCTGCCCTCTTCGTCGCGATGATGCTTGTCGCCGCGTGCAATGCAGACGTGCCGGAAGCATCACCGCGGGTCGGCAATGCTCCAGTCCCGTTTCCCGCCGATCTGG
>JBKPMM010000006.1:0-6428 GCA_046732155.1 Chloroflexota bacterium | reverse complement strand
CCGTCGCGCGGTGGCTCGGCGAGCGCGCGGGCGTGGGTGTGGTCGACGCCGACCATGAGGCGCGACTGGTCCTTGCGCCCGGAAGCGCCGAGGTCGAAGCCGTGTATCGACGGTTCGGGCAGGATCTCCGCCGCCCGAATGGCGAGCTCGATCGCGCCGCACTCGGGCGCATCGTCTTCACGGATCCGGACGCTTTGCGTGACCTCGAGTCGATCGTCCATCCGGCGGTCCGCCCCCGGATCCTTGCGGCGATCGAGCGTGCGGAGGAGGCAGGGGCCCGGGCCGTCGTGATCGAGGCGATCAAGCTCGTGGAGGGTGGTCTCGCGGACCTCTGCGACGAGGTCTGGCTGGTGACCTGCGATCCGGGCGCGCAACGAGAGCGACTGATCGGACGCGGCGATGCCGAGGACGACGCCGCGGCGCGCATCGACGCCCAGGGCGATCTCGTCGAACGGCTGCGCTCTCGCGCGACGCGCGTCGTCGACACCAGCGCCGACCCGGCGACGACGCGCCGGACGGTGGACGCACTCCTCGACGGGGCGCTCGCGGCGGGCTGACCGAGGCGGGGACGAACGGGGACGAAGATGCCGCCCGGACCACCGAAGCGGTCCGGGCGGCCGGAGGCGCGCCGGGTCAGCGGCGCGAGATGGAAGCGAGGATCTGCGCGAGGCCGGCGGCGGGAGCTAGCCGAAGTGTCAGGACGGGCTCGCCGACGGCGATGGCGACGCGGCCGCACCAGCCACGGGTGAGGCGGAGGTGGTCGCGGACGGCTTGGGCGTCGGCTTCGCGACGGGAACCGGTCCGGACACCGGCGGGAAGGCCACCGGGATCGGCAAGCCGTAGCGGATGATCACGCGGTTGGTCGTCGTGCCGAGCGCGGAGGCGTCGACCAGTCGGGTGTCCACGTCCGGCCGGAGGGCGAGGCTGAACGATGCCGCGCCGCTGGCCTGGAGATGCGAGATCTCCTCGGCGACGTCGAGCGGCGCCTTGAGGATGTAGTACGTGCCCGACTTCGCGAGGATCAGCATGTCCTGGTACGACAGCTTGGTCGACTTGTCGGTGTAGTAGCCGTCCTTGCCGATCCCGTCCTGGGAATCGGTCAGGACGTTGACGCTCGCCGTGACGAACACGTCGACCGTCTGGTTCGGCGTCAGCAGCCCGCCCACGGCTCGGTCGTCGGGCACGGTCATCGAGACGGCGCGCCACTCCGGTGAGTCCGCGCCGATCGACTCCTCCGGGCCGAGGACGGAGAACTGGCCGCCCTCGGTGCTCGATGCCAGCAGATTCGTAAGTACCATCTGGCCCTGCAGGATGGCGACCGCGGGAACGCGCCCGATCACCTTGTCGGGCGTCGACGCGATGCCCTGCGCGTTCGTGTCGTCGATCGGGACCTCGCGGACGGTCACGTCCGTCGCCTCGATGATCTTGCGTGCCGGGATCGTCTGCGCTGCGACGACCACCGCGACCTTCTGCAGACCGGCCTGTCCGGCCTCCTGCTGGGCCTGGTTGATCAGGAAGAACGCCGCGCCACCGGCGACGACCGCCAGGAGCACGCCGATGACCACGATCCAGCGACCCCGTCGACTGGGGTCCTTGTATTCCATCTCCACGGTGGGATGCCTCCGACTGGGTTGGGTGCCGTGCCCGCCCGGCTAGCTCCAGGGCACGAGTCGCGCCACCTGACCGCGGCGCAACGCGGGATCGTTCATGTCGGCGTATACGCCCGAGATCGCGTAGCCGTAGACGGTGTTCGCATCCATCGAACTGATGCGGAACGTGGTGAACCCGAGGATGTCGACGTATTCGTTCTGGGTGCTGGCAGTCGCGATGGCGACGTTGAACGGCAGCATCCGGGTCACGACTTGGCCGGCGGAATTCGTTCCTACGGCGCGCAGCGTGAGCGCGTAGACGCCTGGCCCTAGCGAGCCGCCGTTGACGGTCACGGTGGCCGATTGCGTCGTGCCTTTATTCAAGGTGATCGTCGACGGGCTCACCGAAACGGCGCCGATCCCCGTGGGCAGGACCCCGTTCGCGTCGGCGCCACCCTCGACGCTCAGGACGACGGGCCCACCGAAGTACGTCCCGTTGGTGTTCGGCGTGCTGATGGTCACGTTCGTCGTGCCCGTACCACCCGTCGACGAGATGAGAACGGCCGCTCCGCCACTCAGCGAGAAGTCGCGGTTGACGCTGCCGATCGAGATCCCGACCGGGTAGTAGTGGTCGAGGAGGACCGGGCTCGACGAGTGGCCCTGGATCCAGACCGTGTAGACGCCCTGCGGAGCGCTATTGGTTTGGAACGTCGTCCACGTCACCGTTCCGTCGGGCGTGAGCGGACTCGGGCTGAATGACAGTGGGCTCAGGGTCGATCCGTACGGATGGGCGGGCTCGCCCCAATCAGGGAAAGCGCTCGTCGAGACGACGCCGGTGAACGACGAGTTCTTCGTCACGGTCATCGTGATCGAACCGCTTCGGTCCTGGTTCGTATTGATCGTCGCCGTGCTCGGGACGGCGTAGGCGAAGTCCGGGATGCTCGAGACCGTGCCCGAGTAGACGGCGGCGAGGATCTCGGCGCCCGGGTCGTAGCGCTCGTTGATCGCGTCGACGACGATGCCCGAGGAGTTGCCGTCGATGATGCCGACCTGGTCGTTCGGATCCGGCGGCGTCGTGACGGGCGGGAAGTCGGGGCCCGGGTAACCGGTCGCCACCCAGCCGGCCTCCATGGCCTTGAGCGTGTTCGCGTTCGTGCCTGACGTAACCCCGTTGTAAAACACATTCGACGGCGGGGAGGCGTACTGGAAGTTCCGGATGTCCAGCGCAACGAACCCGCGGAAGCTCGCGGCATTCGATGGTGTCGCCCCGTCACCGACCAGTTCGATGATCGGCCCGTGGTTCACCGGGTCGTTGTCCGGCGCAGACGCGTTGAATGCGGAGCCGGGGTTCGGCGTCGAGCGCAGCGACGCGTCCGACGTGCTGCCGAGGCAGGCCGTGTTCGCGGTCGCGACGAGATCCTGGAACTGGTTCGAGTTGCCATCACAGGGTGCGACGGCACCGGCGTACGGGCCGGGCGCGTTGATGTAGTGCCGGACCGCGATCGGCAGCAGGTCGCCGACGGTCTTCACGCGCGCACGACCGCCGACCCGGTTGGTCCCGAACCCGACCACGCGACCGAACGTATAGCCGACATCGCTCTTGATGGCGACGCGGACCTCACCGCCTGATATGAGGATCCCGCTCGTGAGGTACTCGGCCTCGCCCATGTGCCCCGACTCGTATTCGGGCGTGTTCGCGACGATGCCGGCCGACCCGGTCGGGCTGCCCATCAGATTGCGCGTCAGGACGTCCCGCCCGTCGGCCTCAGCGACTGTGTTGTTCTCGCCGCGGATGAGGGCATTGGCGACGGCCAGTGCGCCGGCGTCGGCCGCGTTCTGGAGGAAGCGCTTCTCGCTGTAGAACCGGCCGATGTCGAACGCGAGGCCGGCCGCCACCATGATCACGACCATCGACATCGCGAACAGGACCAGCACCTGGCCCGGGTCATCCCGACGGCGTCGCCCGTGGGCCATCAGTTCTGCACCATCGTGACTTCGGACGTCAGCCCGAGGCGCCCGTTCATGTCCCTCGGCAGGAGCTGCGGGATCAGCGGGACGACCAGGTCCTGGTGATAGGTGGCGCGCACGGTGATCTGGTAGCCGACGCGCGCGTCGGTATCCGTCGTGCCCGACGGGAGGGCGTAGGTCACGACGAGATCGCCGTTCGTGAACGTGTTGCCGCTCTGCGTCCACGTGGCACCGGTCGCGAAGTTCGGCGACGTCTTCGCGAGCAGGTTCATCGACGCCAGCAGCGACGTCTTGATGGACTCGTTCCGGGCGAGGTCGTTCTGTGCCTTCGAGAGACCCGCGTCGTAGATATAGATCGTGCCGTTCCGCGCTCCCTCACGGGTCGCGTTGGTGATCGTCACGTAGGCGTTGAAGATGAAGCCGAACTGGACGATCGCCAGCACGATCACGAACAGGGGCATCAGGACGAGGGCGAACTCGACCAGACTCTGTCCGGTGTCGGGATGGCGGCGTCGGATTCGCATCGGTGAGCGGTCTTTCTCCAGCGCTGGTGACCGCGCGAGTGTCGGGCTCGGAGAGCACGAATCGGTATGAGTCATTCGTCATCGGAACGAACGCCGAGTGGGGTAGCGTGCAAGCCGAACGTCCGTTCGAATGGTCAGGTAAGCGGTGCTAGACTTCGGCCGTGCCCGACTTCGAGCTCGTCGCGCCCTTCCAGCCGACGGGAGATCAACCCGCTGCCATCGAACGCCTGACCGACGGCCTCGCCAAGGGGCTCAAGCACCAGGTGCTGCTGGGCGCGACGGGGACGGGCAAGACAGCGACGCTGGCCTGGACGATCGCCAAGCACAACAAGCCGACGCTGGTGCTGGCGCACAACAAGACACTGGCGGCCCAGCTCTACGCCGAGTTCCGCGAGTTCTTCCCGAACAACGCGGTCGAGTACTTCGTCAGTTACTTCGACTACTACCAGCCGGAGGCGTACCTCCCGCGAAGCGACACCTACATCGAGAAGGATTCCTCGCGAAACGACGAGATCGACCGGCTGCGGCATGCAGCGACCCATGCACTGTTCGAGCGGCGCGACGTGATCATCGTCGCGAGCGTCTCGTGCATCTACGGACTGGGTGCGCCCGTCGACTACGGCGCGACGGTCCTCAAACTCCGGGTCGGCGGCAAGTACCGGCGTGATGCGGTGCTGCGCCACCTCGTTGACCTCCAGTACCAGCGCAACGACCAGGCGCTGGGGCGCGCGCGGTTCCGGGTCCGGGGTGACACGCTCGAGCTCCAGCCGGCGTCGGAGGAGTTCGTCGTCCGCGTCGAGTTCTTCGGCGATGAGGTCGAGCGGATCACCGAGCTCGACCCGCTGACCGGGGAGGTCCTCGCGGAACGGCGCGAGACCAACATCTACCCGGCGACCCACTTCGTCACGCCCGCCGACAAGCTCAAAGAGGCGATCGTCGACATCGAGGCCGAAATGGAGGTCCGCGTCGCCGAGCTCGAGGCCGAGGGTCGGGCGCTCGAGGCCGCACGACTGCGGCAGCGGACGACGTTCGACCTGGAGATGCTCCGCGAGCTCGGCTACTGCTCCGGCGTCGAGAATTACTCGCGCCACCTGGCGCGTCGTGACGCGGGCTCGCGCCCGTGGACGCTGCTCGACTACTTCCCGCCCGACTGGCTGCTCGTGGTGGACGAGTCGCACATGACGATCCCGCAGGTCGTCGGCATGTACAAGAACGACCGGACGCGCAAGGAGATCCTCGTCGACTTCGGGTTCCGGCTGCCGTCGGCGCTCGACAACCGTCCGCTGACATTCGAGGAGTTCGAAAGCTCGGTGAACCAGGCGGTCTACATGAGCGCGACCCCGGGGCCGTACGAGTTCGAGAAGGCGAGCGGCCAGATCGTCGAACAGCTCATCCGGCCGACCGGGATCATCGACCCGCCGGTCACGGTCAAGCCGACCGAGGGCCAGATCGACGACCTGCTCGAGGAGGTCCGGACACGCGTCGAGCGCGGCGAGCGGGCGCTCGTCACGACCCTTACCAAGAAGATGGCTGAGGACCTTGCGGATTACCTGAAAGAGCTCGGGGTCAAGGTCCAGTACCTCCACAGCGAGGTCGATACGCTCGAGCGGGTCGCGATCCTGCGCGACCTGCGCCTGGGCGTCTTCGACGTCCTCGTCGGGATCAATCTGCTGCGTGAGGGGATCGACCTCCCGGAGGTGACGCTGGTTGCCATCCTCGACGCGGACAAGGAGGGGTTCCTGCGGTCGGCGTGGTCGCTCATCCAGATGATCGGTCGAGCTGCCCGGAACGTCGGCGGCGAGGTGATCATGTATGCCGATTCGGTCACCGAGTCGATGCAGGTCGCCATCGACGAGACGAACCGCCGCCGTGCCGTGCAGGACGCCTACAACACCGAGAAGGGCATCGAACCGACGACGATCGTGAAGGGCATCCACGATCTCAACCAGCGGCTCCGCGCGGTGGCGGAGTCGACGATCGTCTACACGTCCGAGCGCGAGGGTGGCCGGCCGTTCGATGAGACGGACCGCGTCAAGGTCGAGGCGCTCGTCACGCGGATGGAGGCCGAGATGCGGTCGGCCGCAAAGGAGCTGGAGTTCGAGCGGGCGGCCGCATTGCGCGACGAGATCCAGCAGATCCGGCTGCGGGTCCTCGAGCAGGATGCGTCGGTGACCGTGGCGCGGGCCGCCGAGCGTGCGGCGGCCGGCGAGGGTCGCGCGGCGACGGGGTTGACCGGTGCCGCGGATCGCGCGCGTGGTCGACGCGCGGCGGAAGCGGCCGCCGCGGCCGGGCCACTCCTCGAGGTGACAAGCGTCACCGTCATGTCCGCATCCGAGGAGCCGACCGA
>JBKPMM010000005.1:0-41457 GCA_046732155.1 Chloroflexota bacterium | reverse complement strand
GGGCGTACGGAGTGAAGATCGGTTCGAAGTCCGTCATGAGCTCCTCGTGCCACTCGCGACGAAGTCCGCCCGCCAGATCCTCATCACCGTGGTCGACGTGCCCTCCGACGCCGATCGACCAGCGATCGTGCAGCCGGGCGTCACCCCCCGCTTTCGTCCGGCGCATCAGGAAGTAGCGCTCCCCGTCGCGCAACACGAGGTACGGGATGATCTGCTTGAAGCTCGGATCGATCTCCATCGCGGCCCGCGGCTCGTATCGACCGTGCTCGGCGACGACGTCGAGGAAGACGTCGATGCCGTCGGTCCGGAGCCCGTACCACGACGCCCGATCGGGCACGACGTCACGGGGCACGACCAGGATGCGTTCGTCGTCCCGATCGCTCATCCGGACGTCTCGCCCAGGCGGTCGCGTGCCGCTCGCAGCCGCGACGCGATGGCTTCGGTGTCCGGTCCGCCGTCGCGGTCGAGCTCTGTGAGCCATCCTTCGAGTACGGCGATCAGATCGCGGATCCGATCGGCGATCGGCCCGGCATTCGTCGACAGGATCCCGGCTCCCATCTCGACGTCGCCCTTCGCAAGGCGCGTGATGCCGCGCCAGCCCGTCGCGGCCAGGTCTGCGGCGACCGGCCAGCCGTCCCTGTCGCTCCCAGGACGACCGGCGACCGCTTCGACGAGCGACGCCGCCACGATCAGCGGCAGGTGCGAGATCCCGGCCACAGCGACGTCGTGGTCCGCGGCACCCATCCGGATCGGCCGGGCTCCGACGGCCCGCGCGAGCGTTTCGACACGCTCGATCGCGGGTTCGTCGGCCGAACCCGGGACGACCACCCACGGTCGGTCCACGAACAGCCCTGGTTCGGCGGCGGCATATCCGCTCGTCTCCAGCCCCGCCATCGGGTGACCACCGACGAACCGCAGCCCGAGCGTCGACGCGCGGGCGACGATCGCGGACTTGGTGCTCGCGACATCGGTGATGACCGCGTCGGATGCGAGCGCCGTCCGCCAGGCACCGGCGAGCGCTTCGAGCGCCTCGAGCACCGTCGGTGCCGGCCCGGCGAGCACGACGAGATCGGCGTCATCGAGGGCGGCGGCCGGTGTCGACGCGGCCGAATCGATCACCCCGTCGCGGGCGGCAGACGCGGGCCCTTCGCCGCGCGGCGACCACGCCACGATCTCGATGCCGTCGTCCAGGCGACCACGCTCGCGAAGCGCGCGGGCGATCGATCCGCCGATCAGGCCGAAGCCGAGCAGTGCGATCCGCATCGGTCCGAGTATCGCAGCCGGCCACCGCCTACGACGCGCCGCGGAGGTCGGCACCCGCCGCCTGAGTCGGCGCAGGCCGCGGAGGTCGCCACCTGCCGCCTACGTCGGCGCCGACCGCTTATCGGCACCGACGGCTTACGTGGGTGGCGAGCGCCTCCGCCCGATCCGGCGGTCCGCGATCCGCCGCTCGACGCCATCCGGCGGGCCTGGGCTGTCGGGCGCGCTCTGACGCCGGTTGCGCTCTCGCCGCTCCTCCCCTCGCCGTTCCGGGTTGAGATACGCGCCGCAACGTGGGCAGCGACGCTCCTCAGCGAAGAGCGAATCGAGCGGCGAGACCGTATAGATCTGGCGCCCGCATGACCAGCAGGCGAGATGCGGCACGGGTGTCGATGACCCCCTTTCCGATCAGCCGACGGCAGGCAGACCTGCGAGGGCGGCTTCGACCTTCTCGCGCGGGTACTCGTAGTCCTCGAGCGAACCGTCGAGATACCGCTCGTACGCCGCCAGGTCGAAGTGACCGTGGCCGCACAGGTTGAACAGGATGACGCGCGGCTCGCCGGCCTCTTTCGCCGCGAGCGCCTCGTCGACCGCGACACGGATCGCATGCGTCGGCTCGGGCGCCGGAAGGATGCCCTCCGCGCGGGCGAACGTGACGCCGACCTCGAACGCCGACCGTTGATGGACGGCCTGCGCCTCGATGTGACCGCCCTCCTTGAGCAGGCTGACCAGCGGCGACATGCCGTGATACCGCAGACCGCCGGCGTGGATCGGCTCGGGGATGAAGTCGTGCCCGAGCGTGTGCATCTTGATCAAAGGCGTCATCTGCGCCGTGTCGCCGAAGTCGTAGGCGTACGTCCCCCTGGTGAGGCTCGGGGCCGCCTCCGGCTCGGCGGCGATCACGCGGTACTTGCGGCCACCACGGAACGTGCGACCGAGCCATGGGAACGTCAGACCCGCGAAGTTCGAGCCGCCCCCGGCGCAGCCGATGATCACATCCGGCTCTTCTCCAGCCATCCCCATCTGTTCGATCGACTCCTGACCGATGACGGTCTGATGGAGGAGCACGAAGTCGAATACGGAACCGAGCGAGTACTTGGTGCCCGGATGAGAGACCGTGTCCTCGATCGCCTCACTGATCGCGATACCCAGTGAACCGGTGTTGTCAGGGGTCGCAGCCAGGACCTTCCGGCCGTACTCGGTGTCCGGGCTCGGGCTGGGGACGACCTCGGCTCCATACGTCTCCATCAGGATCCGCCGGTACGGCTTCTGGTCGTAGCTGGCACGCACCATGAAGACCTTGACGTCGAGGCCGAAGACAGAGCCCGCGAACGCGAGCGCGCTGCCCCATTGGCCGGCACCGGTCTCGGTCGCCATCCGCGTGACGCCTTCGGCCTTGTTGTAGTAGGCCTGCGGCAGGGCGGTATTGGGCTTGTGGCTCCCGGACGGGCTGCCGCCTTCGTACTTGTAGTAGATGTGCGCCGGCGTATCGAGCGCCTTCTCAAGTCGATGCGCTCGGTACAGCGGGCTCGGCCGATAGAGCGCATAGGCATCCCGGACTTCATCCGGGATCTCGATCTCCCGCTCGGTCGAGACCACCTGCTTGATGAGTTCCATCGGGAACAGCGGCGCCAGGTCACCAGGGCCGATCGGCTGGCCAGTCCCGGGATGCAGGACGGGCGGTGGCGCCTCTGGCAGGTCGGCCGCGATGTTGTACCAGGCCCGCGGTATCCGGCTCTCGTCGAGCACGAACTTGGTCTGGCGTGGACCGGCAGCGATGGCGGACATCCGTGACCCTCCCGGAGGTCCCGCCGCCGTGATGTGGGGCGGTCGGGGTCGCGAGCCTAGCGCGCGCGGCGCCGAAGGCGCAACCGCCCCGGTCGGACGGCGTACGCGGCGGTCATCAAGGTCATCGGCAGCACGAGGATGATGCCGCCCTTCGCGCCCTTGCCGTTCCCCTTGGCTGACGAACCGTGCTCGCCCTTGCCCTTGCCACACGGGTGGTGATCGCCGCCCACCTTCGAGTGACCCGGCGGCGGGCCCCACTTGGTCGGGCACGGCGGGTGGCCCTTGTCGGCCGGCGGGTGGAGGACGACCTCCGTCGGCCGCGGCGTCGGCTCTGGCGTCGGCTTCGAGGTGGGTTTGGGCGTCGGTTTCGGTGTCGGCTGCGCCGTCGGACGCGGGGTCGGGTTCGCCGTCGGCTGCGCGGTGGGCCGCGGTGTCGGCACGGGCGTCGGCCGGGCGGTCGGTGCAGCGGTCGGCGCGGGAGTCGGCGTCGGTGGCTGCGCCGGACGCTCGGTCGGTGTCGGTGTGCCGGCCGGCGTCGGTGTCGGCTGGCCGGTCGTCGGGGTGCCGGTCGCGATCGGCGCGAGCGTCGGGGTCGGCGTCACCGGGATGAGTGGCGAGCCGGTCTGGGTCGGTGTCGGACTCGGGAACGCCGGAGACCCGGATCCACCCGGCGACAAGATCGGTCCGCCCGATGGCGATGTCGTCCGGCCGGGTGTGGCCGACGTTCTCGGCGCACCGGTCGGGACCGGTGTCGACGTCGGGACCACAGCGACAGGCGGCGGCGAGGGAGACGTCGACCGCTGCGACAGGCCGAGCCCACCCGCGCCGAGCACGATCGTCGCGAGCACGAGGTTCAAGATGCCGAGGCTCAGGACGAGTCGGGCGCGTTGCGCAGACGTCACGAGTCGATCCGAAACTCCACTTCGGACAGGTCAGGGGTCCGCTGATGGTACACGTCGTCATCCCCGTCGGCCGACGGACCAAGTCCGAAGAGCGCTAGCGGCACGTACCGCGCCGGGCCACCACCGGTGATGCTCTCGAACAGGCCGAGCTTGTCGATGGCGCATCGGATCCGGCGGTCACCCATGGCGTCCGCGAGGCGGTCGGCAACGAGGGCTCCGGCCGCGACGCCGTCGGAACGTGCGACGGTGAGGTGCGGACGGAACGGCCGCTCCTCCGGCGGCCAGCCCGCATCAAACAACGCCTCCTGCGTCGCGCGGGCGAGGTCGCCAAGCGGTTCGAGGCCGGCTGATAGCCCGATCCACAGGGTTCGTGGCCGTCGACCGGGCGGGAAGGAGCCGGCACCCGCGAGCTCCACGTCGAACGGCCCTCCCGTAGACCGCGCCGCTCGCGCGACCGCCTCGATGGTCGGAGCGATTCGATCGGGCAGTGTCGGCCCGAGGAAGCGAAGTGTCAGGTGTAACCCGTCGAGGCGGACCCAACGGACGTCGCGTGCACCGGTGGCGAGCGGCTTCGCCCGCACCCCCTCGACGATCGCTTCGATGTCTGACGCGGCTTCCCGCGGCAGCGGCAGCCCGACGAACAACCGCCGCCCGGGCACGTCACGGTCGGCGCGATACCGATCCGCGTGGCGACCGGTCAACGGGCCGGGGCGCTGGCCTCGACCTCGCGCTCCCATGTCGCGCGGTCGTCCCGTAACACCTGGAGCGCCTTCTCCCGGTCCCTCCAACCGATGACGTCGACGGCCTTGTCCTCGAGGGCCTTGTAGGTCGCGAAGAACTGCTCGATCTCGACGAGCCGGTGCGGCCGGACCTGATCGAGCTGCTCGATGTGCTGCTGATGCGGGTCGCCGAGCGCGACGCAGAGCACCTTGAAGTCGTAGCCCTTCTCATCGCGCATCTCGAGACCGCCGATGGGTCGTGCCCAGACATGACAGCCCGTGAACGTCGGCTCATCGATGACGAGCAGGGCGTCCGTGTGGTCGCCGTCGCCGGAACGGGTGCCCTCGACGAACCCATAGTCGAAGTTGTAGAAGACCGCGCTGCTCAGGACGCGGTCGAGCCGGTAGACACCGGCCGCTTCATCGAACTCGTACTTGTTGCGTGACCCGCGCGGGATCTCGACGACGATCTCGATGACGTCTGGGTACTCGCCGGGGCTGCGCATACGAGCACGATACCGTGCCGGGATCTCACGTCTCGGCAGGTATGTCGAGCCGGATCACCAGTCGGTCATCGATCGCGGTCACCCAGAGGTACCGGCCGTCACCGACCACGTCGCCGCCTGTCTTGAACGGCGCACTGACGACACGCCGGATGGAGCCGTCCGGGCCGACCATCGAGATGAACGGGTCGCGCTTGCGGACCCAAACACCGGCCGCGTCCGCCCAGATGGAGCCGAGTTGCCCAGTCCCCATCCCGGGGACGGTCACGGCGGTCTTGAGCGACACCGGGTCAAGACGCAGCAGATCGTTGCCGGCGGCTACCCAAACGCCGCTCCCGGCCGCGCTCACCCAGTTCGGACCGTCGATCTCGGCCTCGGCCGTCACGGCGCTCGACGCAACATCGACGCGAAGGACTCGGTCGCCCGCCTCGCAGACGGCGTAAACGATGTCAATGGATGCGCCCAGGTCGTTGCACGCGACGGGAAGCGCGATCGGGTCCGCGACCGTCCCCGTCACCTCGTCGATCCCGACGAGCGTGTCGCCATCGTTCCTGAGCACCCAGATGCGACCGGCTGCCGCGACGAGCCTGCCTTGGACGGCGATCTTACCCGCGGGGATGGGCTCTGCCGCTTGGTGGCTCGCTGGGTCGACCGACACGAGATCGCCTGAATCGCAGGCGCAGACGGCCTTTTCGCCCGCACCGATGCCCTCGCAGGGTGCCGCACCCGTCTCGTGGACACGGATCTCGTCGGCAACCTTGTCAGCGCTGGGATCGATCCGGTCGACGAACCCTTCCGGCCGCTTGAGCCACATCGAGCCGAAAGCAGCCACCAGCCAATCGGGGTCACTCTTGACCTTGACCTCGAGGGGCGCGAAGGAGGTATGGCTCGGCCGGCGGAGGCGTTGCCGGCTGACCGCCGCATGCCGCGATCGACAGCGCGGCCACGGTCATCGCACCCAGCCGTCGGATGAGGCCGTTCACTGCTCAGGTTCACCCCGACGCGCGAGCGGAAGCCCGAGCCACAGGACCCCGTAGAGCAGAAGGGCGCCCACGGTCGCCACGGCGGCGGCGGTCCCACCCTGGACGACATCGACGACGAGATACACCGAGCCGGCGATGCCGATGGCGGTGCAGCCCAGGCCAGCAACGATCAGCTTGTTCGAGTCGAACAGCATCTCCTCTTTCACGTTTCGTCGGAAGTTGAGCCGGTGGTACGCGGAGGGCGCGATGAACAGGCCAGCGGCCACGGCGCTGAATAACAGCGCGATCGTGTAGACGGTCCTGTCGACCTCCGACGTCTTCGAGAACGCCTGCTGGAACGGAAGGATCAGCAGGAACGCGAACAGGACCTGGACGCCGGGCAGGGCGACCCGGACTTCGTTGAGCAGCTCGATGAGTTCGCGGTCGACCCGTTCCTTCTCGGTCTCGTCGGCCATGCGCGCAGGGTACGCGGCGCTGACCGGGGCGCGCTTCGTCAGTGACGCAGCTCGGAGCGGAGAGCTGCCACTTCCGAGCGGAGGGCCGCCACCTCGTCGGCGAGGCGCGCGGCATCTGGGATCGCGTCGGTCTGCGCGGGCGCATCCTCATCAGGCGGCGGTGCGGGCACGAGCACGCTCGCGAGGATGCTCGCAAGGGCAGCGATGATCCCGACACCGGTAAGCATCACGAATAACCCGACGAGGCGGCCGGGCAAGGTCACCGGGAACCGATCGCCGTAGCCGACGGTCGTGATCGTCACGAATCCCCACCAGATGGCGTCGGCCCCTGTCTTGATGTTCGAGTCGGCGGATCGGCTCTCGAACTGGAGCACGAGGAAACTCGCGGTGCTGAGGATCATGCCGGCCGCGAGCAGCGTGATGAACGACGCGTATTGGCCGCGGTTGACGATCATGTCCCGCACCAGCTCCTTGCGGTTGTTGCCGCGAAGCAGGCGCGTGACACGCGCGAGCCGGCTGATGCGCGCGAGCCGCAAGAGCGCTGTGAGCTCGAAGAACCCGAGCGTCGGGATCGAGCCGAGCAGGTCGAGCCAGCCGCGCTCATACACGAAGTACTGGCGGCGGGGATGGGAACCCGTGAGCGAATACACGAAGTCGCCCAGGAAGATCAGGCAGATGACGAAGTCATAGCCCTGCAGGAGCTGCCTCGACTCCGGACCGAGTGGCAGCAACAACAGGACCATGACGACGAGCGAGAACAGGGTCAGGACGAGGATGAACAGGTTGTAGGCGTTGCCGTGCTCGCGCACGATCGCCTGGTCCATGTCCTTCGACGCTCTGTCGGTCATCGTCGGAGCCTAGGAGCGCGTCACGCTCCCCGAACGGGTGGCGGCACCCAGCCTCGCGCCGTGTCGGCGCGACGGTCAGTCGTTATACAGCCGCTCTTCGATCAACTTCTCCTGGACGGTGCGACCGTTGGGGTCGAAGCAGGAGAACTCGAAGTGCTTCTCGAACTCGAGGTCGACGTTGTCCTGGCCGCCGCGGTTCTTCTCGACCGAGATGACGACCCAGTCACGGAAGCGCTGCGCCTGGTACGGGTTGAACTCGATGTTGACCTTCGCGACGATGTGGTATTTCTCATTGAGGATGAGGATGATGTCGGCCTCGTAGTTGATCGCCGACGAGCCGCGGAGGTGGAAGTTGCGCAGGCGTGAGGCCTTCAGGCCCTCCTTGTCGGCGGCGACGATCGAGACCATCGGCACGTCCTCGGACAGGGCGATGTCCTTGAGGCCGTTGACGATGTACGTGACCTTCTCCGACTCGTTCTCAGGCTCCGGGACCTGGGGCACCTTCTGCATGTAATCGACGAAGACGACGAGGCGCCGATCGCCCGATAGCGCGCGGTGCTGCTGGACGAGCTTGCGGATGTTGTCGATCGTGCTCGCGGTCTGCGAGCCGCGGAGCAGGAACAGGTTCTGGCCGTAGCGGGCGATGCGATCGAGCGACGGGCGGAGGCGTGGATTGTTGGCGAGCTGCGGCGTCGCGGCGCCTTCGGCCATCCACGTGCCGAGGATCTCCTTGCGGACATCCTGGATCTTGATCGCTCCGGTCTTGTGCGGGAGATGCGCGAGCGCCGACTCCATCGCGATGAGCCGGTTCATCAGGTACGCCTCGTCGTGCTCGAAGCACAGATAGAGGACGTTCGCCTGGCCGCCCGACGCGATATTGCGGGCCATCTGGAGCGCCATCGTCGTTTTGCCGGTGCCCTGCGCGCCGCCGATCAGCAGCAGCTCCCCGGCGCGCAGCCCCGAGCCGATGGTCTTGTCCATCGGCGTGAAGCCGAGCGGGACCGGCTGATATTCGGCGAGCTGGCCCGTCGTGACGCGTTCGTTGAGATCGACGAGGACGTCGAGGGCCGATCTCGGCGCCATGCTCCCGTTGTCGGTGTCGAGTCGCCACCCGCGAGCGGCGGGCGCGGGCGCAGCGTTGGGTTCGAGATCAGTGGTCACGCGGTCGGATCCTCCCCGGAGGCCGGCGCTCTTGGCGCTCATACGGCGACTCTAGGGTAGCACCGGGGATATGCCGTATCACCCATCCGTACTGCGCCGGTCCCGTCGTTCCGGCGTCCTGACGGCGACCCGTCAGCCCTTGCCGAGACCGGCGATCTCGTCGAAGGTGGCGACGATCGTGCGGATCGCGCCCTCGTAGTTGTCGAGGTCGAACCACTCGTTCGGGGCGTGTGCCAGGTCGTTCGGCTGGGTGAAGCCGAGCAGGACAACGGGCAGGCCCACGATCCGCTGGAAGCTCGAGGCGACCGGGATCGATCCACCCGAATTGATGTACAGCGGCGACTGCCCGAACACCCGCTCGAGCGCCCTCGACGCCGCGCCGACGTACGGATGGTCGAGTGGCGTCTGACTCGGGTGCCCGGTACTCAGGAGCCTCACGGACACGTCCACGCCTGGTGGCGCGATCTCGTCGACGAATGCCTTGAGCTTCTCGAAGATGTCATCGGGTTCCTGGTCCGCGACGAGACGCGTGCTCGCCTTCGCGTGCGCCTCGGCCGGGATGATCGTCTTCTGTCCCTCGCCCTGGAAGCCGCCCCAGATCCCGTTGACATCGAGGGTGGGCCTGATCGATTTGCGCTCGAGCGTCGAGTAGCCGACTTCGCCGACCAGGGCGGGCACGCCGAGGTCGGCCTTGAACGCCTCCTCGTCGAATGGGAGCGCGGCGATCGCCTCGCGCTCTGAGGGCGAGTGCTCACGGACGTCGTCATAGAACCCGGGGATGCGGACGCGCCCGTCGGGGCCTTTCAGGGCCGCGATGATGTGCGCGAGGGCGACAGCCGGGTTGTGGATCGCCCCGCCATAGCTCCCCGAATGAAGGTCGACGTTCGTCAACCGGACATCGATCTGCGCGTACATCATCCCGCGCAACGAGAGCGTGATCGCCGGGATGTTGCCCTCGAAGAAGCCCGTGTCGCTGATGATCGCGGCGTCGGCGGCCAATGGATCGCGATGCGCGCTGAGCCACGCGTCCAGGTTGGGGCTTCCCGCCTCTTCCTCACCTTCGAAGACGTACTTGACGTTGATCGGCAAGGCGCCACGCGTGGCGAGGAGGGCGGCGGCCGCGCTGACATGGGCGTGGATCTGGCCCTTGTCGTCAGCGCTGCCACGACCGATCAGCCGATCGCCATCGACAACGGGCTCGAACGGTTCCGTCCGCCACTCGGCGACCGGGTCGACCGGCTGGACGTCGTAGTGACCGTAGACCACGACCGTGGGCTCGCCTTCGGCGTGCA
The DNA here is from genome assembly GCA_046732155.1 of Chloroflexota bacterium. Lineage (GTDB taxonomy): Bacteria > Chloroflexota > Limnocylindria > Limnocylindrales > CSP1-4 > SPCO01. Next base: position 31,546 of record JBKPMM010000005.1, on the reverse strand, counting down.
ACCAGTCGCCGTAGACCATCGGATGGCCGCCGGTCTCGCTGACCTCGACATTCTCGATCCCGCCGGCGCGCATCTCGTCGGCTAGCCACTCGGCGGCCCGGCGGACGTCGGGCCCGTGCTCGGGGAGGGCGGACACGCTGGGGATCCGGAGGAAGGCCTTGAGGCGTTCGAGACGTTCCCCCCGGCGCGGTTCGAGGTACGCGTCGAGGTCGTTGTCGGTCGCGGTCGAGTCAGGCATGGGGCGGAAGTCTATCGGTGGCGGTCTGGTCAGGCATGGCGCGGAAGTCTATCGGTGGCCGCCGCAGGACGTGGCGGAACCGGGGCGGCGGCCGCGTTGAGTGCCGGGTGATCGCTCGACTCGACCATGGTCCGATGCCGGAGTCGCGCATCTCCCGCGCAGACCGCCGTTCCTCGACGCTCGAACGAACGTCGGGGCCGAGCTTAGGGTCGCGAGGACGACCGCCAGCCTGACGCTCGACCAAGTGGCGCACGCAGCCGGGATCTCGGCGTCTGAGCTCAGCCGTATCGAGCGTGGTCTGGCGACGTGGGTGAATGTCGCGACGCTGAACCGTATCGCGAGCGTAGTCGGCATCGATCTCTGGCTCCGCAGGTATCCAGGCGGTGAACCGCTGCGCGACCTGGCGCATCTTCGCCTCACTCAGGCGTTCACGGAGCTGGTCGGACCGTCCCTGACGATTCGCGATGAAGTGCCGATCGGCGACGCTCGGGATCAACGCGCCTGGGACCTGACGATCACCGACGTCGAGCGCCGCGTATGCGGCACCGAACTCGAGACGCGCCTCGTGGACGCGCAGGGTCAGATGCGCAAGATCATCAGGAAGCGGACGGACTCCAAGGTCGATCGCCTGCTCGTGGTTCTCGCAGACACGCGTTCGAATCGGGTCGCCCTGAGGGCTGCCGCGTCGCTCGTTGCCACCGACCTCTCCATCGTCGATGCAGCCGCCTACTCGGCTCTCCGGCGCGGGAAACTTCAGCCTCGGGACGCCCTCATCCTCGTCAGATCGCTCACGCGCACGGACGAGCCACGTTGCCGTCCCACGGCAGCAGACGACGCGACGCGAATGGCTGAGGCCGGGGCTTGCCGTCCATCGGCAGGATCGGACGAATCTTGCGGCCCACGGCAACGTAGGGTGTCGTTGGCGCTTCGCGCGAGGCCTGTTGCCGCCCCACGGCAGTCGCCTCGACCGCCACGCAGGGGCCCCGTGGCTCGCCGGCGCGGCCCGCACGCCGTCCAACGAATCGAACGAGCGGGCCGGGGTCCGGCCCGCTCGGAATGGCGGTACTGGATCGGGCCGGAGGTCAGGCCGGCTGCGGCTTCGGCTCCGGGACGGGCTGGCCTGGACCGACGACCGACGGCACGGCGCCGTCCGCCGACTTCGGGGGCAGGTCGGTGAACAGCTTCTCGAACTCTTCAGAGTCGACGGTCTCCTCGGCGACCAACTTTTCCGCCAGCGCCACGAGTCGGTCGCGGTGGGTCGTCAGGACGTCGGTCGCCCGCTCGTACGCCCGGTCGATGATCGTCCGGACCTCCTCGTCGATCTGGCGCGCGACGTCGTCGCTGTAGTTGCGCTGCTCGCCGATCTCCCGGCCGAGGAACACCAGCTCATCGCGTTTCCCGAAGGACAGCGGGCCGAGCTTGTCGCTCATGCCGAACTCGGTGACCATGCGTCGGGCGAGGTCGGTCGCCTTCTCGATGTCGTTGCTGGCACCCGTCGTCGTGTCACCGAAGATCATCCGCTCAGCGACATTCCCTGCGAGGAGTCCGGCGATCTTGTCCTCGAACTCGGTCTTGGACTGGAGATAGCGGTCCTCGGTGGGCAGGGCCATCGTGTAGCCGAGGGCCATGCCACGGCTGATGATCGTGACCTTGGCGACCGGGTCGCACTTGGGGAGGATGCGCTGGACGACGGCGTGCCCGCCCTCGTGGTAGGCGATGATCGCCTTCTCGGCATCCGAGATGACCCGCGACTTGCGCTCCGGGCCGGCGACGATCCGCTCCAGGGCCTCCTGGAACTCGGACATGCCGATGACCTTCTTGTTCCGGCGGGCCGACAGGATCGCCGCCTCGTTGACGAGATTGGCGAGATCCGCCCCGGAGAAGCCCGGCGACTGGCGCGCGACGCCCTCGACGTCGACGGCCTTGTCGAGCGGCTTGCCCTTGGTGTGGACCTTGAGGATCTCGACGCGACCCTTCATGTCCGGCCGATCGAGGATGACCTGGCGGTCGAAGCGGCCCGGGCGTAGGAGGGCCGGGTCGAGGACGTCGGGGCGGTTGGTGGCGGCGACGACGATGACGTTGGTGTTCGTGTCGAAGCCGTCCATCTCGACGAGGATCTGGTTGAGGGTCTGCTCGCGCTCGTCGTGGCTTCCGCCGAGGCCGGCGCCGCGCTGGCGGCCGACCGCATCGATCTCGTCGACGAAGACGATGCACGGCGAATTGCGCTTCGCCTGGTCGAACAGGTCGCGGACGCGGCTTGCGCCGACGCCGACGAACATCTCGACGAATTCTGAGCCAGAGATCGAGAAGAACGGGACACCGGCCTCACCGGCGACCGCGCGGGCCATCAGCGTCTTGCCGGTGCCCGGAGGCCCGACCAGCAGGACACCGCGCGGGATGCGCGCGCCGAGCGAGTTGAACTTCTCCGGGAACTTCAGGAACTCGACGACCTCCTGGAGCTCGGTCTTGGCCTCGTCGACACCCGCGACGTCGGCGAACGTGACGACCGTCTTGTTGCCGAGGAACATCCGGGCGCGGCTCTTGCCGAATGACAGGGCCTGGTTATTCGTGCCCTGGGCCTGACGCATCATGAAGAAGATGAAGCCGCCGATGATCAGCAACGGGAGCACAGCGGTCAGGAGCAGCCCGAGCCACGAGGTGTCGGGGGCCTGGTTGGCGGTGAAGATGTCCGGCGGGAGCTCGGCCGGGGGTGTGCCCTTCGCGGCCGCCGCCTGCATGTCCGTGTAGACCGGGGTCAGCACCGTCGGGACGATGACCGTGTAGGTCTCCTTGGGGTGGCTGTCGGTGGGCTTGGTCTCGACGGTCAGGGTCGTGCCCTGCTGGGTGACCTTCGCGACCTTGCCCTGGCTGACCTGGTTGAGGAAGTCGGAGTAGCCGGTCGTCTGGGGTTGCGACGTGGTCGTGATCCACGTGAACAGCAGCGCTGCGGTGCCAACCACGAGCACCAGCATCACGATGCCGTTGCGGAAGAACTTGGGGTTCAACTAGGAGCCTCCGGGATGAGGTGGACGACGGCCGAGCGCCGCCCCGTGTCGCGAGTATACCGTCGGGGTCTGGAGGGACCCCCTGACCGAGGTCATGCCCTCCATCATCTCTACGGACGATGCCGAAAGGTGGATGGGGACGGGAGGTCGTGTGAAGAAATCGATACGACGTGCGTGACGGCCCGTCGTCGGTCTCGGGGTGTTGGTAGCGGAGGGCGGATTCGAACCACCGACCAAGGGCTTATGAGTCCCCTGCTCTACCACTGAGCTACTCCGCCGCGGCCGCCGATTCTAGCGCCGAGCGACGGACTCAGCCAGCGCGTGCGGTCGGACCGGCGCGCTTACCCTCAGCGACCGATCAGCAGGATGCCGACCATCCGGTGGTAGTGCGAGATGAACGTGTCGCGGTGGACGACCCGCCCGTTGGCGTCGCGCACGGTCCGCGTCACCGAGACGTCCTTGCCATCGACGGGGTATTCCGTCCGCTGCTGCTCACCGGGGCGCAGGGACGACGTGTACTGGGTCGTGTCGTAGCCACGGACGACGTTGGTCACTATCGGATTCGACCACGTCGTCGTCCGACCATCGGGCACACTCCAGATCTCGAAATGCACGATCCCCGGCGACGCCTGTGACCGGATCATCACCGGATGGGCCGTGTCGTTCCGGAAGCGCATCGTCTGTGAGTCCGACACCGTCGCATCCAGGCCGAGCGGATAACGCGTGATGTAGTACCAGTGCGGCTGGCGCGTGACGATCTGGAGTCCGCCACGAGCGGCGGCGTTGAACAGCGTCGTCGACGCCGCGCAGATGCCGCCGGCGAGCGCCCTGCCTTCGACGCTGTGGCCACCGACGATCGCGCCCCCAAGACGGTAACCGGTCCGGAAGCTCACCTCGCCCAGTGCCCGCCAGAAGTCGAACGTCTCACCCGGCCGGACGACGAGTCCATCGAGACGACGCGCCGGGACGGTGATGTTCGCCGCGAACCCGTTGTGCGCGCTGACCTGGTAGTACGTCGTCCATGATCCGATCCGCTCGACCAGTGGCGCCTTCTTGGTCGCCTCGCTGGTCGTGACGTCCGGGCCGACGGCCCTCGTCGCGATGGCCACCTTCGATGGCGTCTTCGCGCCGACGGCCCGCCCATCGAGGATGTTGACGATCGAATCGACCGTCGCTTCCACGTCGAGCTCGCGACCCGCAGACGACGCGCTGACCCCGAAGATCCGTCCGCCGCGATCGCGGACGAACGTCGCGTTCGTCGGCTTGATCGCCACGTGCTTCTTGATGCTCTTGAGGATCGCGGTCGCGCGGCCGGTGTCGATGGCCGGTCCGTAGCTCGAGCCGTCGCCTTCGAACGTCATCCAGCCCGTGAGGACCTTGGGGGTGATCGACCACGAGCGGTTCGCCGTGGAGAGCTTGATCGGGGCCGCGATCCGGCGCGCTTGATCGATCGCGCGGGCGACGTCCTCGTCAGACGTCGTCGGCGGTAGCACGGTCGACTGCGCCTCGTAGCGGATCACCGGCGGTGTCGCCGGGTCGAGCAGGGCTGCATCGATCTGCGCCTGGATCGTGCTCGTGTCGACAGCAACGCCGTCGTGCGCCGGCATCGCCGTGAAGGACCCGTGGACGATCCGCGCCTGGGCGTCCGTCGGCTGCCGCTCCCCGAGGAGCCTGAACGCGGCGAGCTTGGCGGCGAGCGTCGGGCGGTCATACCCGATGCGGATCGGCACGGTCGTCGGGCGCAGGAGACCCTGGAGGCCGGCCCATGCTTCCTCGAAGCGCGTCCCGCTTCGGCCGTGCGCCAGCGCTTCCTCGAGCATGCCCTCGCCGTCGACGGCTCGCCGGACCTCGGCGTACGAGATCACGCCGGTCGTGCGGCTCGACACCAGCTGGATCTGGCCCTCCTCGAGCGCGGCGAGCGCGTCGTCGATCGCCGTCCTGGCCTGCGCCTCGGTCATCCCGCCGACGGCGACGCCGCCGACCACGACGCCGGGCAGGATCCGCCCGTCATACGAGCGGCCGAACGCGACGAGCGCGACGACGCCGGCAAGCGCCGCCAGCAACACGAGGATCACCGACCAGCGCGCGACCCGACCGACGCCCCGCCCGAGGGCGCGCGATGTCGTTGTGACAGGTTGTGTGGCGGCCATCCGTGATCACCCCGAGTAGACGTCGGGGCGGCCCCGTCGTCGAGGCAGGGACTCTACGTCACGTCTGTCACCCTGGGAAGGGGGTCGTACGGGCTACTGGGCGAACGTATCGCAGTCGTCCGGGTTGCCGTTCCTGTACCCGCGCGTGAACCACGCTGTCCGTTGCTCGGCCGAGCCGTGGGTCCATGTCTCGGGGTTGACCTGCCCCGTCGTCGACTTCTGGATCCGGTCGTCACCGACCGCAGCGGCCGCACTGAGCGCCTCCTCGATGTCTCCCGCCTCGAGATCGGCCTGGTCCGAATGCGCCCAGACCCCCGCCAGACAGTCGGCCTGGAGTTCCTGGCGGACGGACAGGTCGTTCCGCCGGCTCGGGTCCTGCTGGGCCATCTGCTGGACCTGATCGGATATGCCGAGTTCGGTCTGCACGTGATGTCCGAACTCGTGCGCGACCACGTATGCCATCGCGAAGTCACCGCCCTTCGCGCCAAAGCGGGACTTGAGCTCGTCCATGAAGCCGAGATCGAGGTAGACCTTCTGGTCGGCCGGGCAGTAGAACGGCCCCGTCGCGGCCGACGCCGGACCGCAGCTCGACTGCGTCGACCCATCGAACAGGACGAGCTTGGTCCTCGTGTAGTCCCGTCCCGACTGGCTGAAGGTCGTCGACCAGAAGTCCTGGATGTTGTCGACGATGTAGGCAAGCTGCTGGTCGGTGTCGCTTTGCGGGTCGAGCGTGCCACCGGGTTCGACCGCCCCGCCACCCGAGAGCCCGCCCATGCCGGGGATCGAGCCGCTGCCGCCGAGCACCCCGCTGAACAGCAGGAACAGCACGACGAGGACGATGATCCCGCCCAAGCCGCCACCGGCCTTGCCCGGGAGCGGGATCGGGATCGCCGATCCGGTGCCGCCCGTCGGGAATCCGAACGAACCACCGCCGCCCTGTCCGCGGCGGTCCTCGATCTGATCGAATCCCGTATTCCGCTTCCACTTCATGGTGAGGACGCCTCCTCCGCGCCGGCAGCAGGATACGAGGCGTGGCGCGAGGGCGGGTCTCGCGGATCGGGCCGACGGCCTTGCAACCGCATCATGACGACGCAAGCGTCATCGCGAGACCCCCTCCTGACGGGTCAGGCGGGCTCGGTCAGGCGGCCGTTCGAGACGTCGAAGAGGAGGCCGTGGATCGCCAGGCGGCCGAGGAGTGGATGCTCACGCAGGATCGCGATCTGGTGGCGCAGGTTCTCCTCCAGATCCGTGAAGGCTCCGAAGGTCATGACCTCGCTGTCGCCGCGCCCGTCGCTGTCCTGGGCGACGCGGGCGCGCAGGGCGTCCTCATCCAAGTCCTGAAGACCGCACCGCGTGTGCTCGATCACCACGATCTCCTGCGTCCCGAGCATCTCGACGCTGACGATCAACGACCGGATCACGTCGTCGGTCACGAGTCCGCCGGCGTTCCGGATGATGTGGGCATCGCCCGTACGCAGCCCGAGCGTCTCCTCGACATCGAGTCGCGCGTCCATGCACGCGACGACGGCCAGGCGCGACAGCGGCTTCGCGGTCAGCGCCGATCGATCGAACGCGTCCGTGTAGCGGCGGTTCTCAGCAAGGATCCGCGCGTATTCGGCGGTTCGGTCCGCGGCGGTCATCTGGCGCAGGATAACGAGCACGCCCATCGATGCGGGAGGACTTCGAGTGCCGACATTCCGAGAGTGGCTGGGATCGCAACGTGAACGCGACGACGCGATCGGCGAGATCGCCGACAAGATCGCGGGTGACAGGACGCTGACCGGGGACGACTACGCGTCGATCCGTCGACACCTGAACGACACGAATGCCGAGGGTGGCGCGATCGATGCGCTCGACGACGCGCACGCGGAGTACGAACGGTCAGACGACCCGCCGAAGCCGCCGCCGGAACCGATGTCGATGGAGTGGTGATAAGCGCGCCGGCGCCGGGGTCCGTGTCCGGGAGGTCCGCGTGAGGCTTACGGCGTGTCGGTGCGATCGCCCGTGGGTATCGATCTCTGTCAGATGCTCACCAGGCGAGCCATCGACAGGAACTCTGCGCGACGGATCGCCAGTGCGCGGATCGATATGCGGCGGTGCGCGGCCCGTCATGCAGAGCCGGCCCCGGGACGGTGGATCGTCATGCACGGTCGCGGACTGAAGTGACCTAGATCTTTGACGTTGACTCGCTACACGAGCATCTGACAGAGATATCGGACGGCTATGGCCGCCGACCGCAGTAGCGGCCCCGACGCCCTACCCCGAAGGCCCGAACAGCACCGTCAGCCAGCGCTCGAGCGGGCTCACGTCCTCGACCTCGGCTCCGAGCCGGACAGCGGCTGATCCGGGAGCATCGACGGCGAGCGGAGGTGAATCGGGAGCGAGCGTGAACGCGATCTCGTCTATCCCGCCGACGCCATGCGCGCGGGCCTCCAGGTCGACGAAGCGCTGCCGGCCGATCGCCTCGAGCTCCCGCTGCATCGCGGCCACTTCGAGACTCAGCATCGCGTTACCGCTCGCGATGTCCTGAGCTCGGTTCGCCGCTTCCGACGCTTCTGCGACCTGCCGCGCGAAGGCGATCACGATCCAGGCTGCGAGCATCGCCGCCGCGATCATCGCGATCCGACGTCTCGTCAGGCCGACGATCGGCAGCGTCGCAAGATCGACGGTCGGACGACCGGACGCGGCCGTCGCCGGATCGAGCTCGTCGGCGTCGGGGGCGGGCGGCTCGGGGTCGATCGAGCGCGACATCGGCGGGAGCGTAGCTACGCGTAGCTACAGTGTCAACCGGGATCCTGTGACAGCCAACCTGTCATCCGTGCGGTTGACGCTCCGACTAGACTGCCTTCATTCCGAACAGGCGTTCTAGAGTCGGAGATGCTCGCCGATGCGAACCTACGCCCCCGCCGACGCCGCAACGGTCCTCGCTCGCGTCCTCGAGGAGCCGTCGCTGAACCGCGGGGTCGTGCATCACGAGGTGATCGAAGCTCGCGCGCCGTCGTATGCCGAGATGCCCGCGTGGCTCGACGGACGGATCGTGGCGGGACTCGCGAAGCGCGGCATCGAGCGGCTCTACACCCATCAGGCGGAGGCCATCGACGCGATCCACTCCGGCGAGGACGTCGTCGTCGTGACCCCGACGGCTTCCGGCAAGACCCTGTGCTACTCGCTTCCCACTCTCCAGGCCATCGCCCAGGATCCCGCCGCCCGCGCGCTGTTCCTCTTCCCGACGAAGGCGCTCGGCCAGGACCAGGTGACCGAATTCGGCGAGCTGGCGGCATCCGCCGACCTCTCGATCATCACGTCGACCTACGACGGAGACACGCCCGCCCCGATCCGCTCGACGGTTCGCGCTGCGGGACAGGTCGTGGTCACGAATCCTGACATGCTCCACTCGGCGATCCTGCCCCACCACACCAAGTGGTTCCAGCTGTTCGAGCAGCTCCAGCTGATCGTCATCGACGAGCTCCACACGTACCGCGGCGTCTTCGGCAGCCACGTCGCGAACGTCCTCCGTCGCCTGATGCGGATCTGCGCGCACTACGGCAGCAAGCCGGTCATCGTCTGTTGCTCTGCGACGATCGGGAACCCGGCTGAGCTCGCGCAGATGCTCACCGGCCGACCAGCGCGCCTCGTCGACCGGAACGGCGCACCGTCCGGCCAGCGGCATGTCCTGCTGGTCGACCCACCGGTCATGGAGCCGGCCAGCGGCGCGCGCGGCTCGGCGGTCACACTCGCCCAGCGCTGGGCGATGCCGTTCCTGCGAGCCGGCCGCCAGACGATCGTCTTCGGCCGGTCGCGCGTCGCCGTCGAGCTCCTGTTGACCGGGTTGCGCGAGTCCCTGCGCGAGAGCTTCGGCCCGCGCAGTCGCGTGCGCGGGTATCGGGGCGGCTACCTGCCGACGGAGCGGCGGTCGATCGAGCGGGGCCTGCGCGACGGCGAGATCCTCGGCGTCGTCTCGACGAACGCGCTCGAGCTCGGCGTGGACATCGGCCGGCTCGACGTATCGATCCTGGCCGGATACCCCGGATCGGTGGCCGCCACGTGGCAGCAGTTCGGTCGGGCCGGCCGGCGGCAGGGCACGAGCGTCGCGGTGCTGGTCGCGTCGGGTGCCCCGGTCGACCAGTACGTCATCCATCACCCCGAGTTCCTGCTCGACAACGCACCTGAGGAGGCGCGCCTCGACCCGGACAACCTGCACGTCCTCCTCGCGCACCTCCGCGCGGCCACCTTCGAGCTGCCGTTCGAGCCCGGCGAGGTCTTCGGCCCCGCGCCGGCCGACGACCTCCTGGCGTTCCTGGCCGAGGAGGGCCATGTCCGGCAGGCCGCCGACGGCCGCTGGTACTGGTCGAGCGAGAACTTCCCGGCCTCGGAGATCTCGCTGCGGACGGCGGCGCCGGAGAACGTCGTGATCATCGACACGACCCCGAACCGTCCGCGCGTGCTCGGCGAGGTCGACCTCTTCAGCGCGCAGGTCCTCGTCCACGAGCGGGCGATCTACATCCACGAGTCGGTCCAGTACTACGTCGATCGCCTCGAGTGGCACGAGCGCAAGGCCTACGTCCACAAGATCGACGTCGACCACTACACGTACGCCAACCGGGCCGTGACGCTGAAGCCGCTGGAGGTCTTCGCCGAGGCGCCGTCGACCGGCGGGACGCGCAAGCACGGCGAGGTGATGGTCGCGAGCCTCGTGACGCTGTTCAAGAAGCTCAAGTTCGTCACGGACGAGAACGTCGGGTGGGGCCCGATCGACCTGCCTGAGCTGGAGCTGCAGACGACCGCGTACTGGCTCACCGCGGATCGCGCACGGGATCACTGGCGCCGCGACGACCTTGACATCGCGCTCCTCGGCGCGGGGCGAGCCATCCAGACGATCGCGTCGGTCCTGCTGATGGTCGATCCACGCGACCTCGGGCTCGTGACCCAGGTCCGATCCCCGCACGCCGAGGAGCCGACGATCTACCTGTACGAGTCGGTGCCTGGTGGGATCGGGCTTTCCGAACGACTGTGGCAGCGCCATGACGAGCTGCTCGCGGGCGCCGCGGACCTGATCACAGCCTGCTCGTGCGATGCCGGGTGCCCCTCGTGCACCGGTCCCAGGCTCGAGCCGAACGTCGATGCCAAGGGGCTCGCGCTCCGGCTGCTGGCCGAGCTCGGCGCCGGCGCGCGCCTCGCCAAGGCGGGATGACCGCCCCGTACGCCGCCCCGCCGTCGGATCGGCTCGCGCGCAGGCTCGCACGCTATCGAGCAGCCACGCCCGGGCCCGGCTCGACCGCCGACCCGCTGCCGTATCGGCCCAGCGCGAGCCGCGAACTGGCGCGCCGCCTGGCGGATGCCGTCGACGGCGAGGTCGTCGACGGCAGCAACGGCGTGTACGTGCGTGTCGAGCGACCGGCGATCGACCTCCCTGTCGACCGCGAGCGACTCGCCACACTTCCCGGTCAACCGCCCCCCGACCGGTCGCTCGTGTGCCTCGACACGGAAACGACCGGTCTGGCGACGGCGGCGGGGACCTTGGCGTTCCTGATCGGACTCGGCTGGTGGTCCGGGACGTCGTATCGGCAGGTCCAGCTGCTGCTCCCCGACCAAGGCGAGGAAGCCGTCCTGCTCGGGGAGGTCGCCCGCCATCTGCCGCCCGACGCATGGCTCGTGACGTACAACGGCCGCGGCTTCGACTGGCCGCTGCTCGTGACTCGCTACCGGATGGTGCGCCGCGCGGCGCCCGAGATCGGCGGTCACCTCGACCTGCTGCCGCACGTCCGACGGCTGTTCCGACACCGGCTCGACGATGCGCGCTTGGGCACGGTCGAGCGGATGCTGCTTGGTGTGACGCGGATCGACGACGTCGATGGCTGGGAGATCCCGGGAAGGTATCTCGGGTTCCTCCGAGGCGGCCCTGCCCAGCCGCTGGCGGCGGTCGTGCGCCACAACGACGAGGACGTCCGCTCGCTTGCGCGCCTGCTCGCGCACGTCGAGCAACGGCTCGGCGATCCCGAGGTCCGTTCGTCCGCACCCCGGGGCGACCTCGCCGGACTCGCTCGCGCGTTCCGCCGCGAGCGACGGCTGGAGGAGGCCATCGACTGTCTGGATGCGGCCCTCGCCGCGGATCCGGCGGCGACGCCGGTGGCTTCGCCGTCCGCGCGGCCGATCCCCGAGGAGCCGTGGTGGTCGCCCCAGCGACGTGCGGATTTCGGCGGTCGGCCAGAGACACGACACGTCTCGACCGGCTGGGACCGGCGGGAGGCGTTCAGCCGGCCATGGGACGAGGGACGGATCGCCGTGGACCGCGCCCACCTGCTGCGCCGGCTGGGTCGGGTCGACGAGGCGATCGAGGCGTGGGACGCCCTCGCGTGCGGGCCGGGGCGGACGGCGGTCGTCGCTGCCATCGAAGCCGCGAAGCTGCGCGAGCACCGATCGGGTGACCCGGCCGGCGCCATGGCCACCGTCGAACGCGGCCTGCACCTCGCGGACCGACGGCGGGCGCGCGGGATGCCCGAGCCGGCACTCGAAGCCGATCTACGGCATCGCTGGAAGCGGCTGCGGGATCGACTGGCCCGCCCGGCTGCCTGAGCTAGGCGCGTGCCGCCAGCCCGGTCCGGACGGGGCCCACCAGCGCGTCAAGCGTCTGGCGGTCATACGGCGGCGGGAAGTCGAACATCACCGCGCTCGCGCCGGCAGCGCGATACGCGGACAACCTGGCGATGACCGCTTCGGGGGTGTCGGCGAACGGCGACGCCTCCGCGGCGCGCTGCGCGGCCGCTCGGTCGACCGCGTGTCGCTCGAGGATGTCGGTCAAGGCGTCGACGGCCTGCTCGCGGCTGCCACGGATCAGCGGGGGCGGTAGCCCGACGGTCCGCTCGATATTCCCCGGATCTCGACCGACGGCCTGACAATGCTCGTCGAGGATGCCGTTCCGGCGCGCGAACGACTCCGGCGTATCGGCATCGCCGTTCCAGATGTCCGCGGTCTCGGCGACGATCCGGAGCGTCCGCTTCTCCCCGCTGCCACCGATGACAAGCGGAAGACGAGCCTGGATGGGCGGCGGATCGTTTCGCGCCCCGTCGGCCGTGTACCAAGTCCCGTCGAGCGTCACCGCCGCGCCGTCCAGCAGCCCGCGACAGATCCGTGCCGCCTCCTCGAACCGGTCGATGCGCTGCCCGAGCGGCGGGAATTCCCACCCGAACGCGCGATGCTCCGGTGCGAACCAACCGCCGCCGAGCCCGAGGGCGGCTCGGCCGTTCGTCGCATGGTCGAGTGCGGTGGCCATCTTCACGAGCAGGCCCGGATTCCGGTACCCCGCGCCCGACACGAGACAGCCCATCCGTGCCGCGCTGGTCCGCGCCGCCCAGCCGAACAGGATCGACCACCCCTCGAACACCGGTCCTTCGAGTCCGCCGTCCGCCCCGTCCGTCCCCGAGGCGAGCGGCATGAAGTGGTCGTTGCTCCAGAGCTCGTCGAATCCGAGCGCGTCGATGTCGGCGCCGATCGACATCAGCTCGTCCCAGGAGACGTACTGGCCCCAGACCTGGAGACCGATGCGCAAGCGACCGTCGGTCATGGTCAGACGGCCGCCGGGCTGACGACCGAGCTCGTCCGCGACGACGTCTCGGCGGCCTCGAGCACGCGCAGCCCACGGATCGCGTCGAGCGGGTCGACCGGCGGCGGACTACCGGTCAGCACGGCGTCGCGGAACAGCTCGTAGAAGCGACGGTAGTCGCCCCGCTCCGTCGGGACTGTGGTCGGCTCCTCGCCGATCAGGTAGAGACGCCCCCACTGGTCAGGCGCGTCCTCGCCGAAGCCCGGGTCCGACGGTTTGCCGCCGGTCATCGCCCGTGCCTCCTGCGGGTCGCGCTCCTCCTTGACGAACTCGCCGAGCAAGCCCCGGAGACGGAACCGCGGCCGACCCCACGGCGAGATGAGCGACGTCCAGATCCGCGACCGCTCTCCGCCGCGATGCTCCAGCGCGACGAACGCTGAGTCGTCGACCTCGGTTCCCGGGCGCCGCCGGTCGAGCTGTGCGAACACGCGCACGGGGTCGCCGAACAACAGCAGCGCCTGGTCCACGAGATGCGCGCCCAGGTCACGATGCGGGCCGCCTGCCTCATCGGCGTCCTCGCGCCACGCCTCGGCGAGCGGTACGCCGATCTCGAAACGCGACTCCATGCTGTCGATCGGACCGAGCGTGCCGGCCGCGACGAGCGAACGGACGGTCAGGAAATCGCCGTCGAAACGGCGGTTGTGATAGACGGACAGAACCCTGCCCGAACGTTCGCGAGCGTCGACCAAACGTTCCGCGTCCGCGATGTCGGTCGCGATGGGCTTGTCGACCACGACGTGTCGACCGGCCTCGAGCGCGCGGATGCCGAGCGGCACGTGCGTCCGGTTCGGCGAGGCGACGACCACGATCTCGACATCCGGACGGCCCAGGAGATCGTCGAACGACCCGGCGACGGCGGCGTCCGGGTACTCGCGGTGCGCGTCGGCCTGTCGGTCGGCGCGCGACGTGGCGATCGCAGCAACATGAAGGCCGTCAACGGCCGACACGAAGGGCGCGTGGAAATGGCGTCCGGCCAGCCCGTACCCGACGATCCCGACGCCGATCGACCCGGACGCCATCGGTCGCCTAGTTCCCGAGATGGCGCCCGGCCACCTCGCAGAATCGCTCGGCGACGCGGTGCGCCGCGTCGGCGTCGTCCCGCATGCGCAGACCCCAGGGCGCGAGATTCGTGTCGAAGATGCCGATCCCGATGCTCATCGACCGCGCGAGGAGCGCGTCCGTCTGCGGCAGCATCCCAGGTGCGTAGTGCACGCCCTCGCTCCCGTAACACGCGCAGTCGAACGGGCAGCCGCGGCCGCTGACCGTCCGCATCTCCATGAGGTGCTCCATGTTGGCGTAGACGTGCCAGCCCGAGGCGGCCAGGGTGATCGAGCCGAGCTCGTCAGCGACGGCCTTGGCGATCTCCGGCGTCGGGAACGTCACCACGAGGTGCGTCGCGAGGTCGCCTTCCGGGTCGACGATGGTGCGGAAGCCGAGGCCCGGCAGGCCGGCGATCGTCGACTTCACGATCGCCTTGTTCTCACGGAGGTGATCGCGGATCAGGTCGAGCTTGCGGACCTGCGCCAGGAGCACGGCGCCGGACAGCTCGGTCATCCGGAAATTCAGCCCGAGGAACGGCCGCTCGGCGTACTTGGATCCGAGCCGGTTCGGAGCGTGGCCCTGATCGTGGATGGCGAAGAACCGCTTGTACAGCTCTTCGTCGTCGGTGACGATCATCCCGCCGTCGCCGCACGTGATCGTCTTGTACTCGTTGAAGCTGTAGATACCGGCGGTCCCGATACCACCCACCCCTTGACCCTGGTACGTCGCGCCGAACGCCTGGGCGCAGTCCTCGATGAGCGCGATCCCGTGCCGATCCGCGATGTCCTTGAGTTCGTCGAGCCGCGCCGGTGCGCCGAGCATGTGGACGACGAGGATGGCCTTGGTTCGAGCGGTGACGCGTGCCTCGACATCGGCCGGGTCGAGGTTGAACGAGTCGTCGACCTCGGCGAGGACCGGGATGCCTCGTGCGTACACGATCGCGGAGATCGAGGCGACGAACGTGAAGCCCGGAACGATGACCTCGTCCCCTGGCCCGACGCCGATGCCGAGCAGGGTGACGAACAGACCACTTGATCCGCCGCCGTGAAGCCCGAGGCCGTACCGCACGCCAGCGAGTGACGCGATCTCCTGCTCGACCTTCCTTACCTTGGCACCGAAGTTCGGGTCGGATTCGCTGCCGTACCGACTGAGTGCCCGGGCCTTCAGGACCTGCATCACCTCGGCGATCTCTTCCTCGCCGATCAGCTCTACGCCGGGTCCGGGCATGCCGGCCTCCCTCCGTCCGCGTGCCGTTGCCGTTTTGTGCAACCGATTGCACGGCACGGTACCAAGACGATAATCTGACCGTCAACACGTCGAGGGGCGGATGGGTGAGGAGGGTCGGCAGCACGTGAGTGATCTCCTGGAGCGGGTGGCGGGCGCACCGATCACGTGGGGCGTCGACGGATCGCCGGGGTGGGGCTATCTCATGGATCGCGAGCGCGTCCTGCGCGAGATGGTCGAAAGCGGACTGAGCGCCACAGAGCTCGGACCGGACGGCTATCTCCCGACCGATCCGCTGGAGCTCAAGGAGTTCCTTGATCGGTTCGACATGAGCATCGTCGGCGGGTTCGTCCCGGCGCTCCTGTACCGCGAGGACCGCGTCGACGACCAGCTGGCCTATGTCGACCGCGCGGCGAAACAGCTCGCGTCGACCGGCTCGGAGGTCCTCGTCCTCGGCCCGTCGTCAGCGAACCCAGGCTATGACACGCCGGTCGACATGTCGGGTGACGAGTGGGCGATCTTCCTTGCCAATCTCCGACGGCTCGAATCGATCGTCAAAGATGCCGGCCTCCAGACCGCGCTGCACCCGCATTGGGGCTTGGCCATCGCGACCGGCCCCGACATCGACCGCCTGCTCGACGCGTCGGACGTCGGGATCTGTCTCGACACAGGCCATGCCTACCTCGGTGGCGCAGACCCCGTCGGAGTCGCCAAGGCGGCGGGCGATCGCGTCCTTCACGTCCACCTCAAGGACGTCGATGCCGCGAAGGCCGAGCGGGTCCGGAACGGCGAGGTCGCCTTCCGCGAAGCCGTCCTCGACGGTTTGTTCGTACCGCTCGGCGTAGGTGGCGTCGACATCGCCGGCGTCATCGAAACGCTCGAGGACCAGGGCTTCCGGGGCTGGTATGTCCTCGAGCAGGACGTTTCGCTCAAGTCGGATCCACCTGAAGGCGAGGGACCGAAGGCCGACGCGATCGACAGCGTGGCCTTCCTGCGCGACCTCGCGGCTACCCGCGCGTGACCTTGTCGTCGCCATCCGACGCGACCGCGGCGCTGGTCCTGCCCGCCCGCGCGCGTCTCGGCGAGTGCCCGCTGTGGAGCGTAGCCGAGGCCCGCTTGTACTGGGAAGACATCGACGGTCGCGCCGTCCATCGCTTCGACCCGACGACCGGCGCCGACGAGACGCGTGAGCTCCCGGGCCGGCCGGGATCGATGGCCCTGACGGCGACTCCGGGACGACTGCTGGTCGCGATGGAGGGCCGGCTTGGCTTCCTCGACTGGGATGGCGGCACCTGGAGCGACTGGATCCAGCTCGAGGCAGAAGGTCGCGGCAACCGTCTCAATGACGGCCGGACGGATCCGGCAGGGCGGTTCTGGGTCGGGACGATGTTCGATCCCGCCGCCGACAGCCAGGCGCGCGGATCGCTCTACCGGGTCGAGCCGGACGGGACGGCAACGGTCGAACGAACCGACATCGGCGTCCCGAACGGGCTGGCATTCTCGCCCGACGGCACGACGATGTACTGGGCGGACACCCATCGGGACACGGTCTGGGCGTACGACTACGACGTCGCGACCGGCGAGGCCACGAACGAGCGGGTCTTCCTCGACTTCGCGACCCTTCCGGGCAGGCCGGACGGCGCGTGCGTCGACGCCGAGGGTGGGTACTGGATCGCCTGCGTCTACGGCTCCGCGGTGCTGCGCGTGACACCGGACGGCGCCGTCGATCGGCACATCGCCGTCCCGACCCTGAAGCCGACGATGCCCGCGTTCGGCGGACCGAACCTCTCGACGCTGTTCGTGACCAGCATCGGCGGAGGTGGCTCGCACCCGCAGGATACGGACGACCCGGAGGCTGGTGGCCTCTTCGCGGTCGAGCTCGACGTCCGGGGTCTACCGGACCCGTTGTTCACGGGCGGGCCGAGCTGACGGATGTCGTCCCCTGCCCTCCCCCACGTCTGGTTCGAGCGACCCGTCCTGCCCGAGCTCGTCGATCGCGTGCAAGCGATGTGCGCGCCCCTCGGACCGGGAACGGACACCGACCGCTTCTCCGGCATCGAGACCGCGATCGCCGCCATCGCCGGTGCAGCCCCGTACGACGAGGCGGTCATGGATCGCGCGCCCGGCTTGCGGGTCATCGCGCGGACCGGGATCGGCTATGACGGCGTCGACGTCGGCGCGGCGACCGCCCGGGGCATCGCCGTATGCAACACGCCGGACGGCCCGACGATCTCCACGGCAGAGCACGCCGTCACCCTCATGCTGATGGTCGCGAAGAAGGTCAAGGCGGCTGAGCATTCGCTCACGACCGGAACCTCGGGCAGCTATTACGCCCGCCATAGCGGTGTCGAGCTGGCCGGCAAGATCCTCGGTCTCGTCGGGTGTGGGCGGATCGCTCGCCGCGTCGGCGCGATCGCTGAGGCGATCGGGATGGACGTCATGACGTTCGATCCGTACTGCGACCCGACCGCGATCCCGTCCGGCTTCGCGCACGTCGCGACACTCGACGCGCTGCTTGGCCAGGCCGATGTCGTCTCCGTACATGTGCCGCTGAGCGACGCCACGCGCGGCATGTTCGACGAGGGCCGCTTCGCCGAGATGAAGCGAGGAGCCGTGTTCGTCAACACGGCCCGTGGCGGGCTCGTCGACCAGGACGCGCTGCTGGCAGCGCTCGAGGCGGGCCAAATCGTCGGCGCGGGTCTCGACGTGACGGCTCCCGAGCCGCTCCCGCCTGACCACCCGCTGCTCGGGCGGGACGATGTCGTCGTGACGCCGCACATCGCGTCGGCGACAGCCGATGGCAAGCTGCGCATCCTCCAAGCCGCATTCGAGCAGGCGATGACCGTCCTCCGCGGCGAGCGGCCGGCACATCTCGTCAACCCCGAGGTCTGGGACCGCGTCGCGGGGGCGACCGCTGCAGGAGTGGACAGGTGACCGAGATCGGCGTCGGCGTCATCGGGTTCGGCTGGATGGGCCAGGCGCATTCACGCGCCTATCGCGATATCCCCGTCTACTTCCCCGAGAGCGGCATCCGGCCGCGGCTGGTGTCTGTCGCCGACAACGTTCCCGCGCGAGTCGAGCTGGCAAAGCAGAACTTCGGGTTCGAGACGGGCACGCTCGACTGGCATGAACTGATCGCGCGCGACGACATCGACGTCGTCGACATCACGGCGCCGAACGCGCTCCACCAAGAGCTCGTCGAGGCCGCCGCCGCAGCCGGGAAGCACATCGCCTGCGAGAAGCCCGTCGGGATCTCGCCCGAGGCGACCGCGGCGATCGAGCTGGCCGCGCGGCGCGCCGGTGTCATCAGCAGCTGCGGGTACAACTACCGCTGGGCGCCGCTCGTGCAGTACACCCGCCAGCTCATCGTTGACGGCCGTCTCGGCGACCTGACCCACTACCGCGGCCGGTTCTTCTCGATGTACGGGCGCGATCGCCTCGGGCTCTTGTCGTGGCGGTTCCTGCAGGAGGAAGCCGGCTACGGGTCGCTGAGCGACATCATGTCGCACGCCATCGACATGGCCCAGTTCATGTGCGGCCCGATCAAGCGGGTCGTCGCGGTCAAAGAGACCTTCGTGCGCGAGCGGCCGCTGCCCGTCCCCGGGCAAGGCACGCACTACGACCGTGGCAAGCCCGGCGATCCGACGGGGGCCGTGACGAACGAGGACTATGTCGGCGCGCTGGTCCAGTTCGAGAACGGCGTCCGCGGCACGCTCGAGGCCGACCGGTCGATCTTCGGGCCGCAGAGCTCGATGGCCTTCGAGCTGAATGGGTCCAGGGGCGCCGCTTCGTGGGATCACGAGCGACTGAACCAGCTTCAGCTGTACCTCCCGGAGGAGCAGCCGACCGACGGCTTCATCGAGGTCCTCGGGGGCGACAAGCACCCGAACCAGGGCCACATCGTCCCGGGCGGCGGCAATTCCGTCGGGTACGAGGACATGAAGCTCATCGAGGCGTTCGAGTTCCTGCGATCGGTCGAGGCCGGCCGGCAGCACCACCCCGACTTCACGGACGCGGTCGCGAATGCCTCCGTGGCTGCGGCGATGGTCCGCTCGTGGTCATCGGAACGATGGGAAGACGTCACGAGCCTCCGGCTCGACTGACCTGCGGCTCGACTGAAAGGACGAGGGATGCTCGAGAACCGGACCAAGGCCAAGCTCACCGCCGGTGAGCCGGCGTTCGGATGTTTCGTCCGGACCGCGGAGCCGCAGCTCATCGAGTACGTCGGGATGCTCGGGTGGGACTTCCTCGTGTTCGATGCCGAGCACGGGTCGCTGCAGCCGCGCGAAGTCGAGGACCTGTGCCGGGCGATCGAGCCACGCGGGACGACACCCATGGTCCGCGTGACCACCAACGACGCGCCGACGATCCTCCGCTTCCTCGATACCGGTGCCCACGGCGTCCACGTCCCATGGGTGAACACAGCCGCCGACGCCGAACGTGCCGTGCGGTCGGTGAAATACACGCCTCGCGGGATCCGCGGGCTCGCTGGCAGCCGTGCGTCCGAGTGGGGGCTACGTGAGCCGATCGCCGAGTACGTGCGACGCGCCAATCGCGAGACCCTCGTCGTGATCCAGGTCGAGACGCAGGACGCCGTCGATGCGATCGACGACTACCTGGCGATCGATGGGATCGATGTGTTGTTCCTCGGCCCGACCGATCTGTCGCAATCGCTCGGCCATCCGGGCGACCTGCGCCACCCCGACGTGCTCGCGGCGATGGACCGGGTCGCCGACGCAGTGGTCGGCTCCGGCAAGACCCTCGGCATCTACGCTGGCACGGTCGACATGACGAAGGAATGGCTGGACCGCGGCGCCCGATACTTCACGACGTCGCTCGAGCCGTTCCTGCGTGACGGGATGCGCACACACCTGCGCGACGTGCGAGGCTGACGGGATGGACACGATTCGCCTGACGACCGCCCAAGCCATCGTCCGCTGGCTCCTCGCGCAGCGGACCAGGATCGACGGCGAGGACGTGCCGATCTTCGCTGGCGTGTTCGGGATCTTCGGTCACGGGAACGTGACCTCCCTGGCCGAAGCGCTCGAGCCGGTCCAGGACCGGCTGCCGACATGGCGCGGCCAGAACGAGCAATCGATGGCGCTCGCTGCCGTCGCGTACGCGAAGGCCATGCGGGGCCGGCGGATCATGATCGCGACGTCATCGGTCGGGCCCGGCTCGACGAACATGGTCACGGCCGCCGCCGTCGCCCACGCCAATCGCCTCCCCGTTTTGCTGATGTCCGGGGATACGTTCCGGCACCGGATCGTCGACCCGGTCCTCCAGCAGGTCGAGCACTTCGGCGACCCGACGATCACCGTCGCCGACGCGTTCAAGCCGGTCAGCCGCTACTGGGACCGCATCACCGATCCGGCACAGATCGTGAAGTCGCTGCCGCAGGCGTTGGCGACGATGCTCGACCCGGCGACGCGTGGCCCGGCGTTCTTCGCCCTGCCGCAGGACGTCCAGGCCGAGGCATACGACTATCCGACGCGGTTCTTCGAGCCGCGCGAGCACTACATCCGTCGCCCCGGACCCGACCCGCGCGACGTCGAGCGCGCGGCGGACCTGATCGGTCGGGCCAAGCGCCCGATGCTCATCGCCGGCGGCGGCGTCCACTATTCCGACGCGACGGCGACGGTCCGTGGCTTCGCCGAGCGACACAGCATCCCGGTCGTCGAGACGGTGGCCGGCAAGGCGACCCTCACCCATGACCACCCGAACTACGCGGGCCCGATCGGCGTGACGGGCTCACGTGCCGCGAACGCCGTCGCCGAGCAGGCCGACGTCGTGATCGCGGTCGGCACCCGCCTGCAGGACTTCACGACAGGCTCGTGGTCGGTCTTCCGCGATCCGGACGTGCGGTTCATCGGTATCAACACGGCGTCGTGGGACGCCCACAAGCAGGGCGCGCTCCCGGTGATCGGCGATGCGAAGGTGACGCTGGAAGTGATCGACGCGGCGCTCGGCGACTACGCGGCGCCGCCCGAGTGGCTGGCTGCGGCGGACGAGCACATCGCCGAATGGCATGCTTATCTCGACTCCTGGTCGGGACGCAAGCACGACGGCCCGCCGGCGTACGCCGAGGTCATCCAGGCGATCAACGCGATCGCGGAACCGCAGGACTACATCCTGTCCGCGGCCGGCGGCCTGCCCGGCGAGCTCAGCATGGGCTGGCGCTCGAAGTCGGTCGGATCGTTCGACTCCGAATACGGCTACTCGACGATGGGCTACGAGATCGCAGGAGCCTGGGGCGCGCGCCTGGCCCGACCCGATGGCGACGTGATCGCCTGGGTCGGCGACGGGTCGTACCTGATGATGAACTCGGACATCTATTCGACCGTGCTCACGGGCCAGAAGGTCATCTTCATGGTCTGCGACAACGGCGGCTACGCCGTGATCAATCGGCTCCAGGTCAACACCGGTGGCGCCGAGTTCAACAACCTCCTCTCGACGACACGCCATGAACGCTACTTCCAAGTCGACTTCGTCAAGCACGCCGAATCGATGGGCGCCATCGCCGAGCGCGTCGAGTCGGTGGCGGATCTCGACGCCGCGTTCGCGCGCGCCAGGGCCGCCGACCGCAGCTACGTGATCGTCGTCCCGATCGACCAGTACACCTGGACCGAGGGCGGCGCGTGGTGGGAGGTCGGCGTGCCCGAGGTCAGCGACCGGCCCGCGGTGAAGGCCGCAAGAGCTGCGTGGGAGGACGCGAAACAGCATCAGCGCGTCGGCGTCTAGGCGCGGCGTGGGCGACTTCGACGGCCGCGTCGTCATCGTCACGGGTGCCGCGTCGTTCATCGGTGAGGCCATCGGTAACGTCGTCATGGACGGCGGCGGGTCGGTGATCCTCGCCGACCGGGATGCGGAACACGGGTCCGCCGTCGCCGGACGCCTGGGTGCGAAAGCCCGGTTCGTCCAGACCGACGTCACGAGCGATGGCGACCTCGACCGGCTGATCGCGACCGCGATCGATGGCTTCGGACGGCTCGACGGCGTCGTCGGCGGGAGTGCCAACTTCGAGGACGAGCGCATGGCCAGCGACCGTGCGATGTGGCAGCGCGTGCTGGACGTCAACGTGGCGTCGGCGGCGGTACTGACCACCAAGGCAGCCGCCGTGATGCGGCCGGGTGGCGCGATCGTCCACATCGCCTCGGTCAGCGGACACGTATCGCAGCCGCTTCGGGTCGTCTACAACGTCTCCAAGGCGGGATTGCTGATGCTCGTGAAGAGCGCCGGCAACCACTTCGCCAAGCAGGGCATCCGGGTGAACGCCGTCTCCCCGGGCTGGACGTGGAGTCGGAACATCGAGCGGCGGTATGGGACCCGCGAGCGCGCCGATGCGCTCGCCGCGGAATTCCAGCCCCTCGGGCGGATGGCCGAGCCACACGAGATCGCGCAGGCGGTCGCGTTCCTGCTGTCGGACCGCGCGTCATTCATCACCGGCGCCGAGCTGCTCGTCGACGGGGGCTACCGGACGCTCGGGCCGGAAGGACTCGGGCAGCCGTTCGAGAAGATCCGGACGATCGTCTAGATCAGGCGGGTGCGCCGCCGCGACCGAGTTCGTCCAGCGTCGCTCGGCTCGACGTGAAGTACTCGGCGAGGCGCGCCCGCTCGTCGGACGAGCGGACCGCCGCGATCGTCTCGACCCATGTCCGAGCGCCATCGATGATCGTCGCGATCATCCGCGCGTCCTCGGCTGAGTACGGACGCCGCCCGGCGACGTCGAGATAGACCGGCGAACTGTGAGCGCCCATGCTCGTCGAGAACGCCGAATGGATGAACGCGCTGCTCGTCGCTCGGGCGGCCAGCCAGCCACTCGCGCTGACCGCGACGCGCTCCGAGAGCTCGAGGCGCTCGGTCGCGCCGCCACCGCCCGACGTCGCGATCACTCGGCCGTCATGGACGAGCTCGATCGTGTCGATGAACGGCTGCGCCGCCCACGCTCGCACCTTGACCTCCACCGTGCCGCCGTCAGGACCGAACGGGACGACGTTCCCTTGCCCGCGTCCGTCGACCTCGATGTCGATGAGGGTTCCCGACGACACGAACGTCCGTCCCGCGCGCACGGCTTCGGCGAAGGCCGCGAACGACAGCGGCTGCTCCGGGTCGAGTCGCGCGTAAGTCCGGATCGCACCCACCGGCACCTCCGCCGACATCTTGTCGGTCCCGCCGACGACTGGGAGGCGATAGCCACACGCCAGGAACCGGTACCACTCCCGGATCGAGGGGCCGTCGACAGCCGGGGTCAGCGCCTGCAGCTCGACCGCGTCGATCCTTCCGCACACGATGTCCGCGGCGATCTCGGCGTATGGCAGCGGAAAGTGGACGGCGACCGCGAGGCCGTCCTGGGTTCGGGACGCGTCGGCCCAGTCGCGCATCAGCCATTCGAGCGGGTCGCCCATGCGGGCCTCGGGCGGGCCCGCACTGGCCATCGGCAACACTGGATCGGATGCACCGAGCAGGCCGATGTGGCCGAGCATGTTCTGGCGGTTCTCGCTCCCCATCACGACGAGGTGCTCGCCGTCGGTGTCCGCGACGACCTTCGCCGGCAGGTCGCTCAGGCTCGTGTGGTGGTCGCCCCACTGCGTGGCGAGCAGGTTCACGATCGCGACGCCTTCCGCCCGGGCCTGGAGCAGCGCGGACGTCGGGGAGATGAAGTGGACATGGCCATCGACCGCCGTCCACCCGTCGGCGTCCACCCGCTCGAGCGGAACGACGAGCGGGGCGCTGCCGGCGCCGATTTCGATCGTCCGCCGGACGGGTCGGTGCGAGAACCCGTGCACGACCTCCATCCGGACGGGCCCGGTCGGCAAGGCGATCGGGAAGCGGCCGGGGACATAGGCATACGTCGAGCGGCCGAGGACGACGTCAGCGCCCGAATCCTCGTTCAGCCAGGGGTTCACCTCGTCGCGGTGCCCAAGGGGCGGCAGGTAGCGACCGTCCGGCGCGACGAAGCGGACGCGAGCCGGCATCGGGCGACCCGACGCGCCATCCACGACCTCGACCTCGATCCGGCGGGTCGGTGTCGGGAGCGCCTCGATCGTCACGCTTCCGCTCGTCCGAGACTCCCCCTCGCCCGGCAACTCCGCCGCCGCGACCTGGTCTGACGATCCGATCGCGAGCGTAGCGTCAGGCGCCATGGCCAGATCGACGAGGATGCCGCGGCCACGACCACCTTCCTCGCGTGGCGTCCCCCAGCCGAGGATCCCGTCCGCAGCCCCGTCGCCGCGACCGTCGTCGGCCGATCCGGGCGCGGACCGACGGCGGAAGACCTGACCGAGGTCGACGTCCACCTCGATCTCGTCGCCATCTGCGCTCTCGAAACGGAGGGTCCGGCGCGGCTGGATCGCGAGCGGCGATGCGGTTCCTCTGAAGGCCGTCACGGCTCCGATGACCACGCCGGCACCTTCCTCGATCGACGCGAGCGGCTCCATCCGCAGCCGTTCGAGCGGCCCGGCGTTCGGGGGGATCTCCAGCGCGAACAGCCAGAAGGCGATATCACCGGTCGGGTTCGGGACGGAGTCCGCGACACCGGTCTGGTCAGGGCCCCAACTCCCGGGCAGGATGCCGAGCAGACCGGCCTCACCCGGTGCGGCGTACCCGCCGGGTGGCGGAACGGGATGCGGCCCGCGCCAGTCGAGCGGCTGGTCGACCGGATGCGCGACGGCGGCGAACGCGCCCTGGCCCCAGCCGATGATCCCGTCGTTGACCTCGAACCGCCGACGTATCACACGTTCGACGACCGTGCCGCCGGGGCCTTCCACCGTGTACCGCGCCAGCGGCTGCCCGACCGGCGTGACCCAGCCGATCGGTAGGTCGGCAGGGCGCCCGGAGATGGCGTCACGCCACGCATCCGAGAAATGTGCGAACACCAAGTGCGAGACGCCGTCCCGACCCGCCTCGCGGAGATCGATCTCGGCGGGACCGTCGAGGAACAGCCAGCGCGACGAGGCATCCGCCGCGGCGAACGCGAATGGCAGTCCGCGCAGGACCGTGGGACCCGCGGGCAGTCGGTACACCGCCTCGCGGTACGCGGGATGGAGGGACTCAGCGAGGCCGTCGGTGCTCGCGCGCGCCGCCGATCCGAGGTCGACGGGCGTCGCAAGCGCGGTCGCGTGGGGGGTCGTCACGCGTTCCGCGGGCCGTCGGGTCGTCGCGCCACAGGGACCGTCTCATCCTCCGCCGACACGTTCGTTGACCCTCCGTTATCGGTATGCTAGCGTCCGCGCAACCGATTGCACAAGCGACTGGATGCAGCGCCGTGGAGGGGCATCGCTCAGTTGGATGTGGGGACGCCTGCCAGCGGCCCGTCACCGATCGCCATGGGCGCGACCGTGACCCCCCTGGGACCTCGGACCTGAGCCGACCCTGATGCGCCGCGCGCCGGAACGTCGGGTCGTCCTTGCCGACGTCGCCCGCCTCGCGGGCACGTCCGAAGCGACCGCTTCTCGAGCCCTCAAGGACGACCCACGCATCGGCGAGACGACGCGCGCGGCGGTCCGCGCCGCTGCCCAAAAGCTCGGCTACGTGCCCAACGCGGCAGCCCGAAGCCTGCGCGCGCGTCGGACGCACATCCTCGGTCTGCTCCTCGATGACCTCGCAGACCCCGTCCATGGCAAGGTCGCCGCCGGCTTCGAGGAAGCCGCAGCTAGTCACGGATTCGCGGTCTTCATGATGACCGGGCTCCACGATCAGGAGCGCGAAGAACGAGCCCTGACCGTCCTCGCCGAACACCGGGCCGATGGCGTCGCGCTCGCCTCGTGCGTCAGCGACCCCGCGGACGTGTTCCGACGCCTGCCGAGGGACCGTGTCGTCTTCGTCCAGCCTGATTACCCGGCCCTCGCGGACGGCGCCGACCCGCCGGCGCGCGGCGTGCTTCGCAGTGACGATACGGGCGGTTTCGCCGCGGCCGTCGAGCACATCGTCGAGCGCGGCTATCGACGCGTCACCTACGTCGGCCCGGGGACCGGGTCCGCGGACGCGCTGCGGCGGGCCACGGCCAGCGAGGTACTCGACCGCCACCACCTGGGTCCTATACGCTCCATCGACTGCGGCGTGAACGGCTGGCGCGATGCGAGCGACGTCGCGGAACTCCTCGCCGCGGATCCACCCGAGGCGGTGATCTGCTATGACGACAAGCTCGCCTTGAGCGTGCTCGACGCGCTCCGCGCGACTCGGCTTGATGTCCCACGCGACCTCGCGCTCGTGGGCTTCGATGGGATCCCGGCGGCCCGACAGTCGCGACCGCGCCTGACGACCGTCGACGTGCCCTCGGTCGAGCTCGGACGCCGTACTGTCGAGATGCTCCTCGCCTCGATCAGGGACGGCAGCCCGGCCACATCAGAGGTCGTGCCTGTCGAATTGATCGTCGGTGAGAGCACACCGCCGATCGCGCGGTCGACCGCGGCCGCTCGGCGCGAGCGCCACCGGACCGCCGCGGTGACCGGGCCAGGGACGAGCCCTCGATGACGGACACCACCGCTCCCGCGATCGAGCTCGTCAACGTCACGAAGCGATACGGCGACGCCATCGCTCTCGACGGGATCGATCTGCGCATCGATTCGGGCGAGTTCTTCTGTCTGCTCGGCCCGTCGGGTTGCGGCAAGACGACGACCCTCAATCTGATCGGCGGGTTCATCCCGCTCACGTCTGGCGAGCTCCGCATCGAAGGCCGCGTCGTCAACGACCTGGCGCCCCACCAGCGGAACGTCAACACCGTCTTCCAGAATTACGCGCTGTTCCCGCACATGACCGTCGCCGAGAACGTCGCCTTCGGGCTCCGGATGGAGGGGCTAGACGCGCGCGAGATCGCGGGTCGCGTCGACGAGTACCTCGACCTCGTCGGGCTGGGCACCTATCACGACCGCTACCCCACCCAGATGTCCGGCGGTCAGGCGCAGCGGGTCGCGCTGGCCCGCGCGCTGGCGAAGCGTCCCGCCGTGCTGCTGCTCGACGAACCGCTCGGCGCACTCGATCTCAAGCTGCGCAAGCAGATGCAGGTCGAGCTCGCGCGCATCCACCGCCAGGTCGGCACGACCTTCGTGTTCGTGACCCACGACCAGGAGGAAGCGCTGTCGATGGCGACGCGCATCGCCGTCATGTCGGGCGGGCACGTCCGCCAGATCGGTCCGCCGCGCGAGATCTACCTGCGCCCGGTCGACCGGTTCGTCGCGGACTTCATCGGCGAATCGAATTTCCTCGATGGGACGGTGACGAACGGCGGCGGCGCCCCGGCCTTCCGGCTGTCGAACGGGACGATCCTGCCGGCCCGCGTGCCATCGACCCCGCCGAACGGACCAGTCAAGCTCATGGTCCGCCCCGAATCGGTCTCGATCGGGTCGACGCCACCGAACGGCGGACGACCCGCGGCCGTCGTCAAGGGTCGCACCAGCAATGTCGCCTTTATGGGAACCCACACGAGGATCACGGTCCAGACCGACGCCGGGACTCTCGTCGCCATCCAGTTTCGCGAGTCGGACGAAGGGGCAGTCGAGGAGGGGATGGTCGATCAGGAAGTGCACGTTTGGTGGGATCCACGCGAATCGTCGGTCGTCGCCGCCGGTGACGAGCCGCAGACCCAAGCAGGGGCAGATGGTGGAGGAGGAGAAACCGTATGACGGTGCTTGACCAGACCCACTCACGTCGGAGATTCCTGCAATTGACGGGTGCCGTCGGTGCGACCGCCGCGCTCGGTGGCGTGCTCCAGGCATGCAACGTGATCGGTGGCGGTGGTGCCGCGACGACCGGGACGTTCAACTGGATGACCTGGAGCGACCACTACATCCAGTCCCAGCTGGACAAGATCGCCAAGGACACCAATATCAATACCTCGATCTCCGAGCTCGCCGGGAACGCCGAGGGCTACGCGAAGCTCAAGGAGGTCAAGGGACAGCTCGACAAGATCTCGGGCGACGCGATGTGGGTACCGAACGCCTACGCCAAGGATGGGCTCATCGAGCCGTTCGACATCAACGAGCTGAAGGTCTCCACACAGCTCTACTCGTTCGCCCGCGAGTTCCCCTACTGGCAGAGCTCAGAGGGCTACATGGCGTACCCGTTCGGGTGGTCGCCGATCATGATCTATTACGACCCGGCGAAGGTCAGCGGCAACCCGACCGACTGGCAGGTCCTGCTCGATCCCAAGTACAAGGGCCGCGTCGTCGTCGAGAACCAGCCGGAGGAGATCGTCGCCTACATGGCCCGTGCGGCCGGCTTCGACAAGCCGTACGACCTGACCGACGACCAGCTCACGACCGTCAAGGGCTATCTGGAGAAGCTCAAGCCGAACATCCTCAAGTTCGCCCAGCAGGCGACCGACAGCGTCGCGGCCATGGTCAGCGGGGAAGCCTGGCTGATCACCGGCAACCTCGGCAACGAGGACCGGGTCAAGGATGGTGGCGGACCAGAGATCAAGGGCTATGTCCCGAGTGAGGGCACCGTCGGCTGGCATGACGGCGAGATGATCGTGAAGGAGGGCGCCAACAAGGCGCTCATCAAGCCATTCCTCGAGCAGTCACAGCAGGCCGAGCTCATCGCCGAGAACTTCCTCGCGAACGGACGGCCGCTGTTCAACGAGAAGGCCTACAAGATCCTGACCGATCAGGGGAAGCAGGACCAGGCGGACCGCTATCTCTATAGCAAGGCGCCCGAGGTGCTGCCGACCATGGTCCTCAAGGGCCCCGGGACCTCGACCGACAAATCCATCCAGCTCTTCAACGAGGTCTTCAGCGCAGGCTGATCGTCTGACATGACCGCCGAAGTGGTCACCGGGGTCGAACCGACCTCAGTGACCGTCGTCTCCCGCAGTCGCTCCGCGCGGCTGCGGGAGCTCGCCCCCTTCCTCCCGGCAGCGCTGCTGCTCGGGATCCTGTTCTTCGTACCCCTCGGGGTCATGTTCATCTTCTCGTTATGGACGACGAACGCGAACCTCGACATCGTCCCGGTCTGGAACCTCGACAACTACGCGCAGTTCTTCGAGACCGGTGCGTATGTCCGCACGCTGGGCAAGACCGTGGTCATGGGTGCTGCGGTGACGACGATCTGCCTTCTGTTCTCGTTGGCCGTGGCGTACTTCCTCGCGCGTTACGTGTCGCGTCGCTGGGCGCGCCTGGCCCTGCTGATCATCATCGTCCCGTTCTGGTCGAGCTATCTGCTCCGCGTCTACTCGTGGCAGGCGATCCTCGGTGAGAAGGGAGCGCTCAATCAGGTGCTGATGGGTCTCGGGCTCATCAAGGAACCATCGCTGCTATTCGTCTACAACGACATCGGCACGTTCATCGTCCTGACCTACGTCTACCTACCGTTCGCGGTCCTGGTGCTGTACGCATCGCTCGAGCGGTTCGACTACACGCAGCTGACCGCGGCGCAGGACCTCGGCGCGAGTCCGTCACGAGCGTTCCGCTACATCCTGTTGCCGCAGATCCGGCCTGGACTCATCACCGCGGCGATCTTCGTCTTCATCCCGATCCTCGGCGAGTTCCTGACCCCGTCGATGGTCGGTGGCGCGTCAGGGTTGCTGATCGCGAACCTCATCCAGACCTTCTTCAAGAACGCGCTCGTGCCCCAGGGCGCGGCGCTGGGGCTGTTGATCGTGGCGTTCGTGACCGTGCTTCTGGTGGTCTTCCGCAAGTACCTGCGGGTCGAGGATGTGTACGCCCGTGGCTAGGAGCGTCGATCCGTTGGAGACGATGCCCGTCAGCCGATACGCGGGGCTGACCCGCTGGGCGCTGCGGCTGATCTTCGCGTTCCTCGTGCTGTTCCTGTACCTCCCGATCGTGTTCATGGTGGCGTTCTCGTTCGATGCGTCGCAGACGCCGAGCTTCCCCATCCAGGGCCCGACGCTGCACTGGTACGACGTCATGATCAACAACCGGCAGCTGCTGACGGCTGTCGGGAACACCATCACCGTGTCGCTGATCGTCTCCGTCCTCGCCACGATCATCGGGACGATGGCGGCCTTCGTGCTCGTGCGGGGTCGGCTGCGCTATCCGAACGGCGTGAGGATCGCGTTCACGATGCCGATCATGGTCCCAGGCGTGCTGATCGGCATCTCATTGCTGATCTTCTTCTCGCGCGCGGTCCACGCGAACCTGTCGCTGATCACGGTCATCGCCGGTCAGCTCGTCGTGACCGTCCCGTTCGTCGTGCTGATCGTCGCGTCGCGACTGCAGAGCTTCGATCGAAAGCTCGAGTGGGCCGCCGCCGATCTCGGCGCTTCACCACGTCGGACGCTCCGCCACGTCGTGCTGCCCCTCATCGCGCCGGCGATCCTGGCCGGCGCGCTGATCTGCATCACGCTCTCGATCGACGAGTTCGTCATCACCTGGTTCACGGTCGGCAACCAGCCGACGCTGCCGACCTACATCTACACGAAAGTCAAGTTCGGGGTGACGCCCGAGGTGAACGCCGTCGCCACCGTGATGCTCGTAGCGACGCTGCTGATCTTCGGGATCGCCTCGGTCGTGCTCGGTCGTGGTCGGCGACGGCTGCCGGGCCGCCGCCGCGGCACCACTCCCACCGTATGACCGCCCGCTGATGCGCGCCGCGGTGTTCAAGGGCGCCGGGGTCGTCGAGCTGGAGGACGTCCCCGAACCAAGGGTCGATGCCGACGACGATGTCATCATCGACGTCGAGGCGTGCGGTGTCTGCGGGACGGACCTGCAGATCCTCAGCGTGCCGCCCGGTCACCCGGCGGACGCGGGCGTCGTCATGGGTCATGAGTTCATCGGGCGGGTCAGCGCGGTCGGCGCGAACGTCGGCGGGATGAGCGCCGGCCAGCGGGTGACCGTCGATCCTGACCCGAAATGCGGCGTCTGCGGCCCGTGTCGTGCCGGCCGCCCGGCGAGCTGCGAGAACGTCCGTGCCCTGGGCATCTTCCGAGACGGCGCGCTGGCCGCGAAGGTCAAGGCGCCCGCCCACGCCGTGTTCCCGGTGTCGGACGCGCCGACGGCCCGCATCGCGGCGTTGATCGAACCGCTCGCCTGCGTCGTGAACGGCGTGAACAAGGCGAATCCACGGCCCGGCGAGTCCGCGGTGATCTTCGGAGCGGGCGCGATCGGCTGTCTGTTCCTGGCGATGTTCAAGGCCGCGGGGGCGGGACCGGTCATCGTCGTCGAGCCGCAGCCGGATCGCGCCGCGGTCGCGACGGCCGTCGGGGCCGACCATGTCGTCACCCCGGCGGAGCTCGACGAGCGCCGACGCGCGCTGCTCCCGTATGGCGCCGATGTCGTGGTCGACGCGGTCGGGACCCAGTTCGGGAGTGCCGTGGATCACGCGGCGCTCGGCG
>JBKPMM010000004.1:0-6681 GCA_046732155.1 Chloroflexota bacterium | reverse complement strand
GCGGTGGGCAGCGGACGCGGCGCGGGCTTTCGGCGCGGCGCGGGCGGCGCGGCGCGCGGGGGCGGCGGGCGAACCGAGATCTCGTCATATGCTCGTGTTGCCGGCCATCGGGTGAGGAAATCCGGTCATCGGCTCATTGGGCCGGCCCGTTGGCAAGATCCAAGTGTCGGCGCGCGCAGGCGACGTGCGGCCACGGCGCGTCGGATCCGGGGCGTCGATGGCCGGTATGGCGAGCCGTTGACGAGGGTTCTCTGTCAGATGCTCACGAGGCGAGCGCTCGTCACGGGATCGTTGTCAGAAGTGACACGAGGCGAGCAGATGACAGGTATCTGCAGGAGTCTCGTGCACAGCAGGCGCGACGGCGGCTGACGAATGCTCGTGTGGTGGCCGTTTGGCGGAAATGCGCGCGGTGCGCGGCCGGCGCCGCGCCTGGGACGACCGACCTACTTCTTCGGGCCGTCGACCAGCTTGTGCTCGACCGCGTACAGCGCGGCCTGGGTCCGAGACGCGAGCCCGAGCTTGCCGAGGATGTTCGATACGTACGTCCGAGCCGTCCGTTCCGTGATGAACAGCTCGGTGCCGATCTCCTTGTTACTCATCCCCTGCCCGAGCAGTCGTAGCACGTCCTTCTCACGGTCGGTCAGGGGCTCCGCGAGCTCCTCGTCAGGCGACTTCTTGGCCCGCATCCGCTGCGCAAGCAAGCGCGCCACAGCCGGGTCCAGATGCACCTCGCCGGCATAGGCGGCCCGGACGGCCGCGGCGACCTCCTCGGCCTCGGCGTCCTTGAGCACGTATCCCGAGGCGCCCGCCTCCAGAGCCGAGGTGACCTTCTCTTCCTCGATGAACGAGGTCATGGTCACGATCTCGGTCTCGGGTCGCTCGGCCTTGATGCGACCGATGGCGGTCACCCCATCCATGTTCGGCATGAGCAAGTCCATCAGGACGACGTCGGGCTCGAGTCGGCGGGCCATCGCCACACCCTCGGAACCGTCGGCCGCCTCGCCGACGACCTCGATGTCGGGCTGGTGGTCGAAGAACATCTTCAGACCCATCCGGACGACGGAATGGTCGTCCACGATGAGGACGCGGATGGGCTGGGACTCGGGATCGGACACGTCGGCTCCTGGCGCGGTGACGGCGTCGGACGGGCTGGGGGCGTGGGACGAGCGGGGAGCGACGTGGAGTCTAGCAAAGCACGGCGTCGCCGCCGGTCTACGCGGCCGGCTTCACGCCTCGGCCGGCGGCGACGATCGCCGCCGTCAATTCGGTGGGTCGGAAGGTCTTGCGGACGAAGCCGTCCGCGCCGCTCGCGAGAGCGGCGGACTCGAGCGTGTCGGACCAGCTCATGGCGAGGATCCGCACGCCAGGGAGCTCGCTGCGAAGACCGGAGATGAACGCGATCCCGCCATCGACCTCGGGCAGCCGCGGATCGACGACGACTACGTCCGGGCGATGGCGGAGCGCGAGATCGAGTGCCTCACCGACCTGACCAGCGCTTGCCACGACCATGCACTGGCCGCTGATGGAGAGGAGGCCAGTGAGGCTTTCCCGGGTCCGGTCATCCGCATCGACGACCAGGACTCGGAGCGGGCCGTCAACGCGGGGGCCGGACTGAGACATGTCCCCATGGTGGGGGGACAGCCCGGCAGGGAAAAGGGACGCTCGCCGGGAGGCGTGCTCGGCCGGATGACGGTGGCCGCCTACGTCATACGTCGCGGATCGACGCAGGCTCCGGGGTCGTGCTGGCCCGCATCCCCGCTGCGGCCTCGAGCGCTGCGAGAGCGTCCGACCCGATCCGGACCTCGACTGTCGTTCCCTGTCCCTCCGCGCTGGTGCACGAGAACTCCGCGCCGACACGCTCGGCACGGGCGCGCATGCCGGCAAGGCCCAAGTGGCCGTCGGGCACGTGCGACGGATCGAATCCCTTGCCGTCGTCCTCGACACGCAGCTTCACGACCGAGCCCTCGCGCCGGACGTCGACCCTGACGCGCCGTGCGGCGGCGTGCTTGACCACGTTGTGGAGCGCTTCCTGCGCGATTCGATAGAAAACCTCCTCGGCAGCGAGCGGCAGTCGGTCGGATAGGTCCGTCTCAACGAGGATGGGGAGCCCGAGTCGGCCCTGGAGCGCGCTGGCGTGGGTCTTGAGCGCGCGCACGAGCCCGTCCTGCTCCAGGTTGCCGGGCCGCAGCTCGAAGATCAGCGCGCGCATCTCGGCCAGCGCCTCGCGCTGCAACTCGCGCAGTTGGGCGAGCTGGTCGCGGGCACCCTCGGGATCCTTCTCGAGCAGCATCTCGACAGACCGGGACACGAGCGTCATCGAGAAGAGGGCCTGGGTGACCGAGTCGTGGAGTTCCCGAGCGAGGTGCGCTCGCTCCTCGCCTGCCGCGAGCTCGCCGGCGTGGCGGCGGAGCTCGTTCTCCAATCGGACCTGGTCGCTCACGTCGCGGGTCGCGCCCTGGATGCCCGCGAAGCTGCCGTCTGCTGCCACGACGCCGATGGACCGTACGTCGACCGGGACTCTGCGGCCATCGATCCCGACGAGCATCAGCGCCGCCTGCTGCTCGCGCGTCGGCTGCGCGACGAGGTCCGACCAGCGATCGCCGGCCACCGGCAGGCTGGCCGGATCGACGAGGACCGAGAAATGCTGACCGAGGACGTCATCCGCCCTGAAGCCGGTCATGCGCTCGATCGCGTCCGAGACGAACGTGAACCGCCCCTCAGCGTCGGTCGAGAAGACGACATCGGGCGATTTCTGGACCAGGAACCGGAAGCGCTCCTCGGACCGGCTCAGCTCGCGCTCGAGGCGCAGCCGCTCGGAGATGTCCCGGGCGACGCCGTTGATGCCGACGATGACACCCTCCTCGACCTTGGCGAGGACGTTGATCTCGAGTGGACGGGGTGTGTCGTCCCCGTCGAGGAAGTCCATCCGGACCGAGTGGACCGTCGTGGGCTCATCGAGGACCGCCTGATAGCTCGCCGCCGCCGCGCCTTCCCAGCCGGGTGCCACCATGTCGAAGAACGGTCGACCGAGGCTCGCCTCCAGGTCCCAGCCGAGCATGGTCTTGGCACGGTCAGAGAGGAACGTGTAGCGCCCCTCCGCGTCGGTCGCGAAGACCATGTCGGGCGACGACGAGGCGAGCGTTCGATAGCGGTCCTCGGACGCGCGCAGGTCACGTTCGAGGCGATCGCGGTCCCGCATGTCGCGGACGGATCCGTTGGCACCGGCGAACTTGCCGTTCTCGTCGAGCGTGGCGATCGCGATGAACTCGGCAGCAACGGCGGATCCGTCGCGGTGACGCAGGTTCAGCCGCCCGCGGACCTCCTGCGAACCCTGCTCCATCTGCGCGGTCCAGTCGCTGTCGGCGACATCACGGGAGCTCTCATGGACCAATGCG
Source organism: Chloroflexota bacterium (assembly GCA_046732155.1). GTDB lineage: Bacteria > Chloroflexota > Limnocylindria > Limnocylindrales > CSP1-4 > SPCO01. Next base: position 3,286 of record JBKPMM010000004.1, on the reverse strand, counting down.
CCGAAGTGACGGCCGAGCAGCTCATCGGGACGAAGCCCGGTCAGCCGCTCGATGGCGTCCGACAGGAAGGTGAGGCGCGCCTCGCCATCGATCGACCAGATCACGTCGGGCGCGTTCTGGACGAGGAAGCGATAGCGCTCTTCCGATTCGCGCAGCTCGCGCTCGAGGCGCGCCCGCTCCGAGACATCGCGGACCGTGCCCTGGGCGCCGACCCACACACCGTCCTCGAAGACGCCGGCGTTCGTCACTTCAGCCGCGAATGTCGTCCCGTCGCGGCGGACGAGCGTGAGGGGAACGCGGTCGACCAGATCTGGATCCTGCCCGACGGCGCCATACCGCTCGCGCGCGAGCGGCATCGAATCCGGGTGGGTCAGGAAGGAGAAATGCTTTCCGATGATCTCGTCGATCGGCCAGCCGAACAGGGCTTCCGCGGCGTCGGCCATGAACGTGAAGATCCCGTCCGCGTCGGCGCGCCAGATCACGTCCGGCGTCGTCTGGACGAGGCCCCGGAACCGCGCCTCCTCGCGCGTCAGCCGGACGAGCAGGTTCGAGTTGGTGAGGGCGATCGCCGCCTGATCGGCGAGTCCTTGCAGGAGGTCGAGGTCGGCCGCGGCGAACGTCCGAGGCGTTGACGTCGAGACTGCCAGGGTGCCGATGACCTCGCCACCGGGGGCGCGGAGCGGCGCGGCGGCCATTCCGACGAGGCTCATCCGGGTCGCCGCCGAATCGTCGTCCGGCTCGTGCGGGATGCGCTGGTCGGCCATGTAGTCCGAGGTCCAGACGGGCACGCCTTGCTCAGCGGCGAGACCGTTGATCCCGCCGCCCAGCGGGAAGCGCATGCCCATCAGCCAGGTTCGGGTCGCCTCGTCGGCGCCCCCGGCGACCACCACCGGGATGAGGTACTCGCCGTCCGGCGCCATCCGTGTCAAGTGGGCACCGTCGGTGTCGAGCAGGCGGCGTGCATCCTCGACGACGCGCTCGAACAGCTCGTCCGGGTCGGTGAGTGCGGCGATGCGCGCCGTGATGTCACGGAGCGACCGTTCGGTCTCCGCGCGCCGCGCGAGCGCGCGCTTCGATCGCTCGAGCTCGTCGATCAGCCGAGCGTTCGTGATCGCGATCGCGGCTTGCTCCGCGAGACCGCCGAGGACGGCGATGTCGATGTCATCGAATGAGTTCGGCTCGTGGCTCATCACCTCGATCGCGCCGAGCGGGCCCGCCTCGCCGATGATCGGCGCCGCGATCAGGCCACGGACGTTCGCGAGCTCCGCGAGCGAATCGGTCAGGACGTCGTGCTCGAACTCGGCGGTGCGGTAATCCTCGACGTGGATCACCCGCGCCTCGGCGACCGCCTTGCCCGCGACGCCTTGACCGAGGCGCAGGCTGTTCAACTTGAGTGCCTCGCGCTGCGACGCGGGCAGCCCCGCGTCGTACGCCCAGACGAGCGTGTCGCGATCGGCGTCGTATTGATCGATGACCGCGCCGTCCGCTCGAAGCAGGCGACGCGCCTCGTCGACGATCGCCTGGAGCACCTCCTCCGGCTCGTGAAGCGCGGTGACGCGCGCTGCGATCTGACGCAAGGTCCGCTCCGCGTCGGCTCGGCGCTCGACATCGGCCTGCGATCTGGCGAGCGCTTCCATCAGGTTGGCGTTGACGATCGCGATCGAGGCATGCGTCGCCAAGGCCGATAGCGTCTCGACGTCGGTCTCGGTGTACGCGCCCGGTTGGCGCGATACGACCGACAGGACGCCGAGCGGTCGCTTGTCCTCGCCGGTCAGCGGCACCGCGACGACGGCACGGATCCCGGCACCGGTGATGAATCGCTTGATGGCGCGGGTCGTGACGAACCGCGGGTCGGCGAGGTAATCGGCCGTCATGTACGCGCGTTGGTCCTGGAAGGCGAGGCCAGCGACGGCGTAGCCCGGTTTGATGCCGCCCGTCCGTCCCCAGTCCGGGACCTCGCGCATCGCGTCACCCGCCGAGTACGCCCAGAGGAGCGACTCCGACTCGTCGTCCCACAGGTCGATCCGCGAACCGTCCGACCCGAGGAGGCGGGCCGCTTCGACGACGATACGGTCGAGGACCTCGGTGGGGTCGAGGATCGAGGACACGCGAACAGCGATCTCGCGGAGCGTGCGTTCCGCCTCGGCGGTGCGCTCGAGGGCCTCACGGGATTCGGCCAATTCGGTGATCAGACGTGCATTGGTGATGGCGATCGCAGCCTGGCTCGCGAGCGCCCGAATCAGGGCGGCGTCGTCGTCGGTGAAGGCATCCGGGCGCACCGAATACACCTCGATGACGCCGAGCGGCCCGCTTTCACCGGTGATCGGCGCGGCGATCATCGAACGGAAGCCCGTCCGCTCGTAGAAGTCGGTGTTCTCCGGGCCGGGCGGGAAGAGCGAGGCGAGCTCGTCGCCGGCGACCACGACGCGATCCTCGGCGACGGCGACGCCGGTCGCGCCCTCCCCTACCGAGATCCACAGCTTGGTGCGTTCCTCGTCGGTGAAGCGTCGTCCGAGCCCGTCGTCGTACGCCCAGCGCAGGTTGCCGGACTCGGCATCGAGGAGGTCGAGGATCGCGCCTTGCCCGCCGACCAGACGACTGGCGAGCTCGACGACCTCCTGGAGGATCTCGCCGGGGTCGCGCAGCGCCGTGATCCGGGCGGCGATCTCGCGCAACGCTTGCTCCGCGTCGGCTCGGCGGGCGAGATCGCTCCGTGAACGGTCAAGCTCCTGTCGCGAACGATCGAGCTCCTCGATGAGCCGGGCGTTGGCCATCGCGCTCGCGGCGTGATCCGCGAGAGCGCGGACGAGCGCGATCTGGGCCGGGTCGAACGCGTCCTTGCGGCGCGAGAAGGCCCCGAGGCCGCCGAACACCTCCTCGCCTGCGAGCAGCGGCGAGACGACCATCGAGGTGATCCCGAGGTCATCGACGACGCGGTCGGCACCGGGGGAATGGCGGAACTGGGCGTCGTTGACGTAATCCGACGTCATCACCGTCGCTCGCTTCGCGACAGCGAGACCAAACATCCCGACGCCCGGCGCGAGCTCGAGCCCACGGATCCATTCGCGCGTGCGCGCGCGCTTGATGCCGGCATCGTGTGCGAAGCGCAGGTTCCCCGAGGCGGGGTCCATGAGGTACACCATCGCGCCGTCTGCATGGAGCAGGCGGGCGGCCTCTTCGACGGCCGCCGTCAGCAGGCTGTGGAGCGCGCCGTCCCCGCCGTCGGGATCCTTCTTCCGACGGCTCGTCTTGCGCGTGCCGGTCCCGTTCGCCGACGGGGTAGACG
>JBKPMM010000003.1:0-19829 GCA_046732155.1 Chloroflexota bacterium | reverse complement strand
CGTCTCGTGGGCTCGGAGATGTGTATAAGAGACAGACCATCGACTGATCGCCGATCCGGAACGTCGCCTGGCCGGACTCGACGATGAACACCTCGGGATAGGGATGGCGATGGACCTTCGGCCCGGTACCCGGCTGGGAGTGGACGAGGATCACGCTGAACGGGACGTCGCCGTGCTCGGCGCCGACGAACTCGTGCGAGTGGTCGGTCGGCTCGAGCTCCTCGAACGGGGTGATCGATGCCATCGTCAGACCCAGAATGTGTCGTGGCGGAGCATGAACGCGGTCCGCTCCTCGTCGGTCATCGACTCCCCCATCGAAACGCGGGCGAGCGTCTCGAAATAGTCCTCGCGTGGCGCGCCCGGCGCGAACAGGATCAGCATCGACGCGTCCTCGCCTGACTCGTTGCGGAACCCGTGGATGCCACCCTCGGGGACGAAGAGGAAGTCGCCGGGCCGTCCATCGATCCACTCGCGCCCGTCGAACAGCTTGATCGACCCCGAGATCACGAAGAACGACTCGGAGATCGATCGATGGAAGTGCGGATCGGGCCCGCTTCGCACGGCCGACATGTTCCAGCGGTACAGGCCGAACCGCCCTTGCGTGGAGGCGCCCGTCGCGAGGTAGTCGGCCGTGACGCCGTTCTTGTTGCGCACGTCAAACGCGGTGTCCGCCCGCCGGAGCCGCGCGTTCACGAGCCCGGGCTCACCGTCGTACTTCGGCGGTGGATAGGCGGAACGCGGCGACGGCGGTGGGTAGGACATCGTCGAAGCCTATCCGCCGACCGATCAATCCGGAGGCCGTTCCTCGCTGTGGATCGCGAGGATGTTCCCGTCGGGGTCACGGAACCAGGCGATCGTCGGACCGGCGTCGGGAGCACCTCGTGCGATGCCCTTCTCGTCCTGATCGAAGCCGTCGAACCGGGCCATCTCGACGCCGTTCCGCGTCAGCTCATCGACCGTGGCATCGACGTCCGGCACAGGAAAGTTGAGCACCGTGTAGGTGGCCGGAGTGAAGTCGTCCTTCGCGTAGAGCAAGACGTGCTTGTCGGCATCGAGGCGTAGATCGAGCACCTGGCCGCCGTACAGCTCGTCCACGTCGATGCCGAGCGTCTCTCCATAGAAGCGCTTCGCGGCGGCGATGTCCTTCGCGGCGAAGCTCGAATAGGCGTTGGCAGTCGGAAGCATCCGGCACCTCCTGTTGGCCCGAGATGCTAGGCGCGGTCGCCTTACGACGGCATCAACGCCGCATCACGGACACGGATGCGGCCGGGCGTCCGACGGGACGTCCGGCCGCGGGAGGCGTGTGCGACGAGACCTACGCGAACGTCCGTCGCGTCCAGTCGTCACCGATCCGGTCGCGCGAGTCGACGCCCTTCCGGATGGCTCCCGCATCGACCAGGGCGAGGATCGCGAAGATCGTCACGATGAATGCCAGCAGCTCCATGTCGTTCTCCTTCATCTGCGGCGGTGGATCTCGTTGCCGCGATACTGACCACTAACTGGTCATCTGCTAAGGTCCACATCCATGGTCAGAACGAGTACCAGATTCCCGACCGAGCTCCTCGTCGAGCTCCACAAGGACGACCCGCTGCCGCTACACCGCCAGCTCGAACAGGAGCTCCGAGGCGCGATCCGGACCGGGCGGCTGCAGCCGGATACCGCCTTGCCATCGACACGCGTCCTTGCCGATCAGCTGGGCCTGTCGCGCGGCGTCGTCGTCGAGGCGTACGAGCAGCTCCTCGCCGAGGGCTACCTGACGAGCGTTCCCGGCGGAGCGACGCGCGTTGCCACGCGCGCTGCGGCCACGACCGCACCCCAGCCACGCTCCGAGACGACCATCGCCGCGCGGATCGACTTCGCGTACGGCCGGCCCGACGTGACCCTGTTCCCGCGTCAGGTCTGGCTACGGTCGCTCCGCCGCGTCCTGATCGAGGCGCCGAGTGAGCGCCTGACCTATCTCGACCGTCGCGGCGCTCCGGAGCTGCGCGATGCGCTCGCCGCGTACCTCAACCGCGTTCGTGGGACAGCCGCACAGCCCGACGACATCATCATCTGCAACGGGTTCGCCCAGGCCATCGACCTCGTCACCCAGCTCGTCAAGGCGCGCGGTGGTCAACGTATCGGCGTCGAGGATCCGGGCGATGCCGACGGTCGAGGGGCAGTGCTCCGCCACGGCCTTCAGACTGTGCCTCTCCCCGTCGATGACGGTGGGATCTCGGTGGACGCGCTCCGAGCCTCCAACGCGGATGCCGTCTTCCTCACGCCCGCGCATCACTACCCGACGGGCGCCGTGATGGCGCCGGATCGGCGCGCCGAGCTGCTCGCGTGGGCCGACGAGCGTGACGCGCTCATCCTCGAGGATGACTACGACGCCGAGTACCGCTACGACCGAGAGCCCATCGGCGCGATCCACGGGCTCGCACCGGAACGCGTGATCTACGCGGGTTCGGCAAGCAAGACGCTCGCGCCCGGGTTGCGGCTGGGTTGGATGGTCGTGCCGCATGCCCTCGTCGACCAGCTCGCCGGGCTGAAGGAAGCCAGCGATCGAGGCTCGGCGAGCCTCGACCAACTGGCGTTCGCCGACTTCCTATCGAAGGGCGACTTCGACCGCCACTTGCGCCGGATGCGGCCGGTCTACCGAGAGCGGCGCGACGCGATGCTCGATGCGCTGGCGCGCTACCTCCCCGATGTCCACACGACCGGCGCGTCGGCCGGTCTGCATGTCCTCGCGCTCCTGCCACGTGCCGTCGACGAGGCGACGGTCATCGACCGTGCGCTCGCGTCGGGGGTCAAGGTGACGGGCCTGCGGCACACCTACCAAGATCGGGATCGGCCGCCGAGTGGGCTGATCCTCGGATACGGCCAGGTGTCGGTGGCACAGATCGACGAAGGGGTGCGCCTCCTCGCGGCAGCCGTAAGGGCGGGCTAGCGCGAGCTGGGTCGATCGGTCTGTTCCTCGACTCCGCCGCGACGCCAGCCGCCGAGCCGATGCCAGAGCCGCTCTCGCGCCCCTGGCCGCGGGCACGCCTGCCGCGACGTCGCGCCTAGCGGCCCCCGGTGAACTGCGGCTCGCCGGGCTTGAGCGCCCGGAAGCGCAAGGCCGACCATGTGTCATTCACCGAGACTTGGCTGATCGGCCGAAAGCCGAAGTCGGCCAGGATCGGCCAGAGCGAGTCGCGGTTGATGTCCGCCTTGTTCCCCTTCGGATAGAGGACCCACACGTTCCCTGACCCGAGGAGCGCGGTCCCATCGGTCGCGAACAGTCGCCGGGCGGATTCCCCGTCATCGGCGATCACGATCGACGTCGACGCCGTCGACGGATCGCTCGTCGTCGCCACCCCGTCCGGCAGCGGACCGAGCAAGTGGGTCCGCGCCTGATCGGAGATCCATAGCGTCGTCCCGGGCTTGATCAGCAACTTGTCGGCGACCGACTTGTCAGCCATGGCGATCCTGTCAGCGAACGTGGGGCGTTCGCGGGCCTCGGCGGGGCCTGGAGCCCGCGCCGCGCCCCCGACCGTATCGCCCGACGTTCCTACCGTCCAACGAACCGGCGATCGCCCGGGCCCGGAGGGCCACCCAGCGGCTCGGCGGAACGCGGCACGTTCCGATCGAGGAGCGGGCGTCGGTCTGACCGTCGGTAGGAACGCCCCGGGTTACGCCGCCTGCACGGACGAGCCCGGGGGTCATCGCGCCAGTGCTCATCAGGGGCGTGACGCGCCCACACGGTCGCGCAACAGCCGTTGCGGCACCGCCGTGACGTCGAGGTGCTCCGCGCCCAGGAACCGCGACATCCGCTCGATGCCACAGGCGAACGCCTCAGCGAACGCGATATCGGTCGCGAGCGCTTCGTCCTCGAGCCACAGGCCGAGGAGCGCGAAGGTCGAGGTCGATCGTTCGAGGCGGCCGTCGAACCGCGCGACCAGCCGGTCGCCCCACAGGACGGGGAGCGCGTAATAGCCGAACTTGCGCTTCGGCGCCGGCGTGTAAACCTCCCAGATGTAGTCGAAGTCGAACAGTGTCGCCGCCCGCTTGCGGGCGCTGACGGGATCGAGCGGTGACAGGAACGTCGCTTCCTCCGTCGTCGTTTCGACCAGCGGTCGCCACGCTCGCGGGACCTTGCCGCGTTCCACCATCGCGATGTCGTCGGCGTCCTCGGAGAGCGCCCACCGCAGTCCGCGCCAACCGTCGACCTCGATCTCGACGAGGCGCCCCTCCTTGACCGCCTTGTCGCGCCACGCAACGACAGCCTGCCGCTCCCCCTTGTGGTACAGCGCGTACGAGCCCGTCAGCGGCGAGATCCCCTCGAACGCGACGTGCTTGCGGCGCATGAAGTCGTCGGTCTCCTCGTCGGACGCCTCCTCGAGAAGCGCGCGCGGGGCGACTGCTTCCGTGGGCGCATAGACGCGCTCGAACCGCTCACGGTGATGGACCATCGCGTCGCCGATGCGCCACAGGTAGTAGAGCGCGACCGCGCTGTCCTTCCGACCCCGATACGAGTCAGTCCGCTTGCGGCTCGCCATCGTGAAGTCGCGGTTGGCGACCGTGCCCCGCTCGCGCAGGACGCGACGCATCTCGACGATCGTCTCGTGATGCTCGTGCTCGACCTCGCGCCAGTGCCCCATCTCGCGCTCGCGACGCATCAGGTTCCGCCAATACGGCAGCTCGTCCATCGGGCGCACCGCGAGCCAGCCGCCCCAGTCGAAGAACTTGCGACGCTCGTAGGTCAGCCGCGCCCAGTCGTCGAGTTGGTAGTCGATGACGCGGCTGGCGAGCATGAGGTCCTGGGCGCGCGCCATGATCGCGAGCGGATCGAGCTGGAGATGCTCCATCGCGCGCATCGCGCGCTCGGTCCCCTGCAGGCCGCGCCACCGTCGACCGGGCCACAGCCCCTGGCGCCCGAGGACGAACCGACGGGCCGTCTGTGGCGAGATCCTCACGCGACGAAGCGTAGCCGCGTTCTCGTCGCTCCGGCGACGACTCGGCGACGTAGGCTGTCGACATGACCGCCGACTCGACCACAGACTCCAACCTCCGCGACATCGCCGACGTCCCGGCGCTCGACGTCTGGGGCGAGACCGTTCAGGCGCGCGTCATCGTCGGCGACAACGCGAGTCTCGCGGTCGTCGAGCTCGGCCCGAACGCGGTCGTGCCGGAGCACCATCACGAACAAGAGCAGCTCGGGTTGTGCATCAAAGGGTCGATCACCTTCACGGTCGACGGCGAGCGCCGTGCGCTCGGCCCGGGAGGGACGTGGCGGATCCCGTCGAACGCAGTCCATGACGGCGTCGCGGGGCCCGACGGGGCGATCGTGGTCGACATCTTCTCCCCGATCAGGTCGGACTGGGATGCGCTCCCGCGGTCGAAGCCGCGGCCGCCCCGCTGGCCCAACGCAGGCGACATCGCGGACTAGCGCAACGCCGACGCGAGCGACAGCTGTTCGGCGCTCGGTGGCACGACGGGCGCATCCAACGGAACGTCGCGGTCGTCAGAGACACCCCCGCGTCCGGCCCGCGCCGTTGGCCCGCGCCGGCGTCGGTCCGCGATCCCGTACTGTCTCGCCAGCTCGCGGACCTGCTGTCTGACCGGCTCGAGGACCTCTTTGGCGACGTAGGCCCGGCCGTCATACAGCCGCTCGTAGGAGGGCAAGAGTTCGGGCCAGTCGCGCGCGAGGTTCTCCAGGAAGTGCTCGCGGGTCCCGGGCTTGAGGTAGAGCACGTTCGTCCATACGGCCGTTGCGCCAGCGTCTCGGGCTGCCTGGATGACCTCGGCCATCTTTGCCGGGTCGTCCGACAGGCCGGGAAGGATCGGCGCCATGCCGACGGACGCGTCGATCCCGGCGTCGATCAGGGTCCGGATCGCGCGGAGGCGCTGGCGGGGCGGAGCCGTGCCGGGCTCCGTCTTCCGCCAGATGTCGGGATCGAGCGTCGGGATCGAGAAGGTCACCCCGAGCTTTGCGCGTCCTGATGCATACGAGAGGACATCGACGTCACGGACGATGAGCGGGCCCCTCGTGATGATGCCGATGGGCGTCCTCGCATCGCCGAGTGCCTCGAGCGAGCCGCGCGTCAGGCGGAAATGCCCCTCGGCCGGTTGGTACGGGTCGGTCGCGGTACCGACGACGACCTGCTCGCCCTTCCACGACTTCCGCGCGAGCTCCTTGCGCAAGACTTCGACGACGTTCGTCTTCACCCGGATCGACGTGCCGTAGCGGGCGTCCGAGGGCCGGTCGGCCATCTTCTCGAAGGCGCGGACGAAGCAGAAGGTGCACTGGTGGACGCAGCCCATGTACGGGTTCAGCGACCACTTGAACCCCATGCCCCGCACGCGGTTAAGGGCCGAGCGGCAGGGCTCGTCGCGATAGATCGGCCGCATGGTCGTGCGAGTATAGAACGGTCGTTCTAAGCGTGCCGGTTGCGCGCCGACCCGCCCCAATTTGCCGCCGGCCCGCCCAAGGCTCCGCTGATGCATACATCCGGGCGGAGCCCGAGGGGGTCCTTGGTGATGCACTTCGCCTGCATATGTCGGCGGGCGGGGCGATCAGCCTCGCGTCCAGAGGCCGTCCAACTCGTCCGATCATGCAGGCAAGCTGCATCAACGAGGAACAGGGCGCCCGAAGCCGTCGGATATGCGTCACCCGAATGACGGGCCCGGCCACGCGCTCGCGCGGACCTCACGAACGTGGCGTCGGTGCCTTCCGCGCCTCGAAGCCGAGCTCCCGAGCCTCGCGCACCGTGAGTCGATCGGTCCGGCGCCATGAGAACGCCGTCGCGATCCCGTCCCACACGGCCGATAGCTCCCAGTACGCCGAATGCGATCGCGGGAAATCCTTCCCGGAGTGCACGCGGAGGTCCACGACGGTCGCGAGACCGTCGGTCCTCCGGAACAAGGGCTCCGCAACGAACGACAGGAAGTCACGGCTGTCGTACACGTTGAGCCACGGAACGGGGAGCCGCGGCGGATCGGCCTCGTCGTATCGCAACGACGGGATCGCATCGAACGTGTAGAGCAACGGCGCCTGCGAGCCCACGGTCACGCATGCCTCGATCGGCGCATCGGGCCAGGACGCCACCAGATCGACGAGGGCGATGCCGCCCAGCGACAGCCCCACGGGCAGGATCGCGCGCCCACGCGCGGCACGGGCGGCCTTCGCGAACTCGCCCTGCAGCACCTCCTGGATCGAGTCACGGTGCTCGTGATAGCCGATGACGTCCGCCAGCATCTGGGCGCCGACCGTGTCGAGCAGCATCTCTCGGCGGCCTTCGAAGTAGTTCGTGACGAGTTTGAGAACCGCGGCGCGACCGACGCCCCGTGGCACGTTCGAGAGCGAGATCGACGCCGGCCGTGCCTCTCGATAGAGCGCCTTGCGCCAGTTGCCGAGGCGCAGGCCGGATCGTCGCCGCCACTCGGGCGCGACCACCCGGACGTCCCAGCCCCGGCGGCGCACCTGGTCCTCGATCCGGGCCACGTTCCGTGCCAGGCCCTCCGACGTCTCATTCGCGCCGTGCACGAAGAACAGCACCCCGCTGGGTGGTGCAGGTGGTGGCGCGATACGTTGGCGCGTCGCACCGGTCGGCGGCATACGCCGAGGGTAGCGTCCCGAGCACGTCGCGAAACCGACCAGGTCGTACCTGACGTATCGGTCGCTGGACCCCGATCAGCTACGGAGACGACGCGATGACACCTGACACCCGACCATCGAGGCTGTTGATCGCCGCATTCGCCGTCACGGCGATCGTGGCGGCCTGCTCGAGCAGCGGCGGCGGAGCCGCCACCTCGGCGCCATCGGCGGCAGCCCCCTCAGCGTCAGAGGCAGCGCCATCTGCCTCGGCCTCGGAATCGATGGAGGCTTCGGCTTCCGCTTCCGCCGCCTCGGGCGGTGCGATCAAGCTCACCTTGGCGACCGGCGCCCTCGGCACGTTCATCGCCGACGGCACAGGTAAGACCCTCTACATGTTCACGCCGGACGATGGACAGGCCGCCCCGACGTGCAACGACCAGTGCGCTGCGAACTGGCCGGCGCTGACCGCGAGCTCCGCGTCGGACGTGACGGTCGGAGACGGCCTCGATCAGTCAAAGGTGAAGCTCGAGACACGCGCGGATGGGACGCAGCAGGTGGTCTACGGCGACTATCCGCTGTACTACTTCGCCAAGGACTCGGCTGCGGGTCAGACCAACGGCCAGGGGGTCGGTTCCAAGTGGTACGTGGTCGGTAGCGACGGCGAGCCGATCAAGGGCTAACAGATCCGGGGTTCGGGGGGACGGAAGCGGCGGTGCGAGCCGTCGCTTCCGCGATTCTCGGCGTCCTGCGCGGCCGTGCGCGCCAGTCAAGGCCCGGGAGCGGGCATTGACTACGCCCGAGCGGCCACCCTCGTCTTGCCGGCCGCCGCGCCCACCTTGGCACGGTCCTTGAGGATCTGGCCGGCGGCGAGCTTGCCGGGGGCGCCCATCACACAGCCGCCCGGATGCGTGCCGGAGCCACATTGGTAGTAGCCGTCGATCGGGGTGCGGTACTGCGACCAGCCCGGGGCGGGCCGGAAGAAGAACATCTGCGGCGCGAAGAACTCGCCGGCGAAGATGTTCCCCTCGGACAGGCCGACCGTCCGCTCGATGTCGAGGGGCGTCCGCACCTCACGCTGGAGGACCAAGTCACCGAAGCCCGGGAAGAACCGTTCGAGCGTTCGCTGGACGGTGTCGCCGAGGTTCTCCTTCTCGGAGTCCCAGTCGCTCTCGCGCAGTCTGTACGGCGTGTACTGGATGAAGCACGACAGGACGTGCTTGCCTGGAGGCGCCATGTCGGCGTCGATGGTCGACTGGATCGCGCAGTCGATGTACGGGTTCTGCGAGTACCAGCCGTACTTGGCGTCATCGAACGCACGCTCGAGGTAGTCCATCGACGGGCCGATGTTGGTGAACCCGCGGAACTGGCTGCCGTCGAGGTCACGGAACGTCGGCAGCCCGTCAAGCGCGAAGTTGACCTTCGAGCTCGTGCCCTGGAACCGGAACCGCTCGATGTTCTCGACGAGATCGTCGGGCAGCTCGCGCGGGTTGACGAGCTCGAGGAACGTTCGTCGCGGATCGAGGGCGCTCACGACCGTGTCGGCGTAGAACTCCGTCCCGTCCTGCAGCGCCACGCCGGTCGCCCGGCCGTCCTTGGTGATCACCGAGTCGACGGGCGACTCGAGGCGGATCTCCGCCCCGAACGACTCGGCGGCCCGTGCCAGGACCTGGGTGAACCCGCCGTTGCCCTTCTTGTGAAAGGCCCACGCCCCGAACTCGCCGTCGTGCTCGCCGATCGAGTGGTAGAGCAGCACGAGCCCCGACCCCTGCGAGCGCGGACCGACCTTCGTCCCGATGATGCTCGAAGAGGAGAGGTACCCCTTCAGCAGCTCGGACTCGAAGTAGTCGTCGAGGAAGTCCGCGGCGCTACCCGTCAGCAGGCGGACCGCGTTGTGCAGGACGCGCTTATCCATCTTCTTGAACCGGGAACCGACGCTCGCCAGCGCGAGCATCTCCTCCGGGTCGTCGCTGAAGATGTCGGGCGGGACCATGTCGAGGAGCGGCTTGATGGCCTGGCAGACCATCTCCATGTCGTGGCTGTATTGGTCGTACGCGTCGGCGTCGTGCTTCGAGTGCCGCGCGATCATCTGCTGGTTCTCGCCGTGGTCCTGGGTGAACAGCAGGTACTCCCCGTCGGTCCCAGGCGCAAAGGTCGTCGACATCAGGAGCGGCATGAAGCCGTGCTTCGTCAGCTCGAGGTCGTGGATGATCTCGGGGCGCAGCAGGCTCAGGGCGTACGAGAACGTCGTGAACCAGAAGCCCGGTCGGAGCTCTTCGGTGATCGCCGCGCCGCCGACGAGATGCCGGCGCTCGAGCACGAGCACCTTGAGTCCCGCCTTGGCGAGATAGGCCCCGTTGACGAGGCCGTTGTGGCCGCCACCGACGATGATCGCGTCGTAGGTGCGGTCCGCGCGGCTCGTCGCCCTGGTCGACTTGGTGGCGTTGCCGTTCTTCCCCGACTTGGTGGACTTGGTCGGCTTGGGGGCGGTCATCGTCATGTCAGGCCGTCTTTCGCTCCGGGTTGTAGAGCGGCAACCGCGCGACGTGCGCGGCGACCTGCTCGTAATGGTGGTCGACGGTGAACTCGAGGTTGACCTTCGTCCCGAACTTGGCGAAGTCCGGGCGGACGCGGGCGATCGCGATGTGACGCTGGAGCATCGGCGAGTACATGAAGCTCGTTGCGTAGCCCACCCGTTGGTAGTCGTCGTCGTAGAGCATCCAATCCTCGACGACCGGCGCGTGGTCCTTGGGCGGGATCAGGCCCGCCTCGTTGTAGACCCGATCGTAGTCCCGCCAGTCGACGACGAGGCCGCGCATCGCCCACCGTGAGGTCTTGTCGGCGATCTCCTTCTCAAGCGCCCTACGACCGATGAATGCGCGATCGTCGGTCTTGAGGTCGCGGAACATCCACGCCCAACCGAGCTCGATCGGCGTCGATCGATGCGCGTCGTTCCAGGCGTACCGGCTCGAATCGAAGTCGGCCTCGAGCAGCAGCAGACCTGCCTCGATGCGGAGCATGTACAGCGCGGCAAGACCGAACGGGAGGACGCCCTGTCCCTCGATCGAATCCCAGAGCGTGTCCCAGACATGGAGGGCATCGGGGGTATCGATCCAGATCTCGTAGCCGAGGTCGCCGCTGTAACCCGTGCGGCTGACGGTCACGCCGGCCCCGCCGATCTCGCCCTTCGCGACCCCGAAGTACGGGATGTGCTCCATCTGTGGCACGAGCTGCTTGAGGAGGTTGCGGCTGCGCGGTCCCTGGAAGGCGAGCGTGCCGAGCTCGTCGCTGACGTCCTCGATCTCGACGTCGAACCGGCCGATCCGATCGGCGAAGTACGCAAGATTCGGCTCGGCGGACGTGAGCAGGAACTCGTCCTTGCCGGGCCGCAGGATCACGCCGTCCTCGATGACGAAGCCGCGATCGTCGAGCCAGCAGGTGTACTGGGCGTTGCCCGGCTGGCAGGCGCGGATGTCACGGGCGAGGACGCCAGACAGGAACGCCTCGGCGTCCTTGCCGGTGATCCGGTACTTGAACAGTGGGCTCGTGTCGAAGATGCCGGCCGCGTTGCGGACCGCGAAGTACTCGAACTTATCGGACATCTGGTAGCGGTCCGCGGCGAGGTGGCCGCTCCAGTGGCTCCAGAGCTGTGTCTCGTTCAGAGCGCTCGTCCGCTCGTGGAACGGGGTCGTCCGGATCAAGGCGTGTCCCTCTACGTGTCCCTCTAGTCGCCCCTCTCGACGCCGCGACGGTAGCGGTTATTGGACGATTGCGCAATATCGTCCTACGCTGCGGTCGTGACCGCGCCGCCTGCCCTCCCGAAGCGCATGTCCCCGGCCGACCGCCGCGAGGCGATCGTAGCGGCGACGGTCGAGGTCGCACGTCGCAAGGGATTGGCGTCGACGACCGTGCGGGACGTGGCGGCAGAGATGGGCACGTCGTCCGGTCTCATCCATCACTACTTCGAGTCGATGGACGAAGTGCTCGCGGCCGCGTTCGAGGTCGTCGCGCGGCAGGACCTGGCGGTGTCGGCAACGCTCATGGGCGAGGCCTCCTCGGCGATCGAGGCGCTCCGGATCTTCTTCCGGACCTACACGCCGGCCGACAAGGACTGGGCGTTCCAACTCTGGCTCGATGCCTGGGCCGAGGCAGCTCGCCGTCCCGCCGTCCAGGCGACGTCGCGACGACTGAACCTTGAATGGCAGGGCCTGCTCGAGGGGACCATCCGCTCCGGTGTCGCCGACGGGTCGTTCCGTTGTCCCGATCCAGCGGGCGCCGCGTGGCGCATCCTGTCGCTACTCGACGGGCTGGCGCTCCAGGTCGTCGCCCACGGGACGACGGTCACACGCGCCGATGTGGTCGCGTGGTCGACCGCGGCCGCGGAACGGGAGCTGGGGTTGAGCGCGGGGTTGCTCGGGTAGGCTGCGGGCGTGCTCGGGTGGGGCGACTCGTCGTCATCGGGTCGCCCGGACAGCCATCGACGAGGGTTCCGGGGGAGTTCGAGCCCGCGACCCACAGAGCCCGCGACCCGCCGAGCCCGCGACCCGCCGAGCCCGAGAGCCACCGAGCCCGCGAGCCACAGAGCCCGCGAGCGACCGAGCCCGCGACCCACAGAGCCCGCGACCCACCGGTTGATGCACACACGCCTGCATCGGGAGAGCCGGATCGGGCGCGGTCGTGCACCGAAACCCGGTCTTTGGCCGCCGACACGAGCCGATGACGGTCTATTCCTGCCAGATGTCCGCCACGCGAGCATTCGTCACCGGATCCGTGTCAGAAGCGACACAGATCGAACATCTGACAAGGATCGCTCGGATCGCCGTGCACGAGCTGATCAGCGAGCCCTGACCAGTGCTCGCCTGGTGAACATCTGACAGGAACCGTGGCCGCGGAAGCGCGTACCCCACGTGGCGGGAGAAACGCGTACGCCACGTGGCGGCAGAAGCGCCTACGCCACGTGGCGGCGAAAGCGCGTACGCGACGTCCCCGCGAAAGCGCGTACGCGACGTCCCCGCGGAAGCGCGGACGCCACGTCCCCGCGGAACCGGCACGAGGCACGCATCCGCGCCCCGCCCGAGCCCTCCGCCACTCCCCGGCGAACCGGCATGGACCCGAGCCCCGCCACTCCCCGGCGAAACGGCACCGCCCGAGCCCTCCGCCACTCCCCGGCGAACCGGCATGGACCCGAGCCCCGCCACTCCCCGGCGAACCGGCACGGACCCTAGGCACGCACCTCCTGGCGCATGAACAGCACGTACGCGAGCGCGAAACACGCCACGGTCAACGCGACAAGACCCACGACCTGCGGCCAGATCAGGATGAAGCTCTGATCGAGCGAGAACAGCGATGGGATCCGCTGTTGGGCCTGGGCGTACTGCCCGAGCGTCGCCGGCGTCGACACCGTCGTCACCTGCGGGTTGAGCAGCGTCAGCGACGCCTCTCGATACAACGTGTCCGGCAGGAGCCGCTGGAGCATCTCCCGGAGCCCGATGTTCTTGAGGACGTCCTCGCCGGACGTGGTCGTGAGCGGCGCCACGACACCGTTGATCAGCGAGACGATCAGTCCACCGAAGAACGACAGCAGCAGCCACGTCCCGAACCCGACCAGCGCCGACGTCGCGGCTCGGCGGATCCCCACCGAAAGCAGCAGGCCGAACGCCAGCCACAGCGCGATGTAGGTCAGCGTCACCAGGATCCACAGGATGATCCGCAGTACTTCGACGGCCTCGGGGACGACGCCCAACCGGATCAGTGCGAACGACGTCACCCCGAGGATCATCACGACGACGACCATCGCGATGACCGCGAGACCTGCCGCGAATTTGCCGTTGATCACGTCGTCGCGGTGGATCGGCTGCGACAGGAGGCGCGGCAGCGTGCCGTTGGCCCGCTCACCGTTGATCGCGTCGAACGAGAACGCCAGGCCGAGCAGCGGCCCGACGAGCGCCAGGAAGCCGACGACGGACGGCAACTGGATCTGGTCGTTGACCGACGGGGTCAGCCAGAACAGTGCGATGAACAGGGCCGGGAACCCGGTCGCGCCCGACGGCGCGTCGCGGATCTGGCCGCTGATGAAGTAGAGCGGCACGGCCGCGGCGACCGCCATGATGATCGCGAGGACGAGGAACCGCGACGACAGGATGTGATCGCCGAACTCCTTCGAGGCGATGACGAGCCAGCCGGCGCGCGGGATCGAGCGCGCCCTCGACGGCGTCGTGGCTTCCTCGGCGGGCTTGCTCACCGCCGGTTCGACCGCGGAGGTCGTCGATGTCATGCGGGCACCTCCCCAGCCGTCGCGCGACCCCGCTCGACGCGGGAGCCGCCAGGTCGAGCCACGGCGCGGCGATAGATATCTTCGAGCGACGGCACGACAGCTCGGATCGACGTGAGCGGCAGATGCTCGACCGCGACGGCGGCCAGCACCGCTGAACGGACCGCAGCGGGATCGGCGCCGTGCTCGATCTCAAGATGCCACGGATCGCCGGGGCGGGCGCCGGTCGAGATCGAGGTGACGCCGCTGACCGCTCCGAGAACCGACCGCGCTCGCGCCTTCTCGTCGTCGCGGTGGACGTCGAGACCGACTTCGAGCACCTGCGTGCTCTCGCCGAACCGCTCGGCGAGCTGGGCCATGGTCCCCTGGCCGATCAGCCGACCGGCGGAGAAGATGCCGATCCGGTCGCACACCGACTGGACCTGATTGAGCAGGTGACTCGAGAGCAGGATCGCCATGCCACGCTCCTCGACCAGGCTTCGCAGGAGCTCCAGGATCTCGGTGACGCCGAGGGGGTCGATCGCCGTCGTCGGCTCATCGAGGATGAGCACGTCCGGATCCTTGATCAGCGCGTCGGCGATGCCGAGCCGCTGGATCATGCCGCGCGAGTACGTCTCGACCCGGTCGTCAGCCCGGTCGGTCAGACCGACCTGCTCGAGTACGGAATCGATCGTCTCGTCCATCACCGACTTGTCGATGCGGTTGAGACGCGCCGTGTAGCGCAGATTCTCGCGGCCGCTCATCTCGCCGTAGAAGCCGACTGCGTCGGGCAGATACCCGACCCGCCGCTTCACCTCGAGCGGGCCCCGCGACGGGTCGAGCCCGACCACGCGGGCGGCGCCCTCCGTCGGCTCGGTCAGACCGAGCAACATCAGGATCGTCGTCGTCTTGCCTGCGCCGTTCTGGCCGAGGAGCCCGAAGATCTCGCCCGCTCGGATGTCGAGATCGAGATGGTCGACGGCGACCAGATCCTCGTATTCCTTCGTCAGGCCACGCGTCTTGATGAGGACCGGGGCGCCGCTCGCAGCGGAGCCGGTACCTGCCGGAGCCGTCCGCTCAGCGGCGTCCCCTCGGCGCCCGATCCGCTTCTTCGACGCGATCCTTCCCGGACTCGCGCTCATCGCCGACCGTAGGTCCGGAAGACGTAGAACAGGCCGCCGAGGATGAGCGCGATCAGCGCGACGCCGACGAACGCCCAGACCGGGGAGGTCTCGACGGTGTACCGGATGTCGGCGCTGGAACCTGACGCGTTCTCGGTCGAGCTCGCCTTGAACGTGATGACGTAGTCGCCCGCGACCGCGTCACCCGACGGGGTGATCGTCGCGTTGATGCTGCCGACCTGGCCAGGGTCGATCGACTGGAGGCCGTCCTTCGGATCGACCGTGACGGTCCATCCGCTCGGCGGCGTGCCGACGAGCTTGACCCCCGTGATCGGCGCGGTGCCATTGTTGGTGATCTGGAAGGTCTGGGTCGTCGGTGACCCGGCCGAGCCGCGCGTCGAGAGGACGTCACCCGGCGTCGACAGCTTCATGCCATACGAGCCGGTGATCGCGATCGACAGATCGGCGTCGATCGTGCGGTCGCCGGCGGTCGCGGTGACCTTGATCGGGTACTGCTGGGCAGGCGCGTTCTCAGCCGGTTTCGCGGAGACGCTGATGCTCTGGGTCGCGCCGGCCTTCACGATCGTGGACGCCGCATCGGTGGCGCCGGTGAGTGTGGTCGTGATGTCCCAATCCGTCGGGCCGGTCGCGGTCGCCGAGACCGTCACGTCCTGGGCCGTGTCGTTCTTGAGCTGCAGGTCGAACTTGAACTCCTTGTCCGACGCGCCGGTCAGTTCCGGAGTGTTGGTCGTCAGCGTGATGTTGCCCGCAGCCTCGGCGTTCACGCGGATCGAGATCGGCAGCACGTCTTCGGCCCCACCGCCTCGCGCCGTCACACGGATCGTCGACGAGCTGTTGGTGGCGTCGGCCGGGACGGTGACGTCGAGGCGGGCGGTACCGGGCTTGCTCGGCGCGGCAGCCACGGCGTCCACGACGTTCCCCCCGCCGATCAGGCTGGCGGTCCAACCGCTCGGCGTGCCGCTGAGTGAAAGCGCGATGTCGGCGGCCCGGGTCGACGAGATCGTGAGGTCGAAGCTGACCTTGTTACCGGGTGCGACGGCGACGGCCGGGTACGGGGTGGTGACCTCGAGGCCGTTCGCGGCGCCGACGGTCGGCGCGAAGATCGGCAGGATGAGTGCCGAGATGACGAGCGCGGCGGTTACTGGGGCGCGCCGCGCGACCCTGCTCTGCAAGGTGTCCCTCCTAGGAAGTGTCGAGACATGGTCGGCTGACAGCGCCGACGAATCTGCCAAAGTCGGGCGAGACGATACAACCACCATACGATTCAGGCTTCGTTCGGAAACCTAAACCGTTGCCGTCCCGGCGCACGAGGCAGTCGTCGACCGGCGCGTAGACTGCGCCGGTGAGCCTCTATTCACTGGCTGGTCCGGGCAGTCCCGGCGATCCAGGCGACCTCATCGCGCCCGTGTTCATCGCGGCGTTCGACGGCTGGGTCGACGCCGGCAGCGCGGCGACCACAGCGCTCGAACAGCTCCTCGATGACGCCGTCGATGTCGCGACCTTCGACCCCGACGCGTTGTTCGACTACCGAGCGCGTCGACCGACGCTGCAGATCGTCGACGGTCGGCTCGCGGAGCTGACGTGGCCTGAGCTCGTCGTCCGACGCGTGCGCTTCGGTGAGCGCGATCTCCTCGTGCTCGCAGGCCCTGAGCCCGATGACCGATGGCACGCGTTCGCCGACGACATCGTCGATCTCGCGCGGCGGCTCGGCGTCGTCGAATGGGTGAGTCTCGGGGCGATCCCGGCTGCGGTACCGCATACCCGCGACGTGCCGATCCTCGGGACGACGTCCGAGGAGGGGCGACTCCGGGGCGACATCCAGCCAGGCCCGGCCGGGTTACTGCGCGTGCCGGCGGCGGCGATCAGCGTCCTGGAGATGGCGATGGCGGAGGGCGGCATCCCCGCGGTCGGCTACTTCGCGCAGGTCCCGCACTACGTCTCGGGGCCGTATCCGGCGGCGTCAGCAGCGCTTGTCGAGGCGCTGGGTCGACATCTTGGACTGGCGCTGCCAACGGGCGACCTGATGGAGGAGGCGCGCCAACTCCGGACGAGGCTCGACACGGCGACGGCGCTCGAGGAGACGACGCGGACCTACGTCGAGCGGCTTGAGGCGATGGTCGATGAGCAGCGGCTGCCATCGGGCGACGACCTGATCGGCGAGATCGAGCGGTTCCTGCGCGAGGGTGGCACCGAGGGACGCCCGCAGTCCTAGCGGCACCGCCGCGGGCGGCCGATCGAAGGCAGTCCCACCACGTACCTGACAGAAGTTGTCGACATCCCCGAGTATCCTTGGCGGGTGCGAGCAAGTCGCCTGGTCAACCTTCTGCTGCTGCTCCAGAGTCGCGGCGGGATGACGGCCGCCCAGCTCGCCGAGGAGCTCGAGGTCTCGGTCCGTACCGTCCACCGCGACGTCGAGGAGTTGAGCGCCGCCGGCGTCCCGATCTTCGCCGAGCGTGGGCCGCTTGGTGGGATCCGTCTGGTCGACGGCTATCGAACGCGTCTCACCGGGATGACAGCCGACGAGGCCGAGGCGTTGTTCCTGTCGGGGCTGCCGGGGCCCGCGGCGCAACTGGGACTCGGCACGGTCGTCGCCGCTGCACAGCTGAAGGTGATGGCGGCGCTTCCGCCAGAGCTTCGGTCGCGCGCGTCACGGCTCGTCCAGCGCTTCCACCTCGACGCGGCGGGGTGGTTCAAAGCGAACGAGGATGTGCCCCATCTTGCGACCTTGTCGACGGCGGTCTGGGAGGGCCGCATGGTCGCCGTCGAGTACGACCGTGGCGACGAGGTCGTGGCGCGGACGCTCGGTCCCCTCGGACTCGTCCTGAAGGGCGGCGTCTGGTACGTGGTCGCGATCGTCGATGGTCAGGTTCGAACGTATCGCGCGTCGCGAGTCTCGACGGCGACGCTGCTCGACCAGACGATCGATCGCCCAGAAGGCTTCGATCTCGCGGCCTTCTGGATCGAATCGACGGCGGCGTACGAGCGCGAACAGCCGAGCACGGTCGTCGAGGTCCGCGTGCGCGAGGACCAGGCGTGGCGGCTCAACCAGGTCTTCGGGACCGGGACCCTCGATGCCGGCGAGCGGATCGACGAGCCGGATCGATCAGGGACGATCCGGCTCCGTCTGCGTCTCGGGTTCCCGGACGAGGTGCCCGGTCTGTTGTTGGCGTGCGGTCACAACCTCGAGGTGCTCGAGCCACCCGAGATCCGCGATCGGGTGATCATGCTCGCGAACCGGATCGCCGCGCGCTACCGCGACGTAGCGCCCGACGCTCGCCGCTGAAGCCGCGGCGCGGGTGGCGCGGACTCGTCGCGGACGGCCGTTTCATTGTTGCCTCCCAGTAGCCGGCGGCGGCGCAGCTCGGCCTGGATCTCTTGTTCTCGCTCCGTCTGGATGATCCGTGCCAGTTCGATGTTGAACATGTCGGTAGTGTCGCGCGCGTACCTGCCGAAAGCCGTCATGTTTCGCCCCTGCGAGCTTTGTTGATGCATACCCAGGTGCGCGGCGGAAAGGCTTTGCCGCTGATGCACTTGCGCTGCATCAAGGAACGGCGAGTCGGCGAGGCCGGCGATCCTGCACCGGGGCGGTATGCAGGCGAGCTGCATCACGCCGAAGGGTGCCGCCGGGTGGCGGCGGATATGCATCAACGACGAGTCGTGGAGAGCCGGCCGGTGCGCCGGGCAGCCACCCCAGGACACCGCGAGGCCGCTCGTCGTCCCCACGCGCGAGCGGCCAGATGCGGCGAAACGGTTCGATATTCGGTTGTCTTTGTGCGCTACGCAGTCGTCACTGCGCTGTTCGGTCGTTCTTCAGTTGGAGCGTTCGGCGGACCGCCGTCCGGCAACTGTTGCCGGCTCCGTCGTCATCCGGCATCCCGCCGGAGGTTCGACGCGCCGCCGGTCGATGGTCTTGATGTCCGGCGGTCCGTTTCGTGCTGAGGACACCGTAGGAGCACCGCTGCAAGGCGCCACCTGCCATCCGACATGAACGTGCATGGACATATGTCCATACTCGTCGGCCATGGCGGTACAGGGTGAGGTCGTCGGCCGGTCACGAGCGGAGCGGTTCGCATCCGCGGAGCGTCGCATCGGTCGCGTCACGAAGGTCCTCGACGAACTGGTCGAAGTCCCCGGTACACCGATCAAGGTCGGGCTCGACCCGATCATCGGTCTCATCCCGTTCGTGGGCGATGCCGTTGCCGCACTCGCCGGTGGATGGGTGATCCTCGAGGCGTCTCGCTTCGGCGTGCCGAGGATCGTGCTGGCGCGGATGATCCTCAACCTCACGATCGACCTGGCGATCGGCGCGATCCCATTCGTCGGCGATCTGTATGACTTCGTCTTCCACTCGAACACGCGCAATCTCGCGCTGTTCCGCCGCCACGCGCTTGACCCGGATGCGTCGACGCGCGGGGAGCAGGCGTTGTTCATCGGCTTGGCGCTCCTGATCGTCGGGATCATCTGGCTGGTGGTGACGGCCGTCGGGGCGTTCATCGGGTGGCTCGGTTCGACCCGGATCTGACGGCCACCCGCAGGTAGACTCCGGCGCGATGCCGGAACCGCGCTACGTCACCGCGACACGCTACGTGACGCCCCTGCGTGAGGGCGGCTCGCTCCCGGGCCTCGTCGAGGCCGATGACGACGGTCTGTATGTCGTCAAGTTCCGCGGTGCCGGCCAGGGCCCTCGCGCGCTCGTCGCCGAGTGGCTTGCCGGCGAGATCGCTCGGGCAGCGGGCCTCACCGTGCCGGACCTCGTCTTCATCGATGTCGACGCTGGTCTAGGCGATGCCGAGCCCGACGAGGAGCTACAGGACCTGGTCCACCGCAGCGGCGGGCTCAATCTCGGCCTCGATTTCCTACCGGGCGCCCTCATGTTCAACCC
>JBKPMM010000002.1:0-10449 GCA_046732155.1 Chloroflexota bacterium | reverse complement strand
AGACGTGATCCGGGCTGTTGATCGCCATCGCCTTGACCGACGGGATATTGAGCGAGAACTGCAGCGCGTCGCGCATACGGACGGGCCCGCGCTCCAAGTTGTCCGCGTCGCTCGGGGTGTAGCCGCCACCGAAGTCGGTTGCCACGTCCATGAACGTGTCGCCGGCCGTGAACGCGCCGTCATCGATACCAGTCACGTAGTTGAACGGCTTGAATGCCGAGCCGGGCTGGCGGAAGCCCTGCGTCACGACGTCGAACTGGGGCTGGAACCGCTTGTCCTTGGACGACGCGTAGTAGTTCGCCGATCCGACCTGCGCCAGGATCTCGCCGGTCTGATAGTCCTCCGCGACGAGGGCGCCATTTCGAACGTTCTTGTTCTCAAGGTTCCGCATCCAGGCCGGGTACTCGTCGAACCCGAGCTTCTTGGCGAAGGCTTGCGGTTTGCCGTTGTGCGGCGCGATGACTGCCCCGCGGATCCACTTCTCGGCAACCTTCTGGAGCTTCGTGTCGAGGGTCGTCGTCACGCGCAACCCACCCTCCTGGAGAGCGTCGCACGTCGGGACATCGGGACCGCAGAGCTTCTTCGCCAGCTCTGTCTGGACCGCCCAGACAAAATGCGGCGCGATCCAGATCGGCGTGGCTTGGCGCGCAAGCTGGAGCTCCTCGCCCCTTTCGGCCTCCAACTCCGCCGAGGAGAGGTGCGACAAGGGTGTCCGACCGTCGGCCATGAGGTCCAGCACGGTGTCGCGACGCTGAGCGATCTTCGTGTCAGGTTCGAGGATGAGGTGCTCGTTCTTGACCGCGTTGGGGCAGGTGCCGTCATCATCGAGCTCGACATCGCAGGTGCTTGTCGCATTCCGCACGAGGTCGTAGTTGGACGGCGACTGCGGGAGAGCGGCGAGGGTCGCGGCTTCGCCCGGTGTGATGTCGGCAAGGTCCTTGCCGAAGTACGAACGTGCGGCGGCCTTCACACCGTAGCTCTGGTTCCCGTAGTAGTTGTTGTTCAGGTACGCGGTGATGATCCGCCTCTTGCCTTCGTCACCGGGATATGCCTTGGTCAGTCGGATGGACTGGATGATCTCCTTGAGCTTCCGTTCCGCGGTGCGATGCGGATCCTGGACGAGGTCCGGGTCGAGCAGGTGCGCCCGGACGAGCTGCTGGGTGATCGTCGACGCGCCACGGCCGGAACCGCGAAGCGAGTCGATCCCGGCGGCGACGATCGCGGTGGGGTCGAAGCCGGCGTTCTCCCAGAACGTCTTGTCCTCGACGGCGGTCGTCGCGTCGATCAGGACGGGTGGGATCTCGTCGTACGTCACGACGTCGCGCTTGAACTCGCCGAAGCGGGCGAGCTCCGTCTTGCCCGTGCGATCAAGCAGGACGATCTCCTGCGGCAGCTTGAGGTCCTCGAGCTGCGCAACGTCGGGGAGCCCGTTGGCAAGGGCGGCGTAGACGGTCACCGTGGAGACCGCGCCGATGATGCCGATCCCGGCGAGGAAAGCGAAGAGGATGATGGCCAGCCACCCGAGGGTCGAGCGCCGCCGAGGTGTCGGCGGGTCGGGGCGCGTCTGGTAGGCCTGGGAATGATAGGCAGCGGACAACAGGATCTCCGAAGTCTTGGGATGAAGGCGGTCTCGGCCGATAAGGATGGCGCAAGACACGCGAACAGGTTGACGCGTGAGGCCGCGCGAGCGTGACGCGCGGGCGGCAAAGGACGCCGCGAAGGCGCGGATCAGCCCGTGACGAACTGTGGCAGATGCTCGGCGTCGGCCTCGAGGATCGCGTCGAGCAGGGGCTCCGCGACCTCGGCGCCGATGAGGGGATTGGCGGCAAGAGCGCGCACGGCAACGTCGCGGTCGCCGGTCCGCGCTGCCTCGATCGTCAGTTCCTCGTATGCCTTGACCGCCTGGACGAGGGCGCGCTGCTCAGGCGCGAGCGGCCCGAGTGGCAGGGGATGGGCACCGTCTCGGTCGATGACGGCCGGGATCTCGACGACCGCGCTGTCGGGCAGGTCGGGGATCGCGCCATCGTTGCGGACATCAACCACTTGGACGTCGCCGGCGCCGTCGTGGAGCGATGCGATGAGCTGAGCGGCGGCCTCCGAATAGAAGGCACCGCCGCGGTGGTCGAGCAGCTCGGGCTTCTCAGCGAGGGCCGGATCGCGGTACATCTCGAGGAGCCTCGCCTCGATGTCCATCACGTCCTGCGCCCGGGTATGCCCGTTCTGTTGCTCCGCGAGCACCGTCCTCGTCAGGTAGTAGTAGCGGATGTAGTAGGACGGGATGGCGCCCATCCAGCGGAGCATCTCGACGGGGAAGCGCAGCTCGTCGGCGAGCTCCGACGCATCCTCGTCCAGGAGGTCCTGGAGTCGATCCTCCCCGTCCACCCGGACCGCGCGCTCCCAGCTCAGATGGTTGAGCCCCACATGCTCGAGCTGGACGCGCTCGGGCTCGACGCCGAAGCGGGCCGCCAGGCGGCGCTGGAGCGTGATCGCGACGTTGCACAGCCCGAGCGCGCGGTGGCCGTCGTCGATGAGTGCCTGCGTCACGATCCCGACCGGGTTCGTGAAATCGACGATCCAGGCGTCCTTGTTCGCTCGCCGAGCCGTGAGCTCTGCAAGCTCGAGCACGCGCGGGACGGTGCGCAGGGCCTTGCCGAACCCCCCGGCACCCGTCGTCTCCTGGCCGAGCAGGCCGAACCTGAGCGGCAGCGTCTCGTCGACGAGGCGAGCCGCCTGACCGCCGACCCGTAGCTGGATAAGGACGAAATCCGCACCGTCGAGCGCCGCGTTGCGGTCGCCCGTCAACGTGAGCTTGCCGCTCCAGCCGAGCCGGTCGAGCATCCGCCGTGCCAGTCCGCCGACCACCTCGAGGCGCTCGGGGTCGATGTCGAGGAGGACGAGCTCGTCGATCGGGAGGCGGTCCGCCCGTCGCGCGAAACCCTCGACGAGCTCGGGCGTGTATGTGCTGCCCGCACCGACGACCGTGATCCGGGTGCCCATCCAACCTCCGGGGTCTTGACAGGATTGCTTATAACGTTATCAGCATTCAGGGCCCGCGCAACCCATCAGTTCCGCCGTCGCACCCAGAGGAGGAGCGCCTCGGTTGGCCAGGTTCCGGCTCGAGCTCGGTCCCGTCCCGCTGCACCATCAGGTCTATCTCGACCTGCTCGCCTCCCTCGATTCGGGGCGCTGGTCGGCGGGTCGCCAACTCCCGACGGAACGTGAACTCGCCGAGCACTACGGATGCAGTCTGATCACCGTCCGTCGCGCGCTCGATGAGCTGGTCCGCGAGGGCCGCATCGAACGGACCCGCGGACGCGGCACGTTCGTGCTCCACCCGCGGATGGATCGCGACATCGCGGGGCGAGCCAGCTTCGCCGAGGAGATGCGCCAGCGCGGGCTCGACCCCCAGACGCGGCTGATCTCCGCCCGGCCCGAATCAGCCTCGGTCTCGGTCGCGGCAGCGCTCGGCATCGAGGCCGGCTCGCCCATCCTCTATCTCGAACGACTGCGTCTCGCGAGTGCCGAGCCCTACCTCCTGGAGCAGGTCCACCTGCCCGCCGAGCGTTTTCCGGGCCTGCTCTCGATGGACCTTGAACACAGCTCCCTGTATGAGCTTCTGTCGACGCGCTACGACACCCAGGTCGTTCGCGCGCGCGAGGCCCTCGAGCCCGTACTCCTCCGGGCTCGAGAGGCCCGCCTCCTCGAGCAACGCCGGGGTGCTCCGGCACTCCTGATCGAAGGCATCGCGTTCGACGCCGACGGCGCCCGGGTCGAGTTCGGCCGGACGTTCGTCCGCGGCGATCGCTCGCGGTATTTCGTCGAGCGTGAGGTCGATCGGCCGATCCGGTCGACCGCGATCGAAGCCACGGTACAGATAGGAGGAGCGAGCGGGTGAACGGGACATCGAAGGATCGACGCACACGAAGGGAGCCCTCATGAGAGTCGGTACCGGACGGTTCGCCGTCCTCCTGGCCGTGCTGGCGCTGCTGTTCGCGGCGTGCAGCCAATCAACGTCGTCAGCGGCACCGTCCGCGTCGGCATCGACCGCGGTCACCTCCGAGCAGCCGTCGGAGTCCGCGGGTTCGTCGGAGTCCGCGAGCCCGCCCCCGCCGACGCCCCTTCCTGCGAACGAGTCGCAGGCGAAGCCCGGCGACGTCACGATCCGCTGGTATTGCTGCCTCGGAACGGGTGATGCACCCGAGCAGGTCACGGTCGAGCGCAAGGTCGCCGACGACTTCAATGCGACGCACCCGGGCATCCACCTCCAGTTCGAGGGATACGTGTACGCGGCGGCGGCCGATGCCCTGTCCGTCCAGCTCGGCGCGGGCAGTGGGCCTGACGTCGTCGGGCCGGTCGGCGTCGGTGGCGCCGAGCGGTTCCACGGCCAGTGGCTGGATCTCCAGCCCTACATCGACAAGGCCAAGATCGACATGAGTCAGTACCCCGAGTCGACGGTCAAGCTGTACAACGCCGGCGGCGAGGGCCAGCTCGGCATCCCATATGCCGTCTACCCGTCGGTCCTGTTTTACAAGGCCGGCATGTTCAAGGAGGCGGGTCTCAAGGAGCCCCCGCATCAGTGGAACGCCACGTACACGATGCCGGACGGCTCGACGCGTCCGTGGGATTACGACACGGTGAAGGAGATCGCCAAGATCCTGACCGTCGATGAGAACGGCAAGGACGCGACCGAAGATGGCTTCGATCCGACGAAGATCGTGCAGTGGGGCTTTGAGCCGCAGCGCGACGACCTCCGCCAGACTGGTGCGTACTTCGGTGCCGGCTCGCTCCTCGCCGCCGACGGCAAAACGGCCCAGATGCCCGATCCGTGGGTCGCGGCGTGGAAGCAGTTCTACGACGGCATCTGGACCGACCACTACAGCATGACCGGCGCGCAGTTCGAGACGACGGACCTCAACCCTTCGGGCTATCCGTTCTGTTCCGGCAAGGTCGCGATGAGTACCAACTACCTGTGGTCGACCTATTGCCTCGAAGACAAGACGACCGGGACGGACTGGAACATGGCCGCAGCGCCTGCCTACAAGGGCAAGACGACCGCCGCGTTCAACGCCGATACGTTCCGGATCCTCAAGACCAGCAAGAATCCCGATCAGGCGTTCGAGGTGCTCCAGTACCTGCTCGCCAACAAGGACCTGCTCGAGCTCTACGGCGGGACCCCTGCCATCGAGTCACAGCAGGACGCGCATCTGGAGAAGGTCTTCGGGGCCTACTCGCAGAAGCCGGACTGGAAGGTGGCGAAGGAAGGCATCAACTTCGCTGACGTGCCGAACTTCGAGTCGTACACGCCGGCGTACAGCCAGACCTTCGACATCATCCTCAAGTACGGCACCAAGTGGCAGACCACCCCTGGTCTGAACCTCGACACCGAGATCAGTGCGATGAAGGACGAGATCCAGGCAGCCTGGGACGCCAGCTGACCGATGGCGGCCCCCAGCATCGCGCGCCCCCGCGTCCTGCCACGCTTCTCCGGCTTGGCGTGGCGGCGCGCGCGCTGGGGGTACGTCTTCATCGCACCGTGGCTCATCGGGTTCGTGCTGTTCACGGCACTCCCGATGATCGCCACGTTCGTCTTCACCTTCACCAACATCAACCTCGCCCAGGCCGAGCCGCTCAAGTTCGTCGGGCTGAAGAACTACGAGACGCTGCTCAACGACAAGCAGGCATGGGCCTCTTTAGGGATCACGTTCAAGTACATGCTGCTGGCACTGCCAGTGGCGGTCGTGCTGCCGTTCCTGGTGGCGTTGCTCCTGCACTCGCGCCATCTGGTGGCGTCCGGCGCGTTCCGCGTGCTGCTGTTCCTGCCGTACGTGGTGCCGTTCATCGCGACGGTGTTCATCTGGCAGGGGATGCTCAACCCGGAGACGGGCTGGGTGAACGGTCTCCTCAAGGCGTTCGGCGTGAACAGCCCGCCCGGCTGGCTCGAGGATCCGGGCTGGGTGTACCCCGGCCTCGCGATGATCGGGCTGTGGGGCATCGGCGCCGGGATGATCGTCTACCTGGCGGGTCTCAAGGGCGTCCCGACCGACCTCTACGAGGCGGCAAGGATCGACGGCGCGGGTCCATGGGCGTCGCTCCGCCACATCACGATCCCGATGATCACGCCGGTCATCTTCTACACGGTCGTGCTGTCCGTCGTGGAGGTGCTGCAGTACTTCCTCGTGCCGCTGGTGCTCCAGAACGGCACCGGTGAGCCAGGCGGCTCGACGATGTTCTACAACCTGTACATCTACAAGAACTTCTTCACGTTCCAGAACATGTCCTACGGGGCCACGCTCGCCTGGGTCCTGTTCGTCATCTCGCTGGCCATCACGCTGATCCTGTTCGGGACGGCCCGGAAGTGGGTGTATTACGCGGGCGAGGCTCGATGACCGCGACGTCGATCGCCGGCAGCGGGATCCTGCGGCGGCGGACGCGGACCGCGGCGGGAAGCCGCCCGCCACGCCAGCGCGGCGACACGTCCCGGTCCTTCCTCATCACGCTGATCGCCGTGCTCTTGGTCGCGGCGTTCCTGTCACCGCTTTTGCGGTCGGTGGCGTACTCACTCAAGAGCATCGACCAGATCACCGCCGCGCACGCGCCGCTGTATCCCGCCGACCCGGTGACGTTCTCGTACAACGGCGAGGACCTGCCGGTCTACAACGTGCCGTTGCCGGACGGCACGACCCGCCAGCTCGCGATCGTCGAGGCGCTCCGGCGTCAGAGCACGTTCATCGACCCGCAGGATCCGAGCGCTGCCCCGATCGTCTGGCAAGGGTCCTGGCGGACCCTGGAGCCCGTGTGGCAGTTCGCGCCGCATTGGGAGAACTTCGGGCAGGTCTGGGACCTGATCGATTACCCGCGGCTGCTGCTGAACACGGTGATCATCGCCCTGATCTCGACGATCGGGACGTTGATCTCGTGCACGCTCGTCGCGTACGGATTCGCGCGGTTCCGGTTCCCGGGGCGCAGCCTGCTGTTCACGCTGCTGATCGCGACGATCTTCCTTCCCGCGGCCGTGACGATCATCCCGACCTACACGATCTTCCAACGCATGGGCTGGGTCGGGACGTGGCTTCCCCTGCTCGTGCCGGCGTTCTTCGCGAATGCGTACGACGTCTTCCTCATGCGCCAGTACTTCATGACGATCCCGACGGACCTCGACGAAGCCGCCGCCATCGATGGCGCCGGACCCTTCCGCACCCTCGTCTCCGTGGTGCTGCCACAGGCATGGCCGGTCATCGTCGCGGTCGCCGTCTTCCACCTCGTGTACTCGTGGAACGACTTCTTCGGGCCATTGATCTACACGGCCGGCAAGGTCGACCTGCAGACCGTCGCGCTCGGGTTACAACGGTTCAACGGCATCTACTACCGCGAACCGGGGTTGATCCAGGCGGGCACGCTGATGACGCTGGTCATCCCGGTCATCGCGTTCCTCCTGACCCAGCGCTTCTTCACGCGCGGCATCGTCATCACCGGCGTCGAGAAGTGACGTTCGCGTACGGGGCCCTCGCCCGGCACGACGTACTCCGCGCACGATGACGTTCCGTGTCGCCCTGACGTTCGACGCGGAGCATCCCGATCGCCCTCACCGCGTCGGGGGCACGGAACGCGTGCTCGACACGTTGTCGACGGAGGACGTTCCGGCGACCTTCTTCATGCAGGGGCGCTGGGCGGAGGCATATCCCGAACTGGCGAGATCGGTCGTCGAGCGCGGGCATCTCATCGGGAACCACTCCTTCTACCATGCGCGGATGCCGCTCCTCTCTGACGTGGGATTGAGGACGGACGTGCGCGCCGCGGAGCGCGCGATCGTCGCGGTGACGGGCGTGGACCCCCGACCGTGGTTCCGCTGCCCGTTCAAGGCCGGGTTCGACGATCCGCGGGTGCAAGCCGCCATCGCACGACTCGGCTACCGGGAGGTGTCGTGGGACGTGGAGGGCTTCGACTGGCGGCCGAGCACGCGGGGACGTGGGATGGCGCGGCAGATGGCCGCTGACGCCGTCGCGCACGGCGACGGCGCGGTGCTGCTCCTCCACCCGTGGACCGTCGCGACCGAGCGCGCATTGGTGCCGCTCATCGACGACCTCCGCGTTGCCGGTGCCACGTTCGTGCAGGTGGACGCGCTGGCGTGAGGACGGTCCTCGCCGTCGATGGCGGGAACTCGAAGACGGACGTGGCGATCGTCGATGAGGCGGGCCGTCTGCTGGCAGCGGTGCGCGGGGAGACGTCCTCGCATCAGGCCGTCGGGCTCGGCCGCGGGATGGAGCGGCTGGCGGCGTTGGTCGCCGAGGCGGTGGCGCGTGCGTCCATCGACGCGAGGCCCGACCTCGCCGTCTACTCGCTGGCCGGGGCGGACACTCGCGCCGACGTGCGGCTCCTGTCGGATGCGCTCGAGGAGCGCGGCTTCGCGGCTGATCAGCACATCGTCAACGACGCGTTCGGGGCGCTGCGGGCGGGGACGGACCGCGCATGGGGCGTCGTCGTGATCTGCGGGCAGGGTGTCAATGCGGCCGGCGTCGCCCCCGACGGACGGAGCGTCCGCCTTGACGCGCTCGGTGAGATCTCAGGCGATTGGGGCGGCGGGACCGACGTCGGGTGGGCCGGATTGGCCGCTGCTGTCCGCGCGCGCGATGGTCGTGGGCCGCGCACGCGGTTGGAGCGTGATGTCCCGGCGCATTGGGGACTGAAGACGCCAGCGGCGGTGACCGACGCCTTCTACAACGGTCGCATCCGGTATCGGCAGATCGGCGAGCTGTCGCCGGTCGTGTTCGCGGCCGCCAGCGCTGGCGACCCGGAGGCTCGCAAGATCGTCGATCGCCTCGCCGACGAGATCGTGGCGATGGCCGGTGCCATGATCCGTCGCCTCCGCCTGACTCGAGAAGACCCCGACATCGTGCTTGCAGGCGGCGTCTTCCGGACCCGCGACGCCGGCTTCTACGACCGCATCGACGCCGGGATCGGCGCCATCGCGCCTGCTGGCCGTGTGCTGCGCCTGACCGCGCCGCCCGTCGCTGGCGCTGCGCTGCTCGCGCTCGATCGTCTGGCTCGAGGCGCGACACTTCCCGAGACGTCCGGCCGCGTGCGAGACGAGATCGGCGCCTGGGATGCGTCCGTTCAGCGCAGCGTGTCGGGGCCGCCCGCGAGCAGGCGAGCAAGCTCGTCTCGATCGGGCAGCCCGGACTGATCGCCGCTCGCTGCGACCGCGAGCGCACCGCATGCATTGCCCATCTGGAGCGCCGTCGCGAGATCGACCCCGTCGAGGCGACCCGCGATGAACCCGGCGCAGAACGCGTCGCCCGCGCCGACCGGGTCGATGACCTGGGGGACGGCGATCCCGGGTTCGACGACGAGCTGCTCGCCGTCGCGGCAGAGAGCGCCGTCTCGACCGAGCTTCGCGACGACGGTCGCGGGTCCGAGCGCCGCCACGGCATCCACGAGATCCTCCGGGGCGGTCTCGGGGTCGACGTCCGCGATGAGCGCGAGCTCGTCGGTGCTGCCGAGGACGACATCGACGCGCGAGGCGAGATTGCGGATCACGGGTGCGGCGTCCTCGTCGGACCACAGGCGCCGCCGGAGGTTGATGTCGAGGCTGATCGTCGCGCCGGCGCGACGGCCGGCGTCCAACGCGCGCATGGTCGCGGCGCGTGCGGATGCGGACACGGCAGGGGTGATCCCGGTGAGGTGCAGCCATCGCGCTTCATGGAACAAGCCGTCGTCGACCGCTCGGTCGACGTCTTCGGTCGTCATTCGTGACCCGGCCGATCCGGAGCGGTGGTACACGACGTCCATCGCCCCGAGGACGCGGCGCTCGCGGAACATGATGCCGGTGCGCGCGGCGTCGTCCTTGGTGACGTAGCGCGTATCGACCCCTTCGGCCCGGAGCGCGCGAACGATCGCCGTCCCGAAGCCGTCGCCTCCGACGCGGCCGATGTACGCGACGGCGTGTCCAAGTCGGGCGAGCCCGACGGCGACGTTCGCTTCTGCCCCGGCGATGTGTCGGACGAACGCGCGCGCCTCGGCGAGCGGCCCCGGGTCGGCCGCGACGAATGCCGCCAGGCATTCGCCGACGGTCACGACCTCCGTCCCGTGCTGCGCTCCCATGCGGGCCATCATGCCCGAGCGACTTGCGCGGCGAGCCGCTCTCTTGTAATCCTCGACCTGCCGACCTGCCGACCGTCACGGAGACCCGATGGCCGACATCACCCCGCAGCCTGAAAAACTCACGACCGCCGACGCACTCGAAAAGTGGCGCGAGGCGGAGCGTGACCTCGCCGTCGCCAGGCGCGGCCAGGAGGCGGCACAAGCTGCAGTTCGTGCCGCCGAGGAGGCATCGAGGGCGGCGGCCGACACCGCGGAGGCCGCCAGAGCCGCCCTTGAGTCAGCGACGCGAGCTGAGGCGTCGGCGTCCGCGACGGCGGAGGCCGCCCGGCTGCTGCTCGAAGCCACCCGCAC
>JBKPMM010000001.1:0-3797 GCA_046732155.1 Chloroflexota bacterium | reverse complement strand
CGATGTCCCCGACCCGATCAAGGCCGCCATCGGGGGCATCGAGGCCGTGATGGCTGGCCAAACGCTCGACTTGGCGTTCGTCGAGCTCGATGAGCGCGGGATCGACCAGTTCCGGCAGGCCGTCTACACCGCGACTCGCGCGATCCCGCCGGGATCGACCGTGACCTACGGCGAGATCGCCCGCGCCATCGGTCGGCCGGATGGCGCACGCGACGTCGGCGCGGCACTCGCCAGCAACCCGTTCCCGATCGTCGTGCCATGTCATCGTGTCGTCGGTGCGAACGGAAAGCTCACCGGGTTCTCGGCGCCGGGCGGTCTCGCGACGAAGCGGCGCATGCTTGAGCTCGAAGGCGCGCCGGGGTACGGCCAGCAGACGCTCTTCGGGTAAGTCGACGAGATGACGGCCGGCGATCTCACGCGGTCCGTCATCGATTGGCTCGCGCTGCTCGACGCTGACCAACGGGCCGCGGCGACGTTCACATTCGGCGACGAGGACCGGTTCGCCTGGGCCTTCACACCCGGCGACCGCGAAGGACTGGCGCTTCGTGACATGGAGGACGGCCAGCGCGAGGCGGCCATGGCGATCCTCCGCGCCGCCATGAGCGCTCGCGGCGCGAGCGAGGTCACTGCGATCATCGCGCTCGAGACTGTGCTGGGTTCGATCGAACGAGCGGCCGGCCGCGCCAACGGGCCCCGACGCGATCCGGCGCTGTACTGGTTCTCGGTCTTCGGCGACCCTGGCGCGGCGGCGGGTGCGCCCTGGATGTTGCGGGTCGGCGGACATCACGTCGGCATCCACATGACGGTCGTCGATGGGCGGGTGGTCGGGAGCACGCCATCGTTCCTGGGCGCCAACCCGGCGGTCATCCCGACCGGTCCACGTGCCGGCGAACGGACGCTCACGGGGGAGGAGTCCCTCGCGCGTGAGCTCATCACGAGCCTCAGCGCGGACGCGCGCGCCGTCGCGATCGTCGATCCTGTCGCACCGCCGGAGATCCTCACGTCGAATGCCGCCCGCGCTGATGCCGGTCGGGTGCCCCGCGGGCTCGCGTATCGCCACATGTCGGCAGGGTCCCAGGGCCGTTTCGAGGCGCTGATCCGGCACTACCTCGGCCGCGCTCGTGACGACGTTGCGGCGGAAGACTGGCACCGAGCGGTCGCCGACGGACTCCCTGACACGACGTTCGCCTGGGCGGGATCGACAGAGCCCGGCCGCGGTCACTACTACGCAGTGCTGGGGCGGCGACTGCTCATCGAGTACGACAACACCCAGAACGGCGCGAATCACATCCACGCGGTGTGGCGTGACCTCGCGAACGACTGGGGGGACGACACCCTAGCCGCGCACTATCGGGCCAGTCATCCTGCCGCTCGCGACGAGCGTCGGCGGTCAACATAGCCGCGCTAGGCCGCATGGCGACGCTGCGGCTATCCGGCCGACGCGTCGAGGGGACGAGGGAGGTTACCGACCCATGATGGCCATCTTCGGTGCGATCATCCCGCGATTCGCACTGCTCGTCGGTTGGTACAACGATCCGACGTTCTGGACCAATCTCTATGGCTCGCCGTTCCTGTTCCTACTCGGGTTCATCTTCCTGCCATGGACGACCCTGATCTACGGCCTGGCGTCGCCCAATGGGATGACGATCGTGAACTGGATCTTCCTGCTCTTCGGGCTGTTGATCGACCTCGGGACCTGGGGAATCGGGCTCTTCGCGGCGCGCAAGCAGACCTCGTACTACCGCGGGACGTAGCCCGGGGCGCGATCCGCCAACGGCGGCGCGATCCGGGGCCACGGCGGAGCGATCGTGCGCCCAAGCCCCATGGAACGTTTCGGCCCACTCACGACGACTACCATCTGAGCGCGACGACATCGCCGCGCCGACCGTGTAGTCGGGTGGGTCGTGGACCAGCGAGAACTCGTCGAACGAGCGCAGCGAGGCGATCATGACGCCTTTGCGGTGCTTGCCGGCCTGTTCGTCGCGCGGCTGGACGCTGCTGCCCGACTGATCCTCCGGGACCACGATCTCGCGCGAGACGCGGTCCAGGACGGGTTCATCCGTGCGTGGCGAAGCCTGCCATCCCTCCGTGATCCGGATCGCTTCGAGGGTTGGCTCCGAAGCC
The DNA here is from genome assembly GCA_046732155.1 of Chloroflexota bacterium. Taxonomy (GTDB): domain Bacteria; phylum Chloroflexota; class Limnocylindria; order Limnocylindrales; family CSP1-4; genus SPCO01. The sequence goes on along the minus strand of JBKPMM010000001.1, from coordinate 1,673 downwards.
TCGTCGCGCGCTCGTGCATCGACATCCTTCGACGGCGCGGACGGCGTCCGATCGAGGTCGAGCTGACGTCGACGGACGGTCCGTCGATCGATGACACCTCGTCCCGGGCCGCCGAGCGCGATCTGCTCGATGAGATCCTTCGCCGGCTGCCGCCCGACCAACGGGCGGTCGTCGTGCTGCGCTACTACTTCGACCTCGAGGTGCCCGAGATCGCAGCGACGCTGCAGATCCCCGTGGGCACCGCCAAGTCGCGCCTTCACCGGTCGATGACGCTGATGCGATCGGCTCTGGCGGATATCGACCCCGAGAGCGCGCCAGTCGCCCGAGGGCAGCTCGCATGACGACCTTCGAACGGTTCGAGCGATCGATCCCGGAGCTCATGACCGAGCTCGCCCCCGCGCGTGTGCCCGATTACTTCGACGACATGCTCCGCCAGACCGAGGGGGCGACCCAGCGTCCGGCCTGGAGCTTCCCTGAAAGGTGGCTTCCCGTGGAGATCACGGCACGACCGCTCTCGATGCGGTCCTTCCCATGGAGACCCGTGCTCGTCCTTGCGCTGGTGGTTGCGCTGATCGCTGCCGGTCTGGCGTTGTACGCCGGTTCGCGGAACCGAGTACCGGCGCCGTTCGGGCCCGCAGGCAACGGCCTGTTGATGTACCGAGGCACGGACGACTCGATCGTCTCGCTCGACCCGAAGTCCGGGGCGCAGGCGACGGTCCTTGCGGCATCGGACGCGATCCGCGATCCGGCACTGTCGCGTGACGGGCGGCGTGTCGCGCTCGTCGAGACGACGCCTCAGCTGTCGACGATCGTCGTCGAGGATCTCGATGGATCGAATCCAACGACGTTGGCTGGGATGTACCGGTCCATCGGCGGGACCGAGTGGTCGCCTGATGGGTCGAAGCTTGCGTTCCTTGCGGACGAAGACGGCGCCGCCTCGATCCACGTCGCTGCGACCGACGGTTCCCCGGTGACCACGGCGCCGCTGGGGCGGAACGTCATGACACTGCGCTTCCTACCGGATGGCCGCATCGTGTTCATCGCCGCCGAGCAGCCCGGACAGGCGTGTCCGGGAGACCCCGCTACGGACCGATGTGCGCTCTTCATCGTCAATGCCGATGGAACGGGGCTTGAACCGCTGATCGCCGCGAAAGATTTTCACGGCATCAACACGATCGCCCCTTCAGCCGACGGCACGAAGGTCCTTTGGGTCGAATGGCGATCGGGCGCCGAGGGACGGCTCCATCTGTTCGACCTCGTCAAGCGCGCTGATCTGCGCGTCCCGGACGATGCCTTCCCCAAGCCGTATTCGATCAACCGCGCCTGGCTCTCCCCCGATGGCGCGTCCATACTCTTCGACTTCTTCGAGGCGGATGGGGATCATTGGGGCGTCGTCTCATCCGCCGGCGGCGCTCCGGTCAGGATCGGCGAGAAGTTCGCCGACGGCAGCCCCACAGAGGCCGCCTGGGCGCCCGACGGCACGTCCGTCCTCGCGCTCTACGGCACGGGCGCCTCGAGCGAGCTCTGGCTCCTCGATCCGACCGGCTCGGGGAACGACCGGAAGCTCGACGTCCACGTGCCGTATCTGCCGGAATGGCAACGCGTGGCACCGTGATCGGCCGGTAAGCGCGCACCAACCGGTCGCGAAGCGGCCAGTCAGGCAGCCACAAACG